>JBJEFP010000244.1:0-3436 GCA_051874195.1 Lysinibacillus sp. | reverse complement strand
GTGGAACCCGATTATAGGAGAATACGTGAATGCAATACAGAAGAATGGATGTTTGCTATAATACAAAACAATAAAAGCCCAGCAGCGGCCTTCCTTGAAATAGGGAGGGAAGGAAGGCCGCTCTACCGCAATGACAAACGCGGACACTAAAAAAGAAGGTGACTAGATGAATAGCATTACTTTTGAACAGTACTTTTCTCAAAAAATCTTGACGCGAGGCTATGATTATTATCAATCCGGTCAGATAATGGACCTGGAGCAGATTAGTGAAACGAATTGGCAAGCCGAGGTGAAGGGGAGCTCCCTGTATATTGTCGATGTTACGCTAACTCCAAAGGGCGAACCTGACTATCTGGACTGCGATTGCCCTTATGAAATGAACTGTAAGCATATAGCGGCGGTCCTCTATGCCATTCGTGAGGATTTGGATAAGCCGGAAGACAAGCGGAAAGCGAAGAGCCAAAAGAAAAAGCCGGCGCTGAAGGAGCTGCTGCAGCAACAGACGAAGGAGCAGCTGATTGAATTAATCATAGGCGCCGGAAAACAGCACCGTGCTTTTTTACAGGAAATCGAGCTGCAGCTGATGCCTGTAGACGATGTGGTAGCGGCTGCAGAAAAGCTGATCAGCCATCATATTGAACGTTCAAAAGATCGCCGGTCGGGCTTTATCGCGTGGGGTGCGACGGAAGATGCGATGGAAGGCATTGATAAAACACACCAGCGAATTGAACAATGCATGGAAGAAGGCGACTATTTCACAGCCTTTGAGCTTGCTATACTATGCTTCAGCTATGCCATCGATGCCTTTCAGTACACGGACGACTCCTCGGGAGACATTGAATATACGATTGAGGAAAGTCTGGGGTTGATCGAGCAGACCATTGATATGGGAGCAGATGCATGGGATCGAGCCCGATATGAGGAAGTGTTCACCCTCCTGTCAGCTGAAGTGATGAATGCAAATCTGGATGACTGGTCATCATGGCGCATAGCTCTCCTTCGCGCCTGCCTTCCGTTATGCAAGGATGGGGATATTCAAGGGAAGTTCAAGGAGCTGCTGCAGTCCCTTATCAAGCCAAAGGATGGCTGGGGGGCAGCGTATATGGAGAATGAATTAATGGAACTGCAGTTTGAGCTGATTTCTCTGCTGTCTGACAACGAAGAGGTCAAAAAATTTCTGGAAGACAATTTGGACAATCCTACGATGCGCGAACGGGTCATCGCCTCAGCCATGGAGCAAGGCGATTATGAAAAGGTCCTGGAGCTTACGGAAGAAGGGCTAAAGCAGGGCTCAGCAGGAAGGCACATCGCCGATCAATGGAGGGACTATGCGTTCAATGCCCATAAGGAACTGGGCAATAAAGGGGAGATGCGCAAGCTTGCGCACGAATTGATACGCGCTGGGAAAACCGATTATCTGGCACAATTGAAGGCGCTCTATTCACCTGAGGAATGGCCACTGGAACGCGACAATCTATTGAATGATGTAAAGAAAGTAAATAACCCTGTCTATGCCACCCTCATTGTCGAGGAGCGGCAGACAGCTCGCATTCTGGATTATTGCAAGGAGTACCCTGCTCGAGTGGAGACCTATTATTCACATATATACCGCGATTATTATGAAGAAACGTGCTCGTTGTTCATCGACGTCATTACAAAAGCAGCGGACTTTTCTTCCGACCGCAAGGCGTATCAGGGCGTATGCCGTTCCATCCAGACGATGAGAAAGGCGGGATATAAGGTGGAAGCGAACAATCTGATTGAGGATCTGCTGCAAACCTATCCGAAACGCCGGGCCTTTGTCGATGAATTGAAGAAGATATCATGAGATGGGAATAGAAGATGAGAAATCCATTGGGCATCTAGAGTGCCGGTGGATTTTTTTGTTGGAAAAGTTCGTGTAGAAGCGTTGGAACGAGGGTAAAGGTGCTAAGAATAATCTGAAAAAAGCAAAAACCCCCCAGATCGACGCATCCGAGAAGTTTTTGGCTAACCAAGAAATACATTAAGTTTTAGAGAACCCACAGATTGGCCAAAATCTGCTGCTCCCTTTTCGAAAGAGCGGCTGAAAAACATTCAACCGTGTAAAAGTTGAATCTGTAAGTGCGATCAAACGAGAGTTCAAATCTTTTACGATGCCTTTCTAATACCCATTTTATTATATTTATAAAACTATTTTCAATAAGAAAAGGGGTTTAATTAAAAGGAATAATTAAACAAATGACAGGTATAAAATGGTTATTTCAATATAATGATTTTGTTGTAATTTTTTGCTTTTATAATAGAAGGAAGTGCCTTTATATTTATAGGTACAAATACCTGATTAAAGATACAATTGATGGAAAAATAATATTACAATGCGTTTCAACTATTATATATAATAGGAATTGTATGGAAAAATATCACACTATAAATGGTTATTAAATGTCAAATTAGTTAAAAAAGGATTTTATAGTAACTGAATACAATAATGTTACAGTCGTGTTACAATTGGTAAATTCATTTGATATTTTCCTAGATTTAGTACATAATTTCATTATTATCAGTGGAATAACTGGTAACATTTTAAAGTGTTTACTAACAATTTGTATTAGGAGGAAATTTTATATGGGTTACCAACAGAAATCATATAAGAAATTCGTTGCTACAGCAGCAACAGCTACTTTAGTAGCATCAGCAATCGTACCAGTTGCATCGGCAGCAGACTTCAAAGACGTGGCGGCGGACAGCGAATTTAAACCATTTATTGACTCTTTAACAGAAAAAGGCATTATTAAAGGTTATGAAACTGACAATACATTCCGACCTGGGAATAAATTAACACGTGGCCAAGTGGCAATTATGCTGGGACGCTGGTTAGAAGACAACGGTGCAACAGTACCGACTGACTGGGCTACTAACCCACGTTTCTCGGACGTTTCCTCTTCTAATGAAGAATTGTCTAAATACGCTGCGTTAGTTAAAGAAGCTGGTGTGTTCACTGGTGTAGGCGGCAAATTAAACCCTAACCAAAACATTACTCGCGAAAACATGGCGGTCGTATTAGATCGCGTTGCTGAAGAAGTAGCGGGCGTTTCTTTAGTGGAATTGGCTGAAGAAGTAGAAGAGAAAGAAGTAACTGACCTAAACAAAGCGAATGCTGATTATCATGATGAAATCCAAGCGTTAGTGAACCTTGGTATCTCAACAGTGTCAAATTTCCGTCCAAAAGAAGAAGTGTCACGTGCACACTTTGCAAAATTCCTTTACACAACAATTGAAATCATCGAAGAAGTGACAGCTGCTCCAACTGCTGACGAGTTAAAGGCTGAAGTAGCTTCAATCGTTGGTACATTACCAGCATTGACTACAATTACTGCTGACAACGCAGAAGCTGCAAAAACAACTGCTGCTACTGCAACAACAGCTCTGACTGCAGTTGAAACAGCAATCGCTG
>JBJEFP010000243.1:0-6742 GCA_051874195.1 Lysinibacillus sp. | reverse complement strand
TCCAAAACAAAAGACCAGGCACCAAATATGCCTGGTCTCTATGATAAAAGGTTGAACTACAACTGAACGTTGAGTACGTCCTCCTTGTCCCCCCGCATGCTTTCGATTTCCTCGGGACGGAATACGCCATCACGGAGCATGGCAATTTCCGCTTTGTACGGTGCCTTTTTATTTTTGGCATCCGGTCCGACGTAAGGCGTTTCCAAAATTTTTGGGATAGTAGTAAGCTGTGGATGATGCACGATGTATTTCAGTGCGTCGAATCCAATTTCACCAAAGCCGATGTTTTCATGGCGGTCTTTTGCGGCTCCGCGGACATTTTTCGAGTCGTTGATGTGCAGTACCTTCAGACGGTCCAGCCCGATGATTTTATCGAACTCATTCAGCACACCGTCGAAATCCTCTATAATATTGTAGCCTCCATCATGCACGTGGCAAGTGTCCATGCAGATCGACAGCCGTTCATTATGTGTGACGCCGTCGATGATGCGGGCCAGCTCGTCGAATGTGCGGCCGATTTCCGAACCCTTCCCTGCCATTGTCTCTAGGGCAATCTGCACAGGCTGTTCATCCGTCAGCACCTCATTGAGCCCCTCTACGATTCTAGCGATGCCCACGTCCACCCCTGCCCCGACGTGAGCGCCTGGATGCAGGACGATTTGCGTCGCTTCAAGTGCCGCTGTACGTTTGATTTCCTCCTGCAGGAAATTGACACCGAGCTCGAACGTCTCCGGCTTCGTCGTATTGCCGAGGTTGATGATGTACGGTGCGTGCACGACGATATTCGACATGCCGTGCTCCTTCATATGGAAAAGGCCGTTCATGATGTTCAATTCGGCGATTGATTTACGGCGCGTATTCTGCGGCGCGCCTGTATAGATCATAAATGTATTGGCGCCATAGGAAAGGGCCTCTTCACTGGCACCCAACAGCATTTTCTTACCACTCATCGAAACATGTGAACCGATTAGCATTCGTCATTCCCCCTAAAAAATAGAAAAGCCGGGAATCGGCTTTTCCATCGAATATCTTTTGTTATTTTTTTCCGCGGTTTTTGATACGGCGTTCGCGCTTTTTGATTTTGTCCATTTCCCATTTCATTGCGCGCTTATAACCCGGCTTGACCTTCTTCGGCTTACGGACCAATGCCTTGGCCTTCAGGTCGATTTCATTTTCATGCTTGACGCGGTTTTTACGTTGATGGCGGTCTTTCAGATCCGTCCATTCACCATTCTTCACATCTTTCTGCACGAAAGGAATCCCCATTTTTTCAACTCGCGCCAATGCATCCTCGTCCTCCGGCTGGTACAGCGTAATCGCCGTTCCTTTATTGCCTGCACGGGCTGTACGGCCTACACGGTGGATGAAGAACTCCAGGTCTTCCGGAATTTCGTAGTTGATGACATGGGAAATCCCTTGAATATCGATTCCACGTGCAGCAAGGTCTGTCGCTACGATATACTGGAATTCCAAATCACGGATCTGCTTCATCATTTTTTTACGGTCACGCGGGCTTAGATCGCCATGAATTTGGCCGGCACGCACTCCCTGCTCTGCCAGGTATCCTGCGACATGCTCGGCAGTTTTACGCGTGTTACAGAAAATGACCGCCAGGAACGGATTGATTCCTTTAATAACGTCCATCAAACGTGAATTACGAGACTTTGAACGCACAGGAACCAGCACGAACTCGATGTTTTCTGCTACAGGGCGCTTATCATTCATGTGGACATGAACAGGGGCGTCCATATACTTCTTCAGGAAAGGTTGAAGCTTCTCGGGAATCGTTGCAGAGAAGACGAACATCTCCAGCTTTTCCGGCATGTGGGAGGCAAAGCCGTCGATATCCTCGATGAAGCCCATATCGAACGCAAGATCCGCTTCATCCACTACCAAAATCGGTGCTGTGTGCACAAGAAGCGCACCCTCTTTGACCAGGTCCTTGATACGCCCTGGCGTCCCTACGACAATATGGGGCTGCGTTTTCAATTTATCGATTGAACGCTGCTTATCCGTTCCGCCGATGAACAGTTTTGCCTGAATATTCGTTTTTTCAATCAGTTGCTGAAGAGCCTCGAAAATCTGCTGCGCAAGCTCGCGCGTAGGCGAGGTGATGACCGCCTGCACTTCTTGTTTTTCCTCTACAATACGTTCAACAATCGGCAATAGAAAGCTATGTGTTTTTCCTGTACCCGTATGTGCTTGTCCGATGGCGCTTTTGCCTTTCAATACGAGCGGAATCATTTCTTTTTGAATTGGTGTCGGTTCTGTAAAACCCAGTTCTGCAATGGCGTCCTGCAAAAATGGCTTGAATTGATAATCTGTGTATTTTGACATTTACTCACTCCTCTACATCTTTCCTATTGTAACATGAAACGGACATTTAGTAGACCATTTGCATATGATAGCTTTAATCAAGCATTGCGTCAATTATTAATGCGAACGGAAGGAGAAAAGCATGTATCCATTTTATCGAAACAATCCATATCGAATGCCGATGGGTCCTCCCAATATGCCTACTAATATACCAAATGCACCGCAAATGCCGCAAATGCCTCAGATGCCTCAAATGCCAAACACGTCAAATATGCCGAACATCCCCAATATGGGGGGCGCCCCGAATATGGGGAACATGGGGAATATGGGGAACATGAACAACATGGCGAACATGGCGAATATGGCCAATGTAGCGGGAGCTGCCGGAGCTATTGGAGCTGCCGGAGCCGCCGCTGCAGCGCCATCCCGGATCGAGCAGTTTTTACAATCTACCGGTCAGTTTATGCAGACTGCCCAAACCTACGCTCCATATGTCCAGCAAGCTATGCCGATGCTCAAAAACCTGCCGGCGCTCTTCAGATTATACAAGGGATTCCAAAGCATGCCTGATGCAGCTTCTACTACCGCCCCCGCCACTACTACCGGAGCAGCAGGCTCCACTGCCACTAGGTCTGCTTCCCGTTCAAGCAGCCGGCCGGTCGACTACACAACGAAACCTTCCTTGCCAAAAATCTACCAACCATAACAGGAGGCCTCCTTTTCGAGACCTCCTTTTCTTTCATATATCCTTCCTACAGACGCGCTTTGACCAAGATAAATAGTTTCTTTGTATTAATGAATCAGCTCCGTTATAATGAAAGGGACAAGCGTGAAAGGAGTTCGAAGCATGAAAGTCATCAAAATCAATCCGCGTGGCTATTGCTATGGGGTAGTCGATGCCATGGTCATCGCGCGAAATGCAGCACTCGACAAAACATTGCCAAGACCAATCTACATTTTAGGAATGATTGTTCATAATAAACACGTAACCGATGCGTTTGAGCAGGACGGCATCATTACACTGGACGGCGAAAACCGGAAAGACATCATAGAAAAGGTGGAAAAAGGGACCGTCATTTTCACGGCGCACGGGGTTTCACCCGAAATTCGGGAAATCGCCAAGCGCAAAGGTCTGGTATCGATTGACGCGACATGTCCGGACGTTACGGTAACACACGATCTGATTCGTGAAAAATCCGCCGAAGGGTACGACATCATCTATATCGGCAAGAAGGGCCATCCAGAGCCCGAGGGAGCAATCGGTGTCGCACCGGACCATGTCCACTTGGTACAGTCGATGAAGGACATCGATAATTTGCAGCTGGAAAACAAAAAAATCCTTGTGACTAACCAGACGACGATGAGCCAATGGGATGTAGCCTTTTTAATGGACAGCCTAAAGGAAAAATTCCCGCATGTAGAAGTGCATAAAGAAATCTGCCTGGCCACACAGGTCCGCCAAGAAGCGGTGGCAGAACAGGCTGGCAATGCAGATCTTCTCATCGTAGTGGGGGACCCGAAATCAAACAACTCCAACCGTTTGACACAAGTATCAGTTGAAATAGCGGGTACACCTTCCTACCGCATCGGCGATATTTCCGAATTGAAGATTGAGTGGCTGATGGATATCGAGACAGTGGCAGTTACTGCTGGGGCATCCACGCCTACACCAATCGTCAAGGAAGTAATCAACTTCCTGGAGAAGTTCGATAAAAACGACCCTTCCACACACGCAATTGTCCGTACAGTGACGCTCGATAAAATTCTGCCAAAAATCAAGGAGCCGAAACCGGTCGAGAAAATCATGCCATTTTAACAAAGAAGGAGCTGCTCGGAAAGAAAAACGCTTTCCGGGCAGCTCCATTTTTTTGGTGGTCTTCCTGATGAAGGGGCGCTTTTTCCACGCTCACAATGAAGGCGTCTATTAGATGTCCTCCAGAACGCCCTCTTCTGTCACAGATGACAGGTGAATTCGTAGCTCGTCGTCAGTATAAAGCCTTTTTCCACCACTTCGGCCACACCGCCACGCTTTTCACACTGCGCCACGTGACGATCGATATTCTGACTGCTCACGACGCTCATCGCGATTGTAAATAGTAGACCGATTACAGCAATCGCTACACCGATGATGATCCACATCTTGCCGTTATTGACTGCTTGTTTCTGCTCCATCACAACTACCCCTTATATAAATTTAAATGGTTCCGTGTGCACCGCCGACTGGATGAATTCAACAGGAAGCTTCTTCTCGGCACACAAGGCCCCCATCTTCTCCGCCACCCCTTTGATCATCACCTTTTCGACATGATGGCCCGGATCGACGATATTCAATCCGTTCACCTCGGCATCCTGCGCCATATGGAAGCCAATGTCTCCTGTTACAAACACATCGGCACCGGCGAATTTCGCCGTGCGGATATACTTATTACCGTCTCCACCGACGACTGCCACCTTCTGTACCATCGTCTCCAGCTCCCCGACTACACGCAGTGCCGGTACGTCAAGCTTCACCTTCACATGCTCGGCGAATTGCTTCAATGTCATCGGCTCTTCTAGCTTGCCGATTCTTCCAAGTCCCTGTTCATTGACGTCGACATCTAGCGTCCAGAGGTCATAGGCAGGCTCCTCATATGGATGGGCATTCAGCATCGCTTTCAATACTTTATTTTTCATGCTTGCCGGGAAGACGACCTCAATCTTCTCTTCGTCGGCCACTTCCGTCTCCCCCACTTCACCGAGATAAGGGTCGGCGCCTTCCAGCACACGGAAACGCCCTGTACCACTGAGCGTGAAGCTGCAGTTGTCATATAAGCCTATTTTTCCGGCGCCCGCTTTTGCCAGGACTCCGCGCATTTCCGCTGCATGGGTGGCGGGGATGATGACCGCCATCTTCATCATTCGTTCGATATAGGTCGATTCCAGAATGCGACGTTCCACCAGTCCCAGCGCATCAGCGAGCAAATCGTTCACTCCCCCAGGAGCTACGTCCAAATTCGTATGGGCCGCATAGACCGCTATATCATTCTTCAATAGCTTTTCATACAATTGCCCTTGAGGGTTGTCCGTCCGCAGGTTGCTCAGTTTCATGAAAATCGGCGGATGATGGGCAATGATCAGCTCACATCCCTTTTCTATCGCTTCATCTACAACCGCATGCGTGACATCCAACGTCACCAATACCTTGGAAACAGGCTTATTCAATGTACCGACCGCCAGTCCGATCGGATCGTTCGGCATGCACGCATATTTCTTCGGTGACCAGCCTTCAAAAAGTTGGATGATTTCATGGCCATTTACTACTTTCACGCAAGCGCCCCCTTTACTAGTCCAATCAAGTGATGAAGCTCTGCACGTTTACTTTCGATTTCCGGGGTAGACTCCGCTTTTTCAATCGATTGCAGCACTCTCTGCCAGTTAGTGATTTCCTTCGTCCACTTTTCTACAAATACATCGGATTTTTCGGACATCAGTTGCTTGCCAAGCAGAATTTCCGCCTCTGTCAGCGTTTCTTCCCCACGCTGCAAGACGAGCACCTCGTACACTTTGCCGTCCTCTTCTAGAATCACTTCCTGTAAAATCGCCCAGCCATTGCGCATTCCCCACTCCCGGATGACTTTGGCGTGGATGTTCGGCTGCAAGACAAGTCGTGTAACGTTTTCCAGCGTTTCCGGGTGCTTTTCTAAAATGGATACAATCAGTGGACCACCCATCCCAGCTATCGTCACCGTATCCACTTGGTCTTCCGGATGTACAGCGGCCAGCCCATCCGCTAGGCGAACTGTAATCTTCTCTGTCAGCCCCTCCGTCCGCACCTGGCGAACAGCCGACTCATACGGACCCTTCACTACTTCTCCGGCTACCGCCCGGCTGATGACGCCTTGATGCGCCAAATAACATGGCAGATACGCATGGTCACTGCCTATATCCGCCAATACCGCTCCTGTCGGCACAAATGATGCCACTGCTTCTAGACGTTTTGAAAGCTTTTGTGCGTTCATATTTACCCCTCACTTTACTATTCCTGACTCAACACTATTATATAAAAAAATAAAACCTTAGTCGCCTAAACGACTAAGGAATTTTCAAATCGATTATTCTAAACCAGCAATGTAATCGGCAACAGCCTGTGCTTCTGCTTCACTTAATTGAGTTTGTGCAGGCATTGCACCTTGACCGTTCATTACTACATCTTTAACATGCTCAGCATCCAGACCGCCCGTTAAAGCTGGTCCCATACCACCAGACAAGTCGCCGCCGTGACAGCCAATGCAAGATTGTACGAGTGCTGCTCCATCGATGTCTGCTACGTCTGTAGATTCACCGCCGCTTTCGCCCGCTTCATGTGCTTCATCCTTGCTTCCTGCTCCGTCCAATGACATGAAGAAAATAAGTCCGATACCGAATGCCATAATTAGAACGTAAGGAA
>JBJEFP010000242.1:0-43272 GCA_051874195.1 Lysinibacillus sp. | reverse complement strand
CAATTTTTATTGATGTTGCTTTAATTAACCGCACTTACTTATGGTATGGTTCTCCCTTGATAATCCGGAAGCTCCGGTAGATCTGCTCGACCAGCACCAGCTTCATGAGCTGGTGGGGCAGGGTCATTTTGCCGAAGCACAGCTTTTCGTCGGCACGCTTCAGTACGTCGTCGTGCAGGCCGAGCGATCCGCCGATGACGAAGGCGACCTTGCTTTTGCCGTAGGTCATGAGGGCATCGAGGTCGGCTGCCATCTGCTCGCTCGTCTTCATCTTGCCGTCCAGTGCAAGTGCAATCACATATGTGCCGTCACTGAGTTTTGCGAGGATGCGCTCGCCTTCCTTCTTCTTCACCATTTCCATTTCGGCATCCGACAGCTGCTCGGGTGCCTTTTCGTCCGGCACTTCGACAAAGTCGATTTTTGCATAGCTGCCGAGGCGCTTTGCATACTCATCAATCCCCATCTTCAGGTACTTTTCCTTCAGCTTCCCGACCGAGACAATCGTAATATTCACAGCTTATCCACCTTTACATTTCATTTACAAACAAGTTATCCACAAATGTTATCCACATATCAACAGGCAAATGCTATATATTGTGTAAAGTTATTTACTTGATACAATATATGTTGCCGGCTCCTCGCAGTAGGCACATTTTGTGGATAACTTTTCTTCCTCCGATACATTATCCAGTAATGGGAACTCTTCCGTTTCGGCCACAAACATGTCCAAAGCGTGCTCTATATGGTTTTCACAGCTGTATATTTTCAATTTTCCTATCCCTCCACTATTCTGAAATTTCCACAAACTTATTCACAATCAGGTAGATGTTATCCACAATCCATTGTAGCAAACAAAAAACAAGTAGGAAAGAAAAGCTCTTCTTTCTCTACTTGTTGTGAAAAGGTTTATGCAGTTATCCACAGTCTATTTTGTACTTTCTTTCAATACAAGTTCCAACTCGACCGTTTTTCCTGCGCGGTATACTTTCACATTTAGTGTATCGCCGACTGCTGTCTTCGTATATAGATGCTGACGCAGGTCGATAACGTTCTCGATTTTTTCACCATCCATTTCATAGATGACATCGTACTGCTTCATGCCCGCTTCCGCTGCCGATGAGCCTGCCGTCACTTCCGCTACCACTACCCCTGTCGTGATGCCTTCTGGCAACTCCAGCGTCTGTGCCTGGTAGAATGCCGGGATATCCGTCAAATTCAACAGGGAGATGCCCATTGCCGGACGTACTACCTCACCATTTTCTTCTAGCTGCTTGATGATAGGAATAACTGTATTAATCGGAATGGCGAATCCCAAACCTTCCACCTGCTCAGAAGCGATTTTCATTGAGTTGATTCCGATTAGATCGCCATTCAGGTTTACCAATGCGCCTCCGGAGTTCCCGCCGTTGATGGCAGCATCCGTCTGTAGTACTTCTGATTGCCAGTCCTCTGTTCCATCGCCGTTCAAATCAACCGGAACGGCACGGTCCGTCCCGGAAATGACGCCGACCGTTACGGAGCCATAGAAGTCCAGTCCGAGCGGGTTACCGATTGCAATCACCGTCTCACCCTGCTTCAATACCTCAGAGTCCCCAAAGTCGGCCACGGTTTCAATACCGTCCGCTTTTACTTTAATAACGGCCAAATCTGTCCATATATCGCTTCCGATTACTGACGCCTCCTTCTTGGAGCCGTCTGCCAATGTAACTTCCAGCTTTTCTGCATCTTCGATTACATGGTTATTCGTAACGATATAGGCTTCGCCGTTTTCAATTTTATATACAACGCCGGAGCCTGTTCCAGCTTCTTGCAGATCGCCTTCTTGCTGCTGGTTCTGCTGCACCCCGCCACCCTGGCCGAACCAGAAGCCTCCTAATGAGTTTTGGATGACCTGGTAGTTCGAGATGCCGACTACTGCCTCTGATACTTTTTCAACAGCAGTGGTCACATCTGTTGTGACAACGGTTGCTGTCTGATTTACCCCAGCTGTCGAGCCTGACTGTTCGGTTTTCCCTGTAGAGGAACCTGGCAGCTGGCCTGCTAAGGATGGCACTAGCAGCCACATCAGCAGCGCCCCTACAATGACACCCGACAGTCCTGTAACGAAATAGCCAACCTTGCCTCCCTTCTTTTTCTGGGCCATGCGTCTATTTCGTTCCTCTTCTTCCCGCTTCAGGCGTTCCTGTAGAGGCGTCAGCTCAGGTTCATTTTGGTTGTTTCGATGATCTTCCATTTGTTCGTCCCCCTTCTATATTAGTTTGTACCCTTACAATACATGCGAAACATTAAAATTACATGAAAATTGATTTAAACTCCTTTAAAAAAAATGCCCCGCATTTCGCGGGGCATCCCATTAAACGGTTACCAGTGTTGTCGGCTCCTGTGCATCCGTATCGTGCAGATGCAGGAATTCACCGGCAAGGATGCCGCATGACTGCAGCGTCTGGGACACGCTCATGCGCGCCAGTTCCTTCATATTATTATCTTTACTCAAATGAGAAAGATAGATTTGCGTAGGCTTTTCAAATACTACCTCGCTCATTGCTACGGCGGCGTCCTCGTTGGATACATGCCCCACATCAGACAGGATGCGGCGTTTGATGCTCCACGGATAGCGTCCCATCTGCAGCATGCCGACATCATGGTTGCTTTCAAAGACGAAGGCATCCGCCCCGCGGATATGCCCCTTCATCCTGTCGCTGACATAGCCTGTATCGGTGATGAGGGCCAGCTTGCGGTCATTTTCATGGAAAATATAGAACATCGGGTCCGCTGCATCATGGGAGACCGCAAACGATTCGATGGACATGGAGCCGAATGACTTTGTCGTCTCCATGTCAAACTGGAAACGGAGGTCGGTCGGGATATTTCCTACAAGCCCGTCCATCGCCTCCCACGTTTTCGCATTCGCATATACCGGTATATTATATTTCCGCGCCACGACGCCAAGCCCCTTAATATGATCACTATGTTCATGTGTCACTAGAAGACCTGTGAGCTTCTTCAGATCACGGTCGATTTTCGCAAAGAGCTCCTCCATCTTCTTGCCGCTTAGGCCGACATCGACGAGGAAGGCATGGTCATCATTTTCAACATAAACGGCATTGCCGGTACTCCCGCTTGCCAACACACTAAATCGCATTTTTCAAACTCCTTTATTCTTCTACAGCCTCTTGTAAATCCGGTAGTATTTCCATTACTGTGCCCCCGATTGCATCGACGAAGTAGAGCTCTTCCTTTCCATCTACCGCCTCTACATGCACTTCCCAGGTCGGCGTGAACACCTGTGTCTGGGTCAGCTGCAGCTGGGGTGCATTTGCATAGCCGAGCTTCATGGAGGCAATATGGTCATCTATCTGAAGGAGCTGTTGATTGTACAATATCTGCAGGATCTGAAGAGCAGGCACAATCTTTTTCTGATTTTGGGCCTTCAGCTTCTCTATCTTTTCAAACATCGCCATCTCATACATGAACACTTCATTGCTGGAATTCCAATAGACTTTGACTTTCCCTTTTCTATTGTAATACAGAGGCCGGTCATTTACACGTTGGAAAAACGTGGCTGTACGTGCTGCTTCATCGACCTCCCATAAAACGAAGGATGACCCTTCATAGACATGCTGGCTCACGAACTCCTTCAGGGCTTCAGGCTTTTTCCCAGACAGCAGCTTGAGCGGTGTCTTGAAGTTGACGACAAGTTCGTCATCGCTGTCCAGCCTGTAGCTTTTGTTGCTGTCATTCGGAAGGCTGTCGAGTGAATAGGACTTCACCTTCGCCGTCAAATAGACGGCAGGTTCTGTCGTCTGCGGCAATTCGTCATAGGTGATATTATCCTTCTGCAGCTTCTCCTCTATACCTGCCTCACCCGGCAGCGTATCAAGTTCGGCTCCCTTGTACTTTTCGATATACTGGTAATAGAGAAAGATATTCAGAATTAGAAATATCACGATGAATATAGACTTCGTCTTACTCCAATCCATGTTCATCACCTCCCAACCGCTCCGATGACAGACGGCTCCAGCCATTTTCCGTAATTAAAAACCAGCTCGGCTCCAAAGTAAACAGGAGGGAGTTTTCATTCTGCAGCAAATAATACCCGACGATGATGTCATCTATTTCATCCATCCCTAATTCTTCTTGAGAATTGATATAATCCACTACCTGGGTACCGGAAGGCAGCTTCATGACAGCCTTCTCACTTGGAAACTCCGTATCCAGGAAATAGTAGGGACGGCGGTAGCGGAAAATCTTTTCCTCTCCCCATGTCGTTACCAGGCGGGTCAATACAGTCGGGCTGAAAACGGGATACCCCTTCATATAAAGCTGGAACTCCGTCACATGGGTCTGCACATTCATAGAAGTCAGCCGGTAATCCGCCGTAAAGCCCCCATGTTCATTCAGGAAATCGAACGTATCCTTCAGGAGGTCGTATGGCGAAACAGGTATACTGCTTTCCGCTACAGGATGCACATAGTTCATGACCTTTGTATCGGTATCAAGCGTGAGGAGCGCCATGCTGTCTGAATATTTCTCCTGGCTTCCCTCCCCTGACTTCTGTACGATGGACGGATTTTCAAACAGGATGTCCTTCAACAGCTTCAGCGGCATTTCACCAATCCCATACGCATGCTTAGTTGCTTCTACAGGTTCCTTCACTACATATAGAGATAGATTTTCCGGTCTTTCAACTTCCTCATATTCCATATAGCTCTTCGGCTGTTCCACAAATGATTCCATAAAAGAATCGGCATCTCTTACTTCTATATCAGCCCGGTAGCCGGTTTCACTAGCAGTATTAATGAATAGCAGCCGCGTCTGGCCGGCCAGGCTCAGCTCCCCCCAATCGATGATGATTCGGTCGAACGTAGCTCCCTCATACTCTTCCTCGTCCGGGGAGGCGACCTCACCGAAGATTTGCACCGGTGTCTCCGTCCGGAAGAACATGGTCATGCGGTCTGGTGTACGCACCATTTCATTAACCTTCGCTTTCGTCAAAGGAGTCGGGATCGGGGAAAAATCAGTGACCTTCAACTTCTCCAAATATTGAATAATATAATCGATTTCCCCTGTCGAGGTCGTTCCTCTCAGGCCTTCCCCAGTCACGGAAAGCATGCGGTAAGGCCTGCTTACCTTACCAAGCGACGTCTTTACTTCGGTCATCATGGCCTGTTTGGACGGCTGTTCCTCCGTGGGAAGGTTATTCGGTCTATAGTTCCATATCAGAAATGTAAACAACAAGCTGAGCAGAACCAGAAATAATAATACAAACGATTTAATTGGCTCTACATATTTCATTCCCAATCCCCCGCTTCATCCAGTTCATATGGGAGCGTGAAGAAAATCGTCGTTCCCACTCCTTCCTCACTCTCAGCCCATATCTTTCCGCCATGCGCCTCAATCATTTCCCGTGCAATGGCAAGGCCGAGGCCGGTTCCACCCATGGATCTTGCCCGCGCCCGGTCCACACGGTAGAAGCGGTCAAATATACGGCCTACATTTTCCTTCGGTATCCCCATCCCATCATCCGATATCATCACCTTCAGCATCTCACCATGCACAGTGAAGCCGAACCGAATATTCCCTCCATCCGGCGAATATTTCAGTGCATTGGAGATGATGTTATCGATTACCTGCGTCAATTTATCCGTATCGATTTCCACAAAATAACTCGTCTCCGGCAGTAGCCTTACAAACTCCACATTTTGCGATTTGGACATCTCAAACCGGTCGATAATCCTTGCGAAGAATTTATTGAATTCAACGAACTCTCTTTTCAGCTCATATTCCTGACTATCCATTTTCGAAAGCTGCAGCAGATCGTTGACAAGGCGAATCATACGCTCCGTCTCCGTCTGTGCGACATTCAGAAAATGCGGGGCAATATTTCCATCCTGCCAGGCACCGTCCGCCAGCGCCTCCAGATAGCTGCGCATTGTTGTCAGCGGCGTCCGGAGCTCATGCGATACATTCGCTACGAACTCCCGGCGCTCCATATCGATTTTCTCCTGCTCGGTAATATCGTGCAGGACGGTAATCAAACCATTGACAAAGCCCGTTTCCTTTTGGATAACGGAGAAGTTCGCACGCAGTATATACGGGGCATCGGTCGTACTAAAATTCAGGTTCACAGAATCCTTCATATAGATCAGGTCTTCAAAGCTATATTCCTGATCGATGCCGAGCACGGAGGCAATCGGACGGTTCAATGTCACCTCACGCGATACATGCAGCAGCTCTAGCGCCGGATCATTGATGAGAATGATGCGTCCCTTGCGATCGGTCGCGATTACGCCATCGGTCATGTTGCTCAGGACGCTCGCCAATTTGCGGCGTTCGGCTTCCGTCGTGGACTGCGCCTCCTGCAGCCGATTGGTCATATTATTGAACGCAATCGCCAATTGCCCGATTTCATCCGTACCATATACACGCACCTTCCTTGAAAAGTTTCCCTTCGCCATCGCCTGGGCTTGTCTGCGCATATCCGATATCGGCCTTGTAATCGTCCGTGCCACCAGGATGCCAAGGATGATCGTGATGATGAGGGCCATTGCCGTCCCTCCAGCAAAAATCCGGGTGATTTCGCTCATCTGCTCGAAGACCTTTTCAATATCCGACTCAATATAAATGGCTCCGATTACTTCACCATTCGGACCAACT
Source organism: Lysinibacillus sp. (assembly GCA_051874195.1). Lineage (GTDB taxonomy): Bacteria > Bacillota > Bacilli > Bacillales_A > Planococcaceae > Lysinibacillus_B. The sequence continues at coordinate 36,615 of JBJEFP010000242.1, read as the reverse complement.
GTATCCAGAATAGGCGTCGCCAGCACCCATACGCGTTTCCCGCTGTCGCCGAGTGCGATGATCTCCTGGCGAGTCGCCCCCGAAATCGCCGTTCGTACAAACTCTACATTTGTCTTCTGTCCTACAAGCGCCTGATTGTTCGAGTCTGATGTAGCGAGTATGCGATTGCGGTTGTCGATGACCTGGATCTCATTGATGTCCGTCGTGGAAAATTCGCGGAGGATGGCAGCCAGGCTTCCCTCGAGCTTCGGCATCGACTCATCACGTTCCTTCAGGATTTCCTCACGTATGCTATATTGGGCGAGCTCGATGCGCTGATTGATGGATTCCTTAAAGTTTTCAGTCAGATTTTCCTCCAGCTCCTTCGAAAAATAAATGCCGATGATCTGGATGGCCATAATAATCAATAAGATATAAATTAATACAAGCTTTACATGAATAGATTTGAAAAAGCTCACCTTTTGCATACATCCTACTCCTGTTCAGGATTTCGCAGATAATAGCCGACACCTCGTCTTGTCACGATCCATGTCGGATGGCTCGGATTATCTTCGATTTTCTCGCGTAGACGGCGAATCGTCACGTCCACTGTACGGACATCGCCGAAGTAATCGTAGCCCCATACCGTCTGCAATAGGTGCTCACGCGTCATTACCTGACCTATATGCTTAGCAAGATAGTGTAAAAGCTCAAATTCGCGATGCGTCAGTTCGATTGCCTCGCCCCGTTTTAGGACGAGGTACGCATCCGGCTGGATGACTAACGAGCCGACTGTAATATTATTCGATTCCTCTACAGGCTCGTCCGCCTGCGCCGATACATTCAGACGGCGCATGTTGGCCTTGACGCGTGCAATCAGTTCACGTGTGCTGAACGGCTTCGTCACATAATCGTCCGCACCCATTTCAAGTCCAAGTACTTTATCAATCTCTGAACCCTTCGCTGTCAGCATGATGATCGGGAAGTCGTACTTCTTCCGGATTTCCCGGCATACCTCCATGCCGTCACGCTTCGGCAGCATGATATCCAACAGCATCAGGTCCGGCTGCTGTTCCTCCACACGGGCCAATGCTTCTTCTCCGTCATAAGCACAGATCACCGTATACCCCTCTTTTATTAAATTAAATTGTAAAATATCTGCGATTGGTTTTTCATCGTCCACTACTAAAATCGTTTTACTCATTTCTATCTTCCTTTCGCATTGCAATTATATTCTTACTCTAACACGCTTTTTCCCGGCTTGCATCAAACACGTATGGACAGATGGTTATTTCCCGCGGAATATCGAAGCGGAAATAAAAAGGGCAGTCCGTGATGTGCGGACTGCCTTCTTTATTATTGCAATAAGGATAGCGGGTTCACTAGTGAGCCGTTTTTTTGGACTTCAAAATGAAGATGTGTTCCTGTCGAGTTACCTGTCGAGCCCATGATTCCAATTTCAGAACCCTGTCCTACGACTTGTCCCACCGATACAGTGATGGAGGCCAGGTGGGCATAGGTCGTCTCATAGCCGTTGTTGTGGTTGATGACGATTTTATTGCCGTATGACCCGTCCCATCCTGTAAATGTTACAACGCCATTGTCGGACGCCTTGATTGTATAGTTTGACGGTCGGGCGATATCAATGCCCCGGTGCTGCGTGCCCCAGCGAGGACCCATTTGACTCGATACGTAACCGCCGACTGCCGGCCATACGAACTGGCCCGTGCCGCGCGAAGGAATCACCTTTGTACCGACGACATTGATGTAATCCACCGGCTCAGCCGTCACTACCTCATTCGTAGCCTGCTTACCCGTGCGGATGCCGTTTTCAGAAGTGATTGTATACAGAACCTCTTTTTGTCCTGCCTTCCCTTCCTGCTTCACCTTCGATTCGCCCTTCAGCATCGTTTCATCTTTTTCCGTGATGTGTTTGAAATCGATCGTTTCAACCTTGAATTTCTCCATCACTACCTTGACTGCCACAAATGGTTTTGCCACGGTCACGTTTACCGGCTGGCCAATTTTCAAAAGGGATGACTCCGTGAGTCCCGGGTTCAGCGCCAATAATTCCTTCAACGTCAAATTATGTGCGCTTGCAATGGAACCGAGCACATCGCCCTGCTGCACCGCATATGTCTCTTTTTCAAGTGCACCGGACAGCAACAGCTCGACAGCCTCCTCAGGCGTAAGAATCTGCGATGGATCGGCCTTCGCTTCTTCGCCCGTCACCGGCTTCGTCAACGAAACTTCGGTGACGCGTGTTTGATCATTTTGATTGAGGGGTACTAGCTCAGTAGCAGCCCCTTCCAGTGCGTCCAGCTCCTCTTGTGAAACATAGCGGAGCTTCAGCAGCCTAATCGCTTTTTCGTAGTCTTCGGCATTCTTGAGATAGGCAACAGCCTTCCCGTCAACGAGAAGGGCATGTGCCTCAGCTTCCACGGCTAGGGAGCTTGCAAGCTTTTCAACCGTTTCCGCCTCATTCACGGCGACTGTAAACACCTGCTCGGGAATGATGGTGATATTTGAGCCGGCCTCCAACGTCAAGTCCTTATACTGACTGCTGGCCTCCTCCTTTTTCTTTTCAATCATTTTTTCGATAGTCTCTTCTTCTGAAACTGCACCGATATATTCATTTCCACTATAAATGTGGTAGATTTCCTTAATTTCATCTTTCAAATCAGCGTTTGCAAACCCTAGGGTAAATGTCGTTGCCGTCAGTAGTACAGCGGCCAGCGAAATTTTCATGCCGTGGTTCTTGAAGCTTTCTACAAAGCCTTGACGCCTCTTTCTTATCTTTTCTTTCAAACTCATCATAATGCCCCTTCCAAAAACAATCCTATCTATGAAACGGTAATTTCAAGTCGAAAAATCACACTTCTCTACTGTAACATATCGTATTTTCCGTTGGGAGAATTCAAAAGCTTTGTAATGAAACTGTATTATTCCTGTAAAATTTCCTTCTGCCTGTCATAGACGCCGCCTTTTTCTCTTAGCCCGCCTTTGTGCAGCAATAAAAAAACCCCCTGGAAATATGGATTTCCAAGGGGGGTACTGTTATTCCCAAATTGCATTCACGACATTCGTTTGCTCACGTGCCGGTCCGACCGAGAAGGTCATCAGATTGATGCCCGTCAATTCCACTATGCGTTCTACATAGCGGCGCGCATTTTCCGGAAGCTCATCCAACGAGCGCACTCCCGTGATGTCCTCGCTCCAGCCCGGAAGCTCCTCATAGACAGGTCTGCACTGCTCGATGATGTGTAGATTTGCAGGATATTCAGTGATCACTTCACCGTTGTACTCATAAGCCGTACAAATCTTCACCGTTTCCAGCCCGGATAGTACATCGATGGAGTTCAGCGCCAAGTCCGTAATGCCTGATACGCGGCGCGAGTGGCGCACGACGACCGAATCGAACCATCCAACACGGCGCGGACGGCCTGTCGTCGTTCCGTATTCACGGCCCACTTCACGGATATGATGGCCTTTTTCATCAAACAGCTCTGTCGGGAATGGACCATCGCCCACGCGAGAAGTATACGCCTTGCATACGCCGACAACACGGGAAACTTTTGAAGGTCCTACACCTGCTCCGATGGCTACACCACCTGCAACAGGATTGGATGATGTAACGAATGGATACGTGCCCTGGTCGACATCCAGCATGACGCCTTGCGCACCTTCGAATAGTACGCGGCCGCCTTCGTCCAATACATCATTCAGAATCTTTGAAGTATCCGTTACATATTGGGCGATTTCTTGTCCATAGCCATAGTACTCTTCAAAAATATCTTCAAATGGAATGCCTTCCACTTCATAAAACTTCTCAAATAATCTATTTTTCAGTTCTACATTGGAACGCAGCTTCTGTTCAAACACTTCTTTGTCCAACAAATCCGCTACACGGATGCCGATTCGCCCCACTTTATCCTGATAGCATGGACCAATCCCTTTACATGTCGTCCCGATTTTTTGGTCGCCACGTGACGCTTCCTCGACCTTATCCTGATGGATGTGGTAGGGAAGGATGACGTGCGCGCGGTTTGAAATGCGTAGGTTGGCTGTATCGATTCCCCGTGCCTGAAGGCCTTTAAGCTCTGTTATTAAAGACTTTGGATTGATCACCAGCCCATTTCCCATGACCGAAATTTTATCCTGATAGAAAATGCCTGATGGAATTAGATGTAACTTATATGTCTCACCGTCAAATTTAATCGTATGACCGGCGTTATCCCCACCTGCAAAACGTGCAATGATATCTGCTTTTTTAGAAAGGAAGTCAGTAATTTTCCCTTTCCCTTCATCTCCCCATTGTGTACCTACAACAACAACTGATGACATGCTTACACCTCCGAAGACGATTAATCGTCCTTACTTGAACCCTTCTATTGTAACAACCGAAATTCCCCTTCGTCAACAAAAAGGCGAACATAAAAATCCAATAGATTCTTAATGTTCGCCTTTTAGGTATATTAAACTGCTTCTCTATGCTGGTGGAGGCGCTACCTGCGACCAATCCACATCTAGAAACTTATTAAACTCCTTTTTGAATGCAAGCGTAACTGTGCCTGTAGGACCATTACGCTGCTTGGCAAGGATGATTTCAATCTGGTTTTTGCTCTCCGATTCCTTATCGTAGTAATCATCCCGGTAAAGGAATGCGACAATATCGGCATCCTGCTCGATACTTCCCGATTCACGGAGGTCACTCATCATCGGACGCTTGTCCTGCCGTTGCTCTACACCACGGGAGAGCTGGGAAAGGGCGATGACCGGCACCTTCAGTTCACGGGCCAGGCCTTTTAGCGATCGGGAGATTTCCGATACCTCCTGCTGACGGTTCTCGCCCGGTTTCCCGCTGCCCTGAATCAGCTGCAGGTAGTCGATCATGATCATGCCAAGACCCTGTTCCTGCGCCAGACGACGGCATTTCGCCCGGATTTCATTAACCCGGACCCCCGGTGTATCGTCAATGAAGATGCCTGAGTTGGATAGGCTTCCCATCGCCATCGTCAGCTTGCGCCAGTCCTCTTCCTGTAGGGCCCCTGTCCGCAGCACCTGTGCATCGATGTTTCCTTCCGCACAAAGCATACGCATGACAAGCTGGTCGGCGCCCATCTCCAGGGAGAAGATTGCGACGTTTTCACGCGCCTTCACTGCCACGCTCTGGGCGATGTTCAAGGCGAAGGCCGTTTTCCCTACAGAAGGCCGGGCAGCCACGATAATTAGATCGTTTCGCTGGAAGCCTGCCGTAATACGGTCCAAATCGCGGAAACCAGTAGGAATCCCGGTTATTTCCCCTTCACGTGCTTGAAGCTGCTCGATATTATCATACGTTTGGACAAGTACGTCCTTTACGTGCTTGAAGTCTCCCGCATTTTTGCGGTTGGCCACTTCCATCATCTTCTTTTCCGCTTCCGAAAGAAGTGCCTCGACCTCATCCTCACGCGTATAGCCATCCTCCACAATCTTCGTAGCGGTACGAATCAGCCTGCGGAGGATGGATTTTTCTTCCACAATTTTGGCATAGTGCGAGATATTCGCGGCTGTTGGTACGGCGTTTGCGAGCTCTGATAAATAGGAGAGCCCGCCTACATCCTCTAGCTCCTTTTTAGCTGAGAGCTCCTCTGTCACTGTTACAACATCTATCGCTTTCCCTTGATCGCTTAAGCGTATCATCGTCTGGAAAATTTTTTGATGCGCGGTACGATAGAAGTCATCTGGCATTAAAATTTCAGACGCTGTAATCAGGGCTTGAGGCTCAAGGAAGATAGCACCGATAACCGATTGTTCTGCTTCATGGTTATGCGGTGGAACGCGGTCCATCATGGATTCGTTCATTGTTGTTTACTCCTTACTCTGCAATTACATGTACTTTAAGTGTCGCCTTCACTTCATGATGAAGCTTCACTGGTACATTCGTGTATCCTAAAGAGCGGATACCTTCATTGCATTCCATTTTACGTTTGTCGATTTTAATACCGTGTGTCTTTTGAAGCTCATCCGCGATTTGCTTAGTAGAAACCGACCCGAAAAGACGGCCGCCTTCGCCTGATTTTGCCTTGAGTGTCACTTCAAGCTTCTCGATTTGCTCTTTTAAATCTTTTGCCGCCTGCAATTCCGCTGCAGCATTCTTCTCTTCAAGGCGTTTTTGCCCCTGTAATTGGCTTAATGCTGCATTCGTCGCTTCTACTGCATGCCCGTTTTTAATCAAGAAGTTGCGTGCATATCCTTCTGCCACTTCTTTGATTTCTCCTTTTTTCCCTCTACCTTTAACATCTTTTAGAAACACTACTTTCATTACTCATTACTCCCTTCAAGTACTTCTATAATAGCAGTTATTAAGTATTGTTTTACTTCTTCAATTGAATTGGCCTCCATCTGGGTAGCCGCGTTCGTCAAGTGACCTCCGCCTCCCAGCTTCTCCATCACCAGTTGGACATTCACTTCTCCAAGCGAGCGCGCACTGATACCGATGAGGCCATCCTGACGATGGGCGATAACAAATGAAGCGGAAACATCCTTCATCGTCAGCAGGATATCGGCCGTCTGGGCGATCAGCACCGAATCATACACCCTGTTGTCGTCGCCATGTGCCACTGCAATGCCGGGCTTTACAAATTCCACTGTCTGAATTAGCTTGGAGCGCTCGATATACGTATCTATATCTTCTTTTAATAAACGCTGAATCAAAATTGTATCTGCTCCGTGTGTACGAAGGTAGGAAGCGGCCTCAAATGTACGGGCTCCCGTCCTCAGCGTGAAGCTCTTTGTATCTACGATGATGCCGGATAGCAGGGATGTTGCCTCCAGGCTCGTAATTTTTGCATTTTTCGGCTGGTATTCCAATAGCTCCGTCACAAGCTCCGCAGTGGAGGATGCATACGGCTCCATATAGACAAGTGTCGGATTCTCTATAAAGTCCTCTCCTCTGCGGTGATGGTCGATGATGACCACCTTCTCGGTCCGATTGAGCAGAGAGCCGTCAATCACCATGGCCGGCTTATGCGTGTCGACAATGACAAGCAAGGATTTATGGGTAATACGGGACAGCACTTCTTCCGGTGAAATGAACTGGCTATAAAGATCACTATTGGTCGTCTCGATTTCGTTCATCAGGCGTCTTACACTTCCATTCAACTCCTGGAAGTTCACGACGACATGGCCATCCACCTTATTCATTTCAGCCATTTTCCGCACACCGATTGCAGCCCCAATGGAGTCCATGTCGGGGTTTTTATGCCCCATAACAAATACCTGGTCACTGTCCTGGATCAAGTCACGCAAGGCATGGGATATTACCCGTGCCCGTACGCGCGTCCGCTTTTCCACCGGGTTCGTCTTTCCTCCATAGAAGCGCAGCTTGCCGTCCGGCTGTTTAATCGCTACTTGGTCGCCGCCGCGTCCGAGCACCAGATCCAGGCTGGACTGTGCAAGCTCGCCGAGTTCAATCAAGGATGGAGAACCAGCCCCTACCCCCACACTCAATGTCAGGGATAAGTTCTTCTGCATCGTCCTTTCGCGAATGTAATCAAGGATGGAGAACTTCTTCTGTTCCAATTCCTCCAGGATGGATTCATTGAGGACCGCCAGGAAGCGGTCCGAGGAAACCCGTTTGACAAAAATACCGTATTCCGCAGCCCATTCATTTACAATGGAGGTGACTGTGGAGTTCGTCATGCTGCGTGTCTTGTCATCCATTGGCTGTGTGATCTCATCATAATTATCGATGAATAAAATGGCCAGGACGGTACGGTCGGCGTAGTACTGCGTCTCGATCTCCACTTGTTCGGTAATGTCGAAGAAGTATAAAAGCCTTTCTTCCGGCTTTGAATAGACACGGTATTTCCGTTCCCCTATCGTCACCGTCATTTCTCTCAGCTCTTCCGGTTTTGTGATGGCCATCAGCCCATCCGATAGCTTGAAGACTTCTTCTCCAATTAAGCTTTCCGCTTCTGCTGCATTCAGCATAAAGGGATTGGCCCATTCAATTTTATATTGGTCATCAATCAATACAATACCGAACGGCATGTGTAAAAAAGCTTCTTCCCCTACTTTTTTCATGCGGAAAGAAAGCGATTCAATGTGCTTCTCCGTCTCTATATATGCAATTTGTTCGACCTTCCAGCCATAGTACAGAAGCGCTCCTGCAACGACTACATACACAAGGCCGACCCATATGTTCACATAGAATAGTAAGGCAGCTGTAACTATCGACAAAATCGATAAATACAAAAGCGGATATCGGATCGTACGTTCCCTGAAAATACCCATTTTGATCAGCTCCTTATTTTTCACTCTTCGCCTTAACCCACTCTCGTAAATTAAAGCCTAAATCGATAATGCCTAGCAAGACCACAAAGGAATACATCGGAATGGCAAAGATGGTTGCCAGCACCTTCAGAAAGGCGGGGTAACGGAACGCATCAATGACAAAATGGATGAATGAAATCCCCTGCAATGTCAGCAATACCCAAAGGACCATCGAGCAATTCAGCATCACTACATAAAATGTGGAGCCAAACGCCGGCTGTACAAACAGGTTGATCGATAGAACAACCAGATAGTACCATAATATGGCGCGCGGCAGACGCATGTCACGGAATGGCGGAAACTTTGGGACCTCCACCTTCAACCGCTTCAGAATAGGCAGGATGACAAGCACCATGAAGAAGGCAAGCGCAAATACGGAAAGCGTAATGCTTGCCGGCAACGCCATTTCCATCATGTCGAACATCTGCTTCATCTGCTCTTCCATTTGCGGCTCCACGCCAGTCAGCCTGGCCGAGTATTCCATTGACTGCTCGTACGTATCACGGGCCAACTGCATGCTCTCTTCTATGAAGTTGACATTGAAGAATTGGACCAAAATGACGAATTGGAGCGCGAACGTAATGAGAATGGCGGTACCTGTCGCCATCAGCAAATAGATTTTACTTTTCCTTTCCCTTAAACAATCCCCAATAACTAGGCCGACAATGGCCAAAATGAGGGCAAGCGGGACAATTAGCAGATTGCCTATGAAAATGCTCGCAGCAACTGCTACTATGCCTACACCAACCGCTAACTTCCGGCTATAGGTGGCGCTATACCAGGCAAGGGGCAGCGGGGCGACGAGAAAGGCTATCAAATTGACTACTGGCACATAATAGGCAAATGCCACTAATATAAGAAACAAAGCGATCATCATCGCGCCCTGTGTCATTGCTTTCGTTTGATTGTTCGGCATAAAAACCTTCCTTTTATCAGTCAAAACATTTTTTTCTCTTTCTCCATTGTACCATCTTTTACGTAGACAAACAAAAAACGAAAGAGAACAAATGATTCCATTTCCAGCTCCCCTTAGGCTCTTCCTCCATATCATGCGCATGGGGCAGTGAAGGTGCCTCCGTTCCCACTCCAGCCACGGAAAGTGCCGGAAGGAAGGGTCATCGCTCCTCTAGAGACGGATAGGCAGAGAAAGGGGACGGCATATCCGTCTGGAGGCTGTCCACTTCTTTTGCAGCCCAGATTTTGATGATTTACAGTCTCCACTTACAAAAATAAAACCCGATGAAATCTTTTGAATTTCATCGGGTTCAATCATCTTATTTGTCTTCTGCTACGAATGGAAGTAAAGCCATGATACGTGAAACTTTGATTGCAGAAGTTAATTTACGTTGGTACTTTGCACTTGTGCCAGTTACGCGACGTGGTAAGATTTTACCGCGCTCAGAGATGAATTTCTTTAAAAGATCTACATCTTTGTAGTCGATGTGCGTAATGTTGTTTGAAGTGAAGTAGCAAACTTTACGGCGTTTGCGGCCTCCGCGACGTGGTGCCATTAGCGTTGTCCTCCTTTACATTATTTCATTGGATGCGAAGCGATTAGAATGGTAGATCATCCTCTGATACTTCGATCGGCCCTTTGCTGTTTGCAAAAGGATCCTCATCCATACGTGTATAGTTTTGCTGATTCTGAGGTGGTTGATTTTGTTGGTAACCAAACGAATCCTGGGAAGCGCCACCGAATTGCGGCTGTGGCGGGTTATTGTATGACGGTTGTCCGCCTCCATAATTCCCTCCACCGTACTGCTGGTTTGGTGTATTCTGCGAAGCATTGCCGCCACCGCGCGGTTCTAAAAACTGCACCGAGTCAGCAACGACATCCGTTGTATAAACGCGCTTACCGTCCTGTCCTTCAAAGCTGCCCGTTTGAATACGACCTTCCACTCCAATCAAACTTCCCTTTTTCATGAAGTTCGCCAAGTTTTCAGCTTGCTTTCTCCAAGCAATACAACCGATGAAGTCAGCTTCCTTTTCACCCTGCTGGTTCGAAAATGGGCGGTTTACAGCAACTGTAAAGCGCGCCATCGGAACGCCACTTGGTGTATAACGAAGCTCAGGATCCTTCGTAAGTCTTCCAACTAATACGACACGGTTAATCATCCGTATTCAACCTCCTCTTTTCAGCATTTTGTTCAAAAATTATTTTACTTCTTCACGTACAGCGATGTGACGGATAATGTCTTCGCTGATGTTAGCTAAACGAGTGTACTCATCGATTGCTTGAGAACCAGCGTTTACTTTCACGATTTGGTAGAAACCTTCGCGGAAGTCGTTGATTTCGTAAGCAAGACGACGTTTGCCCCACTCTTTAGACTCGATGATTTCAGCGCCGTTCGAAGTTAGGATTTCGTCGAAACGAGCTACTAAAGCTTTTTTCGCTTCTTCTTCGATGTTCGGGCGAATGATGTACATTAATTCATACTTTCTCATCTATTGTGCACCTCCTTATGGACTTGGGCTCTCCGTCAATGCGGGAGCAAGGAGCAAGTAATGTTGATTACTCACATCAATGAATTGTAACATAGATGATTTGGATGTTCAACAGTAAAGTCATAGTAGATAGAGAAACCGACTGCTCTCTCTACGAATTTATACGAACGTACATTCTCATTATAGCACGTTCTTTTTCCTTTACAACTGTTTTCCTTTATAATTTTCAAGTGTGCTAACTACTCGGCCCCTATAAAAAACATGACAAAAGGGGTAACAACTCGTATCGGTTACCTCCAGGTAGATAGGAGCCCCAAATCCATCGTTCCTATCTACATGAATTTTTATAAGTGATCCTAAACGAAATAAGCTAAACAGCGTTAGACAATTTCAGTATGAATAACCGAGTAGTTACCATACCTGATAATTCACCTCATAAGGAGGGTTCTATTGTGCAACCGACGATCATTCAATTGGATTTACCGAAAGTGATAAAGCAAAATATCATTTGGACGGTAGTAGCAAGCATCCTGTTCATCAGTCTCAACTTTGCCCTCCAGCCGCAAAAGCTTAATCTCTCTTTCGGTTCCATTATCTTATCAGTCATTTTATTCGGATGCTATTACGTTCTGCTGATCGTGCTGCATGAAGCTTTCCATCTGCTTGGCTTTGTCGTTTTCGGCAGGGTGCCCATCCGCTCGTTATCCTACGGCATCGATCTAGAAAGGGGAATAGCCTATGCGACTACCACCGAGCGCATGCCGAATGCGGCCATGAAAAAGGCGCTCCTGCTCCCCTTCTGGACGACGGGCGTCATGCCGACGCTGATCGGCTTCTGCCTCAATGATTACACAATCATCCTCGTTGGGGCATTTCTGATAGCAGGCGCTGTCGGTGATTTCGCAATGTATAAGGAGCTGCGCAAGTTTCCGGATGATGCCCAAGTTCAGGATGATCCCAAAGAGCCAAAGCTCTACGTATATGAAACATAAAGGAAGCCGGCCCGCATGAAGCGGACCGGCTTATTTTCGTTCGATTATACGTTGAAGCGGAACAGCATGACATCGCCGTCCTGCACGACGTATTCCTTTCCTTCAAGACGTACCTTGCCCGCCTCTTTTGCAGCTGCCATGGAGCCTGCAGCCACCAGGTCGTCATAGGATACCGTCTCTGCACGGATGAAGCCGCGCTCAAAGTCTGTATGGATGATGCCCGCACATTGCGGTGCCTTCATCCCTTTGCGGAATGTCCATGCACGGACCTCCTGTACGCCGGCCGTGAAATATGTGGCTAGTCCCAGCAGGTTGTAAGAAGCACGAATCAGCTGATCTAAGCCAGATTCTTTAATACCCAACTCTTCTAGGAACATTGCTTTTTCTTCATCATCCAGCTCGGAAATCTCTTCTTCTACCTTCGCACAGACTACGATGACTTGAGAGCCTTCGTTCGCCGCATATTCCTGCACCATTTTGAGGTACTTGTTGTTGGCCGGATCGGCTACTTCATCTTCCGATACGTTCGCTACATAAAGCATCGGCTTGATCGTTAGAAGATGCAGACCTTTAATCACTTTCATTTCATCATCGGAAAGGTCGGCAGCACGCGCCGGCTTTTCAGCTTCCAGCGCTTCTTTTACCTTCACTAGCACCGGTTCTTCCACCAATGCCTCTTTATCTTTTTGCTTCGCCATTTTAGATACGCGTTGCAGACGTTTTTCTACGGATTCCATATCCGCTAAAATGAGTTCTAGATTAATTACCTCAATATCATCGATCGGGTTGACTGATCCTGCTACGTGTGTGATGTTTTCATCCTCAAAGCAACGTACTACCTGACAGATTGCATCTACTTCTCGGATGTGCGCCAGGAACTTATTGCCTAGCCCTTCCCCTTTGGATGCCCCTTTTACGATTCCGGCGATATCTGTAAATTCGAAGGCAGTCGGAACTGTTTTCTTCGGTGTCACCAATTCCGTTAATTTATCTAAACGTTCATCCGGTACTTCTACAATCCCTACGTTTGGATCGATTGTCGCGAATGGATAGTTGGCAGCAAGTGCCCCCGCCTTTGTAATTGCATTGAATAATGTAGATTTACCCACGTTCGGCAACCCTACAATGCCAGCTGTTAATGCCATTGATGGACACAACCTTTCTATGTTCAATAAGTGGTTTCCTAGTTTCTCTTCCCATGCCACCAGTCCCTGCCTGATGGCTGTTTGCATAACCTTATCTATTATATTGATTCGGGGTTAAAAAGTCTAATATCCCTGAAACTACGCTTCACTTACCGGTTTGATGACCTTTTTCATCTTCTTTTCGAATTCGCGGCGAGGAATCATGACGCTATGTCCGCACCCCTGACATTTGATTCGGATGTCCGCCCCCATACGGATAATCTTCCAGGCATTCGTACCGCACGGATGCTGCTTTTTCATTTCGACCACATCATTCAACTCGAACTTCTTCGCTTCCATTATTCTCCCTCCACCTTTACATCGTATTCTTCTAGCAGCCTCATCAAATCACGGCGTATGATGCCGGCCATCCTTCCATGCTGCATCGAGGCCGTCTCGATCTTGATGCGGAGCGTCACTGCCTCGGGGTTGAAATTCTGCACCCCTGTAAGCACCGGTACATTCGTCAATTCTTCATATTCATCAAAAAGAGATTGCAGATATGCATCCACCTTCTTTTCGATTTCGGACAGATTGACCGTCGTAGGAACGACGAAGTCCACAAAGGTGGACGTGTCATTGACCGAGTAATTGATGACCGCACCGATTGAGCCGTTCGGGATGATATGCTGCTCCCCCGATCCGCCTGTAATCTTCGTCGTGCGGAGCCCGATTTCAACGACCGTCCCTTCCGCCGTATTCAGCTTGATGTAGTCCCCTACGCCAAACTGGTCCTCGAAAATGATGAAAAACCCGCTGATGATGTCCTTCACCAGGCTCTGCGCCCCGAATGCAATGGCGACCGAGGCGATCCCGGCCCCGGCAAGGAGACCGGCCACCTGAATATTCAAGGATGATAGAATCGCGATAGTGGCCGAGAAATAGACGAGATAGGATAGAACGTTTTGCAGCAGCTTCAGTATCGTCCGCTGACGGCGCTCCGAATACCGGAGCGGTGCACGCATGCGGATAGCGAAAAACTTCTCGATTAATTTATTTCCTATCAGCACAACTAGAGAGGAAACAGTCAATATCACGATGATTTTTATGGACGCCACAATGACAAAGCTCCATAGTTCCTCGCTTCTCAAATAGTCCCAGAACATCTCGGACAGCTTCTGTAATCCCTTCAGATCATTTGTACCTAAATCAATTTCCTCTTCCATATTTACCACCTCTTGTATAACAATGTACAAATTTGAATATACTGCCTAAAAAATCGTATTTCCATCATAAAAAGGAGATACCATGCCAAAGTGAGGTTATCTTATGCATCCATCCCCTTCATTCCATTACGTTATCCATTATGAAAAAACAAGTGCCGTTTGGCAACTAAGCGACCTATTTTTGAACCATATCCCATTCGACCATGAACAGCTCATCTTTTGCTGCATCGGCACCGACCGATCCACCGGTGATGCCCTCGGTCCGCTTGTCGGCAATCAGTTGATCCAGGACTATGCCTTTCCATTCACTGTCCTTGGCACATTGGAAACGCCGGTGCATGCACTGAATTTGCTCGAAACGCAGGCGGAACTGGAAACACGTAGCCCCTATCCCTTCATTGTAGCAATTGACGCCTGTCTCGGTGAAGAGGATTCCATCGGTTCCATCATCGTAAAGGATGGCGCCCTGTATCCCGGAAAAGCCGTCAAAAAGGACTTGCCTCCAATCGGAGACCTCTCCATCAAGGGAGTCGTCAATGTCGGCGGCTTTATGGAGGCGATGGTGCTGCAAAATACGCGCCTGCATGTGACGCACTCCATGAGCATTACGATCGCCCGCGCCCTGACGCTCTCCTGGCAGCGCCATTTATTGAAAAACAAACAATACGGCAACCACCAAGCCGACTACCGCAATACCCGGCAGCAGATTGGCTACTCGAATTTTCGTTAGTCCGGCGATGTTAAGTCCAATGGCCATGATCATCACCCCGCCCGTAGCCGTCATTTCCTGTATGAACAGGTCAAGCGCGGCTTCCGGGATATAGGTACTGATGACACCTGCAAACAGGGCGATTGCTCCCTGATAAATAAAAACAGGGAAGGCGGATATGAGTACGCCTATTCCCAGCGTGGATGCGAGGATGACAGCGGTGAAGCCATCAATGATGCCCTTCGTGATGAGGACGTCATGATCATTGCGAAGCCCGCTATCCAGCGCCCCGATAATGGCCATCGAACCGATGACGAATATAAGGGTCGCCGTCACGAACCCCTCTGCAATGGATCCCTTTGCCGCCTTCGCAGAATCCTTTGCCGCCAGATTCTCGATCCATTGTCCGAACCGGTGGAACCAGCGCTCCAGGTCCATCCATTCCCCCAGCAGGGCCCCCACCACCAGGCTGATGATGACGATGACAAAATTGCTGCTGTCAAACCCCATCTGGATGCCCAGAACCGCCACGGCAAGACCAATGATGGAAAGGGCTGTCTCCTTCATCCTTTCCGGTATGTTCTGGAATATACGCCCACAAAGTGCCCCGATGATAATAAATAAAGCATTTAAGAATGACCCCAATAAAACCATGATCTAAGCTCCCCACCCAATAAAATAGAGCCCTCTTATGTGAGAGCCCTGCGCCTAATCTATTTCAACCTTCAAGATTTCCAAAATACGCTCCAAGTCATCCTCTGAATAAAACTCTATTTCGATTTTCCCTTTATTCTTGCTTTTTTTAATCTGCACACCTGTTCCAAAGTACTCGCGCAATTGGGACTCGGTCGCTTGGACAAAAACATCCTTCTTCTGTTTTTCTTTTGTTCCATGTGAAACATCACTGTTCAATTGCTGAACAAGCATCTCCACCTGCCGGACATTCAGCCCCTGTGCGATGACACGGTCTGCCACTTCCTTGATGCTTCCCTTATCCTTCAGTCCGAGCAGCGTACGGCCATGGCCCATCGAGAGCCTGCCTTCATTGATAAACCGGCGTATCTCTTCTGGAAGCTGCAAAAGACGGATATGATTCGCTATATGCGAACGGCTTTTCCCCAGTCGTTTTGCCAGCTCTTCTTGTGTAAAATTCAATTTTTCTATCAGACTGCTGTATGCCTCCGCCTCCTCGATAGGAGTCAGATCCTCACGCTGCAGGTTTTCCAAAATAGCGATTTCCATCATCTGCTGCTCGTTCATCTCTTTGATGATGGCGGGCACCTCCTTCAGGCCAGCCAACTTGGCGGCACGGAACCGGCGCTCCCCTGCGATGATTTCATATTTCTTTCCCGACTTCCGGACGACAAGGGGCTGAATGATGCCATGCTCCTTAATGGACTCGGCCAATTCCGCCAACGCCTCTTCATTGAATATCTTGCGCGGTTGGTACGGATTGACGATCAATTTCGTAACAACAAGAAATTCCACCGTATTATCGCTATGTATGGATTCCTCGGGGAAAAACGCACTGATTCCTTTTCCTAATCCCTTAGCCATTTTTAATCACTTCCCTTGCTAACTCTGTATACGTATCTGCTCCACGTGACCTCACATCATATAGAATAATGGGCTTTCCATGACTTGGTGCTTCGCTCAAACGGACATTGCGCGGGATGATCGACCTGTACACCTTCTCTCGGAAATACTTTTTCACTTCCTCTATCACCTGCAGGCCTAAATTCGTCCTTGCATCCAGCATGGTCAGCAGTACGCCTTCAATGATGAGCTCCTTGTTGAGATGCTTCTGGACGAGGCGGACTGTAGATAGCAGCTGGCTCAGCCCCTCCAACGCGTAATACTCGCACTGGACGGGAATCAATACACCATCGGCCGCCGTCAGCGCATTGATTGTCAAAAGGCCGAGTGATGGCGGGCAGTCGATGATGATGTAGTCATAGCGGCCCTTCACCTCATCCAGTGCACGCTTCAGCCTGACTTCACGTGAAATGGCTGAGACAAGCTCGATTTCCGCACCTGCCAAAGACATCGTTGCCGGAACAATCCATAGATTTTCAATCTTCGTTTCATGAATATAGGACGCCATTGGTTCATCTTCAATCAATACGTCATAAATGCAGCCTTCGATTTCTCTTTTATTGATGCCGACTCCGCTCGAGGCATTCCCCTGCGGATCGATATCGATGAGGAGTGTTCTCTTCCCTAAATAGGCCAGGCATGCGCTCAAGTTTACAGATGTTGTCGTTTTCCCGACGCCGCCCTTTTGATTCGCAATGGCAATAGTTCTTCCCATTTGTGCACCTGCTTTCAACACATTATTCGTTTAATCGCTTTCTTCTTACACGAAATATTCTAAACTAGTACTCTTTCATTCTAACAAAAAGGAAGCCTCGAGTCGTCAAAATATTCATAAATTTAACGTAATTGGATATTCTTTACGGGTCTACTTTGCCCTTTCTACCTGGCAGGAGGATGATGGACCCTCCCCGCCAGCCCATCCATTCATCCGGCCCCGTCTTGGTAAAACGTGCTCCGTTCCTCCAAAAAGGAGGGCTTGCGCCTGCCGGACGAAAACAGGATGACACCACTTCATGGTCCCTCAAAACGCCATCTGCCGATTTTGATATACGACTTAGCTATAAATAAGCGCCATCCTGATTAATTAGTCCCTGTTTGGCACTTATCTCAGGCTAAGTCGTATATGGATTCCTCCATTCGGCACGATTAAGGGATTAAAAGCGAACCGTGGATAAAAATCCCCTGTTTTTGAACGGTGAATGGACGATGCGCACCCATGGCAACATGGCCATCTGTCGGGCTCTTCAGCTATGGGAAGCGTTGATGCCCCCCTTTTTGCAGCCCTTGGCGAAAGCCGTTGGACCCCAAATGCCGGGCATGATGTTTCCGTCACTTTTACATGGTTTTTCGCAGATCCTTTATCTAAAAAAACCCCCGAACGTGCTTGTCCGGGAGCTATTCATTATTTCTTCTTTGGTATTTTTACCGTTATCTGATAGTAGTCTTCGTTATCCTCTTCTTCCGTCTTCACATCGATTCCGCTCTTTGTGACCATGGATAACGACTGCTTAATCGTATTGAGGGCAATCCGGACATCTTTGCTGATGGCCTTGCGCTTCGCCCTTTTTGGCTTTGGCTGCTCCTCCGGTTCTTCCTCCAAAGGATGTAAAATCTGTTGGATCTGATCCTCCAGCTGACGAACGTTCCAATCATATTCCTTCACCGCCGCAATGAGCTGCATCTGGAGCTGTTCATCCTTGATGGCAATCAGCGCACGGGCATGGCGTTCGCTAATCTCCCTTTTCAGGATGGCTTCCTGCACAAATTGCGGAAGCTTCAGCAGACGGATTTTGTTCGCCACTGTCGACTGCCCTTTTCCGAGACGTTGAGCAAGTGCTTCCTGCGTTAGTGAATGAAGTTCCAGCAGCTGCTGATACGCCAACGCTTCTTCAATCGCCGTCAACTCTTCACGCTGCAAATTTTCAATTAACGCAATTGAAGCTGTTTCCTTATCATTCAAAGCACGGACAATTGCCGGAACTTCTTTCCATTCCAGTTTTTTCATTGCACGGTATCGGCGTTCACCTGCAATAATTTCGTACATCCCTTCCGCTTCCGAGCTTGGACGCAGCACGATTGGCTGAATGACCCCATGCGTATGAATCGTTCTTGACAACTCTTCGATTTTTTCATCATCAAAAACTGCCCGCGGCTGGAAACGATTAGGAACTATTTTATCAATTGGAATTTTCACTACTTCTTCTGCAGCTGTACTCACCACTTCTACTTCACTTTCCACTTCGGATTCCTGCTTTCCGCTTCCGAACCAACGTGAAAAAGGACTCTTCATCCAAAGGCACCACCTTTAAGAAACTAACTTGCTCAATATTATTATTATTTATGATTCTAGGGAAAATGTACATAGTCCAATCAACGATAATTTCATACAATTTGTCGTAAATATAAATGTATATGCTCCAAACTGACGAATTATTTCTTATTTCCGCATTTTTTTACTGAATGGGCGTTTTGTTTGGCACACCCGGCTTACGAGGGTACTTTTTCGGTGTTTGTTTGATTTTGTCGAAAACGAATAATGAACGCTCGCTTTCCTCTACCGGCAGAAGGAAGCCGAACTCCTCCTTCAAGGCAGCCCCGAGTGTCGAAATCGCCTTTTTCGCATCCTTCAATTCCTCTGCACCTGCAGCAGCCTTCAACGCCACAAAGGAGCCTCCTTGCTTGGCAAGCGGGATGCAGAGCTCTGACAGGACGGACAATCGCGCCACCGCCCGTGCCGTCACCACATCGAACTGCTCGCGGTATTTGGCATTCTGGCCGAATTCCTCCGCCCGCGCATGAACAAACTCCATATTCTCCAGGCCAAGCGCCTCGCTTAAATGATTCAGGAAGGTGATGCGCTTGTTCAGCGAATCGACGATTGTCACATGCAGGTGCGGAAAGCAGATTTTGATAGGGATTGATGGGAAACCTGCCCCTGCCCCTACATCGCATACGGATGTGACCTTTGTAAAGTCGAAATAAAAGGACGGACTGATGGAGTCATAGAAGTGCTTTAAATAAACACCCTCCAAATCCGTAATAGCCGTCAGATTCATCTTTTCATTCCATTCGACCAGCAGTTCGAAGTATTTCTTGAACTGGGCGATTTGGGCATCTGAAAGTTCGATGCCTTTTGCGGCAAGCGCTTCGATAAATTGTTTTTCGTTCATATGTCTCTCCTTCATAAAATGGAGCGTCCGACACGTTCGAACGCTCCTTGCTTTACGGATAGGATTAAGAAAGAAATGCCTTGCCTATCCGCATATAGAAAGGGCTTCATTTCAGATCATGTCAGATAGCCTTCCGGATTAATCAATGGCTACACGGGCGATTTTCCCCTGCTCGATATAGACGAGGAGGATGGAGATGTCGGCCGGGTTCACCCCTGAAATGCGGCTCGCCTGGGCAATGGATAGCGGACGTACATTTTTCAGTTTTTGACGTGCCTCCGTCGCCAGTCCTGAAATGGCTTCGTAATCGATATTTTCTGGTATCTTCTTATCTTCCATCTTCTTCAGCTTATCCACTTGTTGCAACGCCTTTTGGATATAGCCTTCATATTTCAGCTGAATCTCAATCTGTTCCCTTACTTCCTCCGAGAACTCGATTCCAGCAGGCTCGATCAGACCTGCCACCAGGTCGTACGTCATTTCAGTACGCTTCACAAGGTCTGAGGCACGGATGCCGTCCTTCAGCTCGGTGCCGCCTACTGAACGGATTGTCTCCTGTGTCTTTTCATTCGGTTTGACGATGATATCGCGAAGGCGTGCAATTTCGTTTTCAATCTGCCGGCGCTTCTCCTGGAATTTCGCATAGCGCTCTTCTGAAATCATGCCGATTTTGTAGCCGATATCCGTCAAGCGGAGATCTGCGTTATCATGGCGGAGCAGCAGACGATATTCTGCACGGGATGTGAGCAGACGATACGGCTCGTTCGTCCCTTTCGTCACCAGGTCGTCGATCAGGACACCGATGTAAGCGTCAGAGCGGGAAAGGATCACTTCCTCTTTGCCAATAGCTTTTGCTGCGGCGTTCATACCTGCCATCAACCCTTGTGCAGCCGCCTCCTCGTATCCCGATGTTCCATTGATCTGGCCTGCCGTATAAAGGTTCTTGATGCGCTTCGTCTCAAGCGTCGGCCATAGTTGCGTCGGTACGACCGCATCGTACTCGATCGCATAGCCTGCACGCATCATTTCTGCATTTTCCAAGCCCGGGATTGTCGCCAGCATTTTCTTTTGGACATGCTCCGGCAAGCTCGTCGAGAAGCCTTGCACATATACCTCCCGTGTATTGCGTCCTTCCGGTTCCAGGAAGATTTGGTGGCGCGGCTTGTCGTTGAAGCGGACAACCTTATCTTCGATTGATGGGCAATAGCGCGGACCAGTCCCTTTGATCATGCCTGAGTACATCGGTGATAGATGAAGGTTCGATTCAATGATTTCATGCGTCTTCTCGCTCGTATATGTCAGCCAGCATGGCAGCTGGTCCATAATATATTCTGTTGTTTCAAAACTGAATGCCCGGGGTACATCATCGCCAGGCTGGATTTCCGTTTTTGAATAATCAATTGTCCGGCTATTCACCCGTGGCGGTGTACCTGTTTTAAAGCGCACCAGGTCAAAGCCCAGCTCCTTCAGGTTGTCCGCCAGCTTGATGGATGGCTGCTGGTTGTTCGGGCCAGAGGAGTACTTCAAGTCCCCGATGATGATTTCACCGCGCAGGAATGTACCTGTCGTAATGACGACTGCCTTGGCACGGTAGATGGCGCCCACCTGTGTGATTACACCACGTACCTCCCCATCTTCGACGATGAGTTCATCCACCATCGCCTGATTGATCTGGAGGTTCGGTTCTTCCTCCAATAAACGCTTCATTTCATGCTGATAAAGAATTTTATCCGCCTGCGCGCGCAGTGCACGGACTGCAGGGCCTTTCCCTGTATTCAGCATACGCATCTGGATGTGGGTTTTATCGATGACTTTCCCCATTGCACCGCCCAATGCATCGATTTCGCGTACGACGATTCCTTTTGCCGGGCCGCCCACGGAAGGGTTGCATGGCATGAATGCAATCATATCGAGGTTTATCGTAAGCATCAGTGTATTCGCACCCGTTTTCGCGGCGGCATATGCCGCTTCCGCACCTGCATGGCCTGCGCCGACCACTATGACATCAAATGTGCCTGCCTCATATTGTGTTGGCATGCTTGGTTCTTCCTTTCTGTTTGTAGCATTATGTGAGTCACAAGAATAGTTTCAAATGATAATGATGAAAATGATCGCCTCCAATCGGCAACCATCCTCTATTTTCCGAGACAGAATTGTGAGAACAGCTGGTTGATCAGGCTTTCCTGCACGGTGTCACCGACAATTTCGCCCAACAGCTCCCAGGTGCGGGTTACATCGATCTGCACCATATCAACCGGGACGCCCGCTTCTGCAGCTTCCAGGGCGTCTTCAATCGTCGCCTGCGCCTGGTGCAGCAAGGCAATGTGGCGGGCATTCGATACATATGTCATGTCGCCTGCCTCAATCTGCCCCTCGAAGAACAGGGAGGCAATCGCTTCCTCCAGCTCTATCACGCCCTCTTCCTTCAACAGGGAGGTCGTGACGACTCGGCGGTCGGCGGCAAGCTCGCGCACACGGTCCAAATCAATTTTCTGCGGAAGGTCGGTCTTGTTCACGACGACGATGAAGTCCATATGCTTGATTGTTTCAAACAGGCGTTCATCCTCGGGCGTCAGTTCCTCTCCGTGATTCAATACAAGAAGGATGAGGTCTGCCCCCTTCAACGCTTCCCGTGAACGCTCCACACCGATCCGTTCCACGATATCCTCCGTCTCCCGGATGCCGGCCGTATCTACAAGACGTAGCGGCACGCCACGGACATTGACATATTCCTCTATAATATCACGGGTCGTACCTGCTATATCGGTTACAATGGCCTTATTTTCATGGACCAGGCTATTTAAAAGGGATGACTTCCCTACATTCGGACGGCCCAAAATGACGGTGGACAGCCCTTCACGCAGGATTTTCCCCTGGGACGATGTCTGCAGAAGCTTCTTGATCTCATCGCGCACCCATGTGCATTTTTCAAGCAGGATCGGTACCGTCATCTCCTCTACATCGTCATACTCCGGATAGTCGATATTCACTTCCACCTGCGCCAATGTCTCGAGCAGCGCCTGGCGAAGCGCCTGGATCAGCCGCGAAAGCTTCCCGTCCATCTGGCCGAGCGCCACGTTCATGGCACGGTCCGTCTTGGCACGTATCAGGTCCATCACCGCTTCTGCCTGCGACAGGTCGATGCGCCCGTTCAAAAAGGCACGCTTCGTGAATTCGCCAGGCTCCGCCAGCCGTGCACCATTGCGGAGGACGAGCTGCAGCACCCTATTCACGGATACCAGACCACCATGGCAATTGATCTCCACTACATCTTCACGCGTAAACGTCTTCGGTCCGCGCATCAACGATAGCATCACTTCTTCCACGACGTCATCCGTCTTCGGATCCACCAGATGACCATAATGAATCGTGTGTGTCGCCACGTCCTGCAGCCGTTTACCTGTCGGCGACTTAAATATCTTATCTGCAATAGCAATCGCTTCATCCCCGCTCAGACGGACGATGGCAATCGCCCCTTCCCCCATCGGCGTGGAAATCGCAGCAATCGTATCAAATTCCATTTCTGCTCCTCCTATATGAGCCATCCGGCACTGGTTTACTCTATTTCAAAGCTCCAAAAGCAATAATCATTCCTATGGATTATCCACATGTGGATAACTTTTTTTCAAAAGCACCAACTCATTTACTAACAATTTAGCCTACCATATTTTCTGCAAAATCAAAAGCAAACAAGACTCGGAAAACAGCCCCGGATCATGCTCTCTATAACAGCCCTGTCATTCTTTTAAAAACCGTACCTAACGGCAGCCAATGCTTTTCCGCCGTTATCCACATCGGGACATTTACTCTTTTTCCAAACTAAAAAGCAGAGGCACCGCAAACTGCGACGCCTCTGTTATTGTCTGTATATTACTTGATTGGCTCGATCACTAGATAGCGATTCGGCTCAACGCCCTCTGAATACGTCTCGATGTCCAATCGATGCGCCAGGACGTTATGGATGATTTTGCGTTCATATGACGGCATCGGCTCTAACGCCACCTGTCGTCTTGTACGGACGGCCTTATCCGCCATGCGTTCCGCCAATTGCTCCAATGACGCTTGGCGGCGTTCACGGTAATCCTCTACATCAAGCCTCACAAGCATGAAAGACTTTGCACTTTTATTCAGAACAAGCTGCGTTAATTGCTGGAGGGCATTCAACGTCTGCCCCCGCTTCCCGATTAAAAATGCCGCCTTTTCACTTTCCAGCTTAAATGATACATACTTGCCTTCAGATTCCGTATGGATTCGTAAATCAGTAATCCCCAATGCCGAGGCGATGTTCATCAAGTATGCCTTCGTCTCTTCAATCGGGTCATGTTCTTGCATGGCAGGTTGATCTTCACTCACGTTCAGAACTGGCTCTTTCCCGTTTTCATCACCGGCCGGTACATCGTCAAGGCACCCCTCCAGCGGCATTTCCACCAGCTGTTCGACAGACGCTTGCGCATCCGTGCCTTTTTCCTGCCCGTCCGGCTGAGGAGAGGCTTCCACCGCAGCTTCTTCCTCCCTCACCGCTTGAACATCTTCTTTTACTGTGATGCGAACTTGCGCATCACGTGCACCAAAACCTAAAAATCCTTTTTTACCTTCTTGTAAAACTTCTACCTCTACCTGATCACGGGTTTTGCCAAGCTTTTGTAACGCTAATGAGACCGCTTCATTTACTGTCGCGCCTGATTGCGTAAGTTGGTTCACTATTTCGCCCCTCCTGTAACAGTAGCATCAGTTTTTTTTCTCCAAGGTTTGTAAATCGCAAGGTTTTGCAATACTGAGATGATGTTTCCGACAATCCAGTATAATGACAATGCGGCCGGCAGGAATGAACCAAAGCCGATGATCATCACTGGCATGATATACATCATCACCTTCATCTGGGGATTGTCCACCGCCGGGCCAGTAAGTAGCACAACGAATTGGAATAAACCAGCAATGACTGCAAATATGATGCTCGGCTCTGCTAGAGGCACCGACAGGAATGTCCCCAATTCATAGACGGGCGTTGCATTCATCCGACTGATCGCATGGTAAAATCCAATCAAGATCGGCATCTGGATGAAGATCGGCAAACAGCCCGCAAGCGGGTTGACACCCGATGACTGCATCAGCGCCATCATCTCTTGTTGGTATTTCTGCTGCGTGACAGCGTCTTTGGAGCTGTATTTTGCTTGCAGCTCCTTCATCTTCGGCTGAATTTCTTGCATCTTCTTTGAGCTCTTAATTTGCTTAATCGTCAATGGTAGGATTGCCAAACGGATGATGATTGTTACAGCAATGATACCAAACGCATAAGCGCCTAAAAGATCCGAGAAATATTTGATGACTGATACTAATGGCCAAACGATGAATTCATTCCAAAAGCCTTCGCTTTCAGATGAAATCGGTTGATCGAATTCCGAACACCCGGACAGCAGAAGGACCGCCGATACAAGTGTCAGAATGACCCCAAGTCTTTTCTTCAAGCCTTCTTCCTCCTAAAGCAACTATTCAATTTTCTCTATAGAGCTTATTTTACCATGTGTAGACGCTTACACTCTACTAATTGTTTCAAGAACCCTTTAGCTACGCTCCAACTGTTTCTTATTTAAAACCTTGGCGATTCTCAATACATGCTCCAAACTTTTCTTTGTTTCATGGAAATCCAATGTGGCCGCCTGATTTCTGGCGATAATAACATAATCCATATCTTGGCGAACGTCATCTTTCAACTCAAGAAATGTTTGGCGAATATAGCGTTTGATTTGGTTGCGTGTAACCGCATTCCCAATCTTTTTACTAACGGACAAGCCGATGCGGAACTCCGTCTGTTCCCCCTTCTTCAGGCAATAAACGACAAACTGGCGATTCGCAAACGACTTCCCACTTTTAAACACCTTTTGAAATTCTTCATTCTTTTTGATCCGTTGGCGTTTATTCACTGTTTACCAGCTCCATCTATCTCATTTTTCAAATCAGAAATGAAAAATAATGAAAAAAAAGACCACTGATGAGGCTCAGTGGACTTATGCTGATAAAACTTTACGACCTTTACGACGACGTGCAGCTAATACTTTACGTCCGTTCTTCGTACTCATGCGTGCGCGGAAGCCATGTACCTTGCTGTGCTTACGTTTTGATGGTTGATATGTGCGTTTCATTCTATATTGCACCTCCTATAATGAGTGTTCCTATATTTTCTTAACATACAGACTCGACCATTATATATAAAAACCAATTATTTTGTCAACGCTTAATATAAAAAGTCTATCACTGTCCAAAAGAATGGAATTTATGTTTATCCACAATCATATTCCTTTTTATAAAGAACACATGTGGATATTTTTTTCTCGATAAATATTTATCCACATCTCTTATCTACACCTTTTTCACAAACTCATACCTTGTGGATAATCCGAAAATGAATAAACAGGAGTCGTGTGGATAAGTTAGTTAAAGTATTGAAAAACCTAACCTTTTTTGATACGATAAAAATGTTTTCCTTGTGGACTACTGTATTTGGGAAATATTTTATCCACAATTGTTAATAATCTGTGGACAGTTTATTTCACACCATTTGAATAGATTTTATCCACAAGCTGTGACTATGTGAATATAACAGAAAGATAGATAGAAATAAATAGCGTCTATTTTTTTTAAGAATATTGTTATGAAGGGACGAAAATAGCTTGGAACATTTAGAGCAGTTATGGAATAACGTCCTGGCAAAAGTTGAACAAAAAATATCAAAGCCAAGCTTCGAAACTTGGTTGAAGTCCACGAAGCTCCTGTCACATAAAGGGACGAACGTGACCATCGCCGCGCCGAATTCATTTGCTCGTGATTGGCTGGAGAGCCATTACGTTCATTTGATTACAGGCATTTTAACCGAGCTTACAGGCGAGGACTTATTCATTAAATTTGTTGTTCAGAAAGACCAGGACACGGACGATTTCGAATTGCCAGCGCCCAAAATTCAAGCCAAGGCTGCAGATCAACATGATATTTCACCAGGAATGCTTAATCCGAAATATACATTTGATACATTTGTCATCGGCTCCGGCAATCGATTCGCCCATGCGGCTTCACTTGCCGTAGCAGAGGCACCGGCAAAAGCCTATAATCCCTTCTTCATCTATGGGGGAGTAGGATTGGGGAAGACCCACTTGATGCATGCAATCGGTCATTATGTTCTTGAGCATAATCCCAATGCCAAAGTGGTGTATTTGTCATCAGAGAAATTTACAAATGAATTCATTAATTCCATCCGGGATAATAAAGCGATTGATTTTCGTAATAAATACCGGAACGTTGACGTACTTTTAATTGATGACATTCAGTTTTTAGCCGGAAAAGAGTCCACTCAAGAGGAGTTTTTCCATACATTCAATACGCTTCATGAAGAGTCGAAGCAGATTGTGATATCCAGTGACCGTCCCCCTAAGGAAATCCCTACATTAGAAGACCGCCTGCGTTCGCGGTTTGAATGGGGGCTCATCACGGATATCGCACCGCCGGATCTGGAGACGAGGATTGCAATCTTACGGAAGAAGGCGAAAGCGGATGGGCTGGAGATTCCGAATGAAGTGATGCTCTATATCGCCAACCAGATTGATTCGAATATTCGGGAATTGGAGGGCGCTCTTATTCGTGTCGTCGCCTACTCCTCCCTTGTTAATGAAGAGGTTACCCCTGAACTGGCCGCTGCTGCGTTGAAGGACATAATGCCGAATGCAAAGCCGCGCATGGTTTCAATTTTAGACATTCAAAATGCCGTCGGGGAGCACTACAATATCAGGCTTGAGGATTTTTCAGCGAAAAAGCGCACGAAATCCATCGCGTTTCCCCGCCAGGTCGCCATGTACCTATCACGCGAGCTGACGGACTACTCTTTGCCTAAGATCGGCGAAGAGTTTGGAGGACGCGACCATACGACGGTCATCCATGCACATGAAAAAATCGCCTCCATGCTGAAGAACGACCAGATATTGCAGCAGGATATCAAACACATTCGCAATATGCTCGGCAAATAAGCTGTGGATAAGTGAGGTATTATTCAACTAAGTTATACACAGTCTATCTACATGTGGATAGACTGATTTTATGCCGTGGGATGGTACTTATCCACAAATCCACAGGCCCTATTACTATATCTATTAATCTTTTAAAAAAATAAATAATTATATAAGTGAGGTAAGAAGATGAAATTTGAAATAATGCGCGATCATTTATTAGCAGGCTTAAACGATGTAATGAAGGCAGTCAGTTCTAAAACTACCGTACCCATTTTGACAGGGATTAAAATCGATGTATCCAATGAGGGCGTCAGCTTAACTGGTAGCGACCAGGATATCACAATCCAGACATTCATCCCCGCTGAAGAAAACGGGGAACAAATTATGACAATCACAACGACGGGCTCCATTGTTCTGCAGGCTCGTATGTTCAATGAAATCGTCCGCAAACTTCCGACAAATGATGTTGAAATCGAAGTCACGAACGGTTTTGCCACATATATCCGCTCAGGAAAGTCAGAATTCCATCTAATCGGCCAGGATGCTGTTGAATATCCTCTATTGCCGGAAGTATCTGCAGAGCAACAATTTACCATTCCGGCAGACCTGCTCAAGTCCATCATCCGTGAAACGGTATTTGCTGTAGCAACGTCAGAAAGCCGTCCTGTACTAACGGGAGTAAACTGGAATATCCAAGACGATGAATTAATATGCGTAGCAACTGACAGCCACCGTTTGGCACGCCGAAAAACAAAATTGGAACAGTTACCTCAAGGGGTATCCAATGTAGTCATTCCCGGCAAGAGCCTGAACGAGCTGAATAAGATTCTAGAAGATTCTACAAACCCTGTACAAATCGTTATGACACATCAGCAAGTGCTGTTTAAAGCGAATAATATGCTGTTCTTCTCTCGCTTATTGGAAGGGAACTACCCTGATACATCTCGTTTGATTCCGGACAGCTATCAAACGAATGTTACACTCGACGGGAAGTCGTTATTGCAGGCAATCGACCGTGCCTCCCTATTGGCGCGCGAGGATCGCAATAATGTTGTCCGTTTCGAGACGCTAGAAGGCAATACGATCGAGATTTCATCCAATTCGCCTGAAATCGGGAAAGTCCAAGAGCAGATTCAAGTGCAGGCCTTGGAAGGTGAGGCGCTCAAGATTTCATTCAGTGCAAAATACATGATGGAAGCGTTGAAGGCGATCGATGGACAGGATGTCATCATCCAGTTCACAGGAGCGATGCGTCCGTTTATTCTACGTTCCATCCATGATGATGCCATCCTGCAGTTAATCCTTCCTGTCCGCACATATTAGAAGGCGCTGGATGCCTGTCGATGTGGCAGGTCGGCTTTCCAGCTAGGCAAGAGAGTTGTTTCAAATATGATTTGAAGCAGCTCTTTTTTTTACTTCTTCTCTACTTTTTTGGTATGATAGAAGGATGAAACTTGCTAATCGGAGGATGAAATATTTTGAAGGATATCGTAATTGATACAGAGTTTGTAACGCTGGGCCAGCTGCTGAAAATGACGGATGCAATTAGCTCGGGAGGCATGGCCAAATGGTTTTTGTCTGAAAATGACGTCTATGTAAATGGAGAAGTTGACGACCGCCGTGGACGCAAATTACGGGATGGGGACGTAGTGAACATCCCGGGTGTCGGCCGTTTTCGAATTGTAGGCGAGATCGAGGCTGAATAATGAACATTGAACGTCTACAGCTGACGAACTACCGAAATTATGAATCGCTTGCATTGGAATTTTCCCCGAAGATCAATGTATTCATCGGGGAAAATGCGCAAGGGAAGACAAATGTCATGGAGTCAATTTATGTATTGGCAATGGCGAAATCCCATCGTACATCCAACGATAAAGAATTGATACGTTGGGAACAAGAGTATGGTAAAATAGAAGGTGTTGTACAAAAACGGTACGGCCCCGTCCCCATTGAATTGACGGTATCCAAAAAGGGTAAAAAAGGTAAAATTAACCATTTAGAGCAGTCCCGTCTCAGTGAGTATGTCGGTCAGATGAATGTGGTCATGTTTGCGCCTGAAGATTTGAATGTTGTAAAAGGCAGCCCGCAAATCAGACGCCGCTTTATCGACATGGAAATCGGCCAGATATCACCGGTTTATTTGCATGACCTGTTAACCTTCCAGAAGGTTCTGAAGCAGCGGAACCATTATTTGAAGGCCAATCAGGGCAGGACCGCCTTGGCAAGCGATGTGATGCTTGATGTGTATACGGAGCAGTATATCCAGGCAGCGGTCAAAATCATACGGAAGCGATATGAATTCATGGAGCTACTGCAGGCATGGGCCGAGCCCATCCATGCGGGAATCTCCCAAGGGAAAGAAGAGCTCATCATCAAATACCGTGCCATTAGCGGCATGGCCTCGGACTGGACGGCTACGGAGATGGCAGCCCACCTGGAAGAGAAGATGGCCGATGCCAGACAGAGGGAGATAGAACGCGGTGTGACCCTCGTCGGACCGCATCGGGATGATCTGCAGTTCTTTGTGAATGGGTATGATGTACAGGTGTACGGCTCACAGGGGCAGCAGCGTACAACAGCCCTGTCGCTCAAGCTTGCGGAAATCGAATTGATCAAGCAGGAGACGAAAGAGGCGCCCATTTTACTGCTGGACGATGTATTGTCTGAATTGGATGATTACCGGCAATCCCATTTGCTGAATACGATTCAGGGGGAAGTTCAGACGTTCGTCACGACGACGAGCGTGGATGGAATACACCATGAAACCATCCGGAACGCAAAGATGTTTCACGTGAAACACGGGGCTATTGAATAATATTTTTTTGGGGGCAAAATGCCTGTTATATAGATGCATACTGAGGTTACGAAAGAGTAGGTGAACAAGGTGGCTTTAGAGGAAAACAAAGTGCAGCAAAATTACGATGCTGATCAAATACAGGTTTTAGAAGGCTTGGAGGCAGTCCGGAAACGTCCGGGGATGTATATCGGTTCTACATCTTCAAAAGGTTTGCACCATCTTGTATGGGAAATCGTCGATAACAGTATCGATGAGGCGCTGGCTGGATTCTGTACGGATATCACCGTAGCGATTGAGCCGGATAACTGGATTCGTGTAGAAGACAACGGACGTGGCATTCCGGTAAGCACTCAGGAAAAAATGGGGCTGCCTGCTGTAGAAGTCATCATGACGGTCCTGCATGCAGGTGGTAAATTTGGCGGAGGCGGCTACAAAGTATCGGGCGGGCTACACGGTGTAGGCGCCTCGGTAGTGAATGCACTCTCCATTGCTACAGAAGTATATGTAAAGCGTGATGGACATATTCACTCAATTAAATTTGAACGCGGGCAAACAGTCCAGCCCCTACAGGTCATCGGGGAATCCGATGAGACAGGTACGACGACGCGCTTCAAGGCGGACAGCGAAATCTTCCGTGAAACGACGGAATACGAATACGATATTTTAGCGACACGCTGCCGGGAGCTTGCGTATCTGAATCGTGGCATCCGCATCATCATCCGGGATGAGCGGGAAGAGGAAGTGCGCGAGAATGTATTCCACTATGAGGGCGGCATCCGTTCCTATGTGGAGCATCTGAACGCCAACAAGGAGCCGATCCACGAACCAATCGACGTCTTTGGTGAGAAGGATGGCATTTCTGTTGAAATTGCGATGCAGTACAATGCAGGCTTCAATTCAACAATTATGTCATTTGCCAATAACATCAATACGTATGAAGGCGGTACGCATGAATCCGGCTTTAAAACAGCTTTGACGCGCGTTATTAACGACTATGCACGCAAAAATGGCCTAATTAAAGAAAATGATGCAAATCTGACAGGTGAGGATGTCCGCGAAGGTTTAACTGCGATTGTCTCAGTGAAGCACCCAGACCCTCAATTCGAAGGACAAACGAAAACAAAGCTAGGCAACTCAGAAGTCAGTCAAATCACAAACCAATTGTTTGCTGAAGGATTCGAACGCTTCTTGCTTGAAAACCCTTCAGTTGCCCGCCAAGTCGTTGAAAAAGGAACAATGGCTGCACGTGCCCGTGTAGCAGCGAAAAAAGCGCGTGAGTTTACACGCCGCAAATCGGCATTGGAGGTCTCCAGCCTTCCAGGCAAGCTTGCAGACTGCTCGTCAACAAATCCTGAAGAATGCGAAATCTATATTGTAGAGGGTGACTCTGCCGGTGGTTCCGCTAAATCGGGGCGCGACCGTCATTTCCAGGCAATTTTGCCGTTGCGTGGTAAAATCCTCAATGTTGAAAAGGCACGTCTTGACCGCATTCTATCAAATGCGGAAATCCGGGCGATGATTACGGCATTTGGTACAGGAATAGGCGAGGAATTCGATTTAAATAAGGCACGTTACCATAAAATTGTCATTATGACCGATGCAGACGTAGATGGTGCGCATATTCGCGTACTGCTGCTTACATTCTTCTTCCGCTTCATGCGGCCATTGATTGAGGCTGGCTATGT
This sequence comes from Lysinibacillus sp., assembly GCA_051874195.1. GTDB lineage: Bacteria > Bacillota > Bacilli > Bacillales_A > Planococcaceae > Lysinibacillus_B. The sequence continues at coordinate 4,579 of JBJEFP010000242.1, read as the reverse complement.
CTATGCAGCGAAGCCGCCTCTTTATCAGGTGAAGCAAGGGAAGCATGTGGAATACTGCTATTCGGATGAAGAACTCGAGAAGATCCTAGGAAGCTTGTCAAGCGTCCCGAAACCGGTTGTACAGCGCTACAAAGGGTTGGGGGAAATGAACGCAGAGCAGCTTTGGGACACAACGATGGATCCGGAACACCGCACATTGATTCGTGTAAATCTCGATGACGCGATTGAAGCAGATAGGATTTTCGACCATCTAATGGGGGATGAAGTAGGTCCACGTCGTGATTTTATCGAAGAAAATGCAGTGTATGTACAGGATTTAGATATTTAGTTGATGCAAATGGAAGGAGGTCCTTATTGTGTCTGACATTCAACATGGAAATATTGAGTCAAGAAACATTACAACTGAAATAAAAACATCATTCTTAAGCTATGCCATGAGTGTTATCGTCTCACGTGCCCTACCGGACGTACGTGACGGCCTCAAGCCTGTACACCGCCGTATTCTGTACGGCATGCAGGAACTCGGAAACACTTCGGATAAGCCATATAAAAAGAGCGCCCGTATTGTCGGAGACGTAATGGGTAAATACCATCCCCACGGAGACTCGTCCATTTATGACGCGATGGTCCGCATGGCGCAGGATTTCAGCTACCGTTATATGCTGGTGGATGGCCATGGGAACTTCGGTTCTGTCGATGGCGACGGTGCAGCGGCGATGCGTTATACGGAATCCCGCATGTCCAAGATTGCGATGGAGATGCTGCGTGACATCAATAAGGATACGATCGACTATGGCCCGAACTATGATGGCAGTGAACAGGAGCCGCTCGTATTGCCGGCCCGCTATCCGAATCTGCTTGTAAACGGTGCAGCGGGGATTGCGGTCGGTATGGCCACGAACATCCCGCCCCATCAATTAGGGGAAACGATTGATGCAGTATTGGCCGTTTCAGAAAACCCGGCGATTACGACGGAAGAGCTGATGGACATCATGCCAGGCCCGGACTTCCCGACAGGCGGGCAGATTCTAGGACGCTCCGGTATCCGTCGCGCCTATGAAACAGGTCGTGGTTCGATTACAATCCGTGCGAAGGTCGAAATCGAGCAAAAGTCGAATGGCAAAGAAACGATCCTCGTACATGAATTGCCTTACCAAGTAAACAAGGCAAAGCTGATCGAAAAAATTGCGGAGCTTGTGCGTGACAAGAAAATTGACGGCATCACACACCTGCGTGACGAGTCAGACCGCAATGGTATGCGCATTGTGATCGAAGTACGTCGCGATGCCAATGCGAATGTCATCCTGAACAATCTATACAAACAGACGCCGATGCAGTCCACATTCGGCATCAACATGCTGGCACTCGTGGACGGCCAGCCGAAAGTATTGAGCTTAAAAGAGATGCTCCATTACTATCTGGAACATCAAAAGGTGGTCATCAAGCGCCGTACGGCATTCGAGCTGCGCAAGGCGGAAGACCGGGCGCATATTCTGGAAGGCTTGCGGATTGCACTTGATCACATTGATGAAATCATTACAATTATCCGCAGTTCCCGTAGCGGGGACGAAGCGAAGCCTGTATTGATGGAACGCTTCAGTTTAACGGAGCGGCAGGCACAGGCGATTTTGGATATGCGTCTTGTTCGCCTGAGCGGATTAGAGCGTGAGAAAATCGAAGCCGAGTACCAGGAGCTGCAAAAGCTGATTGCCGAATTGAAGGCGATTCTAGCGGATGAGGCGAAAGTCGTTGAAATTATCCGCAACGAGTTGACGGAGATCAAAGAGCGCTATAATGACGCCCGCCGTACGGACATCACTTCGGGTGGTCTGGAATCGATTGAGGATGAAGATTTAATCCCACGTGAAAACTCAGTGGTTACGTTAACGCATAACGGTTATATTAAACGGTTGGCCGCGAATACGTACCGCAGCCAAAAGCGCGGCGGCCGCGGTGTACAGGGGATGGGAACGAATGAGGATGACTTTGTGGAGCATCTGCTGTTCACCTCTACGCATGATACAATCCTGTTCTTTACGTCCAAAGGTCGTGTGTTCAAGGCGAAGGGCTATGAAATCCCTGAATTCGGCCGGACGGCAAAAGGCCTGCCGATCGTTAACTTGTTGAACATCGAGAAAGGCGAGCACGTCACGGCGATGATTCGCATAGAGTCCTATGATGAAGATGCGTATTTCATCTTTACAACAAAAACGGGGATTACGAAGCGCACATCCGTTTCCCAGTTCGCCAATATCCGTACAAATGGACTGATCGCCATCAGCCTGCGTGAGGATGACGATTTAATGTCCGTCCGTTTGACAGATGGTAAAAAGCACGTAATCATTGGCACACACGATGGCATGCTGGTCCGCTTCAAGGAAGAGGACATCCGTGCCATGGGACGGTCTGCATCCGGAGTGCGGGGCATCAAGCTTCGTGAAGGTGATTATGTAGTGGGTATGGAAATATTGGAAGAAGGCCAGGAGATTCTGGTCGTAACGGAAAAAGGGTACGGAAAACGTACACCTGAATCCGAATACCGTCTGCAGAGCCGGGGCGGTATGGGAATTAAAACGATTCAAGTAACGGAAAAGAATGGACCGATGTGCGCCGTGAAAACGGTCAATGGTTCTGAGGACATCATGCTTATTACAATCAACGGCATGTTAATCCGTATGGATGTCAACGATATTTCCATCATTGGACGTAATACGCAGGGAGTCCGCCTGATCCGCTTATCCGAAGAGGAATTGGTGGCGACGGTTGCGAAGGTGAATAAAGAGAATGATGCAGAGGAAGAGGCTGAAGAAGCAGAAGCATCAGTCGAATGACAAAGAAGGGAACAACCGGATGCGGAGGGCATCGGTTGTTCCCTTTTTCCATCGGACGGTTCATAAAAATCAATTTATCACTTCCAATTGTTTACATATTAAGCTACAATGAAAGAAAATTATTAGGAAAAGGTGGTTCTTTAGCAATGGAAGCCACATATGTATATAGATCGGAATTGACTCCTGGAAAAGTTGTAGCTGAAGATATCTTTGCCAACACGAAATATTCCATCCTCCAGAAAAATACGAGGCTCAATCCGGAACATCTCCATGTATTGAAGGCATTTAATATTCCGCGGATTCTTATATTTAAGGATGAAGAAACCCCGACTTTTTCAGAAGAGGGCAGAAAAGAGGTCATCATTGATGTACCGGTGCCAGTAATCACCCCTTTTGACCGGCATTATGAAGAGGCCGTCGCCTATTTAAAGAAAGAGTTTCAAAATTGGCAGGCGGGCGCCAGGATTGATATCACGAAAGTCCGGGCTGTGATGATTCCATTGATAGAAATGGTATTGAAGGAACGCTCCCATATATTTGATTTGAGCAGCTATTCAAACCCGAAGGACTATTTATACCACCATTGTGTGGCTACAGGACTGATTTCAAGCATCATTGTGCAAAAGCTTGGCCATGACCGGGGGACGGCAATTCAGATGGCGTTGGCAGGAATGCTTGCGGACTGTGGAATGTCGAAGATTCCTACTAGAATCAGGGAGAAGAACACAGCTCTGTCGGAGCAGGAATTCCTGGAAATCAGAAAACACCCCCATTATAGCTATCAAATGGTGAAGGATCTTCCGGCGGTGAAGTCAGACATGAAGAAGGCGATCTATCACCATCATGAAAGATTAGACGGCAGTGGCTATCCGGAGGGGAAGCGAGATGCGAAAATTCTATTCTATTCCCAGGTGATTGCTGTTGCCGATGTCTTCAACGCCATGACAAGCGAGCGCTTGTACAGAGCGAAGCAATCCCCGTTTCGGGTAATTGAGATGATAAAGGAAGAAGAGTTCGGCAAGTTTGATATTAAAGTGGTGCAGGCCTTGATTGATATTGTCGCAGATTTGCCGATAGGCACCAAGGTGGAATTATCAAACCTGGAGCATGCGGAAGTCATGTTCATTAATAGATATGCCCCTACCAGGCCATTACTGAAGCTGTACAGCACGGGTGAAATTATTGATTTGGCAGCAATTCGCCAATTATATATTTCACGTATCTTGCCGGAAATATAAAATGATTAGCAGGCCCTGTATAGTAAAATATACAAACAGGCGTGCCGATGATAGCGAATGTGGCGAGCCTCCTATCGGAACAGCAATGTTTTACTGCCGCAAGGAGGCTGTGCCCCGCCCGCCCAAAAGCGGCCATCCTTAGTGGAAAGTCCAGTCAAACAAATAGAAATTCTATACTGAGGCTGAGTAGTTGCCACGCTTGATGTAAAGGGCCCTTGTTTCATTAAATCATTTTACTAAAATAGCTTGACGAAGGGTGAGAAACCTGATAATATTAGTGAGTCGCTAATTGATGAAGTAAAAGCTTGTAAAAAAGTTATTGACTTCATAATAAAGAAGTGATAAGATGTAAAAGTTGCTGTGAAAAGCGACTTTATAAAGTTTTGAAAAAAGATGTTGACATGAGCTTCGGTGAGTGTTAGGATATAAGAGTTGCTGCGAAAGAGCGGTAACGGAATGAACTTTGAAAACTGAACAAGCAAGACGTTAACAATAATTTTCTTTCTTCAT
>JBJEFP010000241.1:0-6881 GCA_051874195.1 Lysinibacillus sp. | reverse complement strand
TATGGCATGCCGAAAGCTGCCGTGGAAACGCAGCTTGTCGATGAGGTAGCCGATGTTGACGATATTGCACAAAGTATTATGAAATATATGCTTTAAAGGGGTGTCCTCTCAATGGAAGTAAACCAATACTTAGAAATGTTCATAGATGAAAGCAAAGAGCATCTGCAGGCATGCAGCGAGCATCTGCTGGAGCTTGAGAAAAATCCACAGGACTTGGCGATTGTAGGGGAAATTTTCCGTTCTGCCCACACGCTGAAAGGAATGTCCGCAACGATGGGATTCGAAGATTTAGCAGACTTGACGCACAAAATGGAGAACGTGCTCGATGCCATCCGCAATGAAAAGATCAAGGTGACGCCAGAGATTCTGGACGTCGTGTTCGAATCGGTCGATCATCTGGAAGAAATGGTACAGGACATTGCAGGCGGTGGGGACGGTAAGCGTGACGTCCAGGCGACAGTGGAAATGCTGAAGCGCATCGAATCGGGAGAAACGCCGGCGGGTGTACTTCCGGTCCAGACTGCGGCAAGCGAACAGGCTGCGGCGAGCGTACCGTATGCGGAACAAAAGTTTGTTTATGACGATTTTGAAAAAACAATTCTTCATCAGTCGGCCGAGCAAGGGTTCGGGGCCTATGAAATTTCCGTTTCGTTGCGTGAAGACTGTCTTCTGAAGGCTGCCCGTGTCTTCATGGTATTCGAAATTCTGGAGAAGAACGGAGATGTCATCAAATCTTCACCCACGGTCGATAAGCTGGAGGAAGAACAGTTTGACAGTGTATTCCATGTGGCCTTTATTTCGAACGAGACAGCCGAAGATCTGCAGAAGATGCTGCTGAAAGTATCGGAAGTTGAAAAGGTGGAAGTGCTAGGAATCAATCCGTCGGTTTATCAAGAGGTGAAGGGCGAAGTGGTGTCTGGGGAAGAAGCACCGTCCCCAACCGAAACGGTAAAGTCGTCGGATGAGCAAGCCCCGGCTCCGGAAGCAGGAAAAAAACCGGCTGTGAGCAGCCCGAAGTCCCATGCGCCGGCTGCAAGCAAAACAATCCGCGTGAACATCGAACGTTTGGATGTGCTGATGAACCTGTTTGAAGAGCTCGTCATCGACAGGGGGCGTCTGCTGTCCATAGCCGCGGATGTAAATCATGGGGAATTAAGCGAGACAGTGGAGCGTATGAGCCGGACGATGGGCGATCTGCAGAACATCATCCTAACGATGCGCATGGTGCCGGTCGAAACGGTGTTCAATCGATTCCCGAAAATGGTGCGTCAATTATCGCGCGACCTGAATAAGAAAATCAATCTGGAAATCATCGGAGCGGAAACGGAGCTTGATCGTACCGTCATTGATGAAATCGGGGATCCACTTGTCCACTTGATTCGCAATTCGCTCGATCATGGGGTGGAAAGCCCAGAAGTGCGCCGTCAGAAAGGGAAGCCGGAAGAGGGCACTGTACAGCTTCGCGCCTACCATAGCGGCAACTACGTATTCATTGAAATCGAGGACGACGGTGCGGGAATCAATCGGGAAAAAGTACTGGCGAAGGCCATTTCTAAAGGTGTCATTTCAAAAGATGCGGCAAGTTCTCTATCAGAGAAGCAGATCAACGAACTGATTCTGGCGTCGGGCTTCTCGACGGCGGACGTCATTTCAGATGTTTCCGGACGCGGCGTCGGCCTCGACGTGGTGAAAACGACAATCGAGTCTTTGGGCGGCAACATTTCAATCGACTCGACGCAGGATGTAGGATCGGTCTTTTCAATCCAATTGCCGTTAACATTATCCATTATTTCCGTGATGCTGATTGAGATTGAAAAAGAGATTTATGCAATCCCTCTGTCATCGATTATTGAAACATCGATTATTCGCCATTCCGATATTTTGAATGCGCACAATCAGAAGGTCATCGATTTCCGAGGGAAAGTGGTACCTCTCATCTTCCTGGAAGAAGTCTTCGGAGTGCCTCGGATGGAGCCGGAAGATGATGAGTTCCATTCCGTGGTCATCGTACGTAAGGGCGAGAAGTTGGCGGGGTTGGTAGTGGATTCATTCATCGGCCAGCAGGAAATCGTCTTGAAATCATTAGGCAATTATTTGACGAACATTTTCGCGATTTCAGGTGCGACAATTCTAGGTAATGGTAAAGTGGCATTAATCGTGGACTGCAATGCCCTCATGTAGGGAATAGGATGAAAAGAGGTGTAAATTATGACAAATGCTGTTGAACAGGAGTACATGAAAGTAATCGTCTTCCAATTGGCAGATAAAGAATATGCAATCCCGGTATCCTATGTACGGGGAATTGAGAAGCTAATGCATATAACACGCGTTCCGAAAACACCGCGCTATGTCAAGGGGGTCATTAATCTCCGGGGAGTCGTGACACCAATCATTGATCTGCGCGAGCGGTTCGGTCTGATTGCTTCAGAGAATGAAGAGGCGGTGCGCATCATCATCATTCAGCTGGAGGACATGGAAGTGGGATTTGTCGTGGATTCCGCCAATGACGTGCTGGATATCCCATCCGCAGCCATCGAACCGCAGCCTGAAGTCGTAGGCTCCTCCGAGGAAGACTTCATTTCGGGTGTAGCAAAATTGGATAAGCGGCTGTTGATTCTATTACACTTGGATAAAGTGTTGAATCCATTAGGGTAAATAATACATTTTTATATGCTGCCTGCGGAAGTATGACGGGCATTGTATGAATCTATTAAAGTAGGGGTTATATGAACTTTCAACAGAAAATCACTTCGCTGCATCTGGACGTGTTAAAGGAAATCGGCAATATTGGGGCGGCCCATGCAGCAACGGCTTTATCGGATTTATTAAATAAAAAGATTGATATGCGCGTGCCGAAAGTGGAGATGGTTTCATTCAATGACATGATGGAACTCGTCGGCGGCTCCGAGAATGTGGTGGTGGGCATTTTCCTCCGTATAGAAGGGGATGCAGAAGGAAGCATGTTTTTCGTCCTGCCAATTGAGCAGGGCAACCGCTTTATTCGAAGGTTAATTCAAGATGAATCCTTTGATTTTGACGCCGCGCCTGTGTCGGAATTAGGGCTGTCTGCTATGCAGGAGATGGGGAATATCCTGTCGGGGTCCTATCTCTCCGCCTTGTCGGATTTTACAGGTTTGAAGATTTATCCGACCGTACCGGGACTGAGCGTCGACATGTTCGGGGCGATCATCAGCATTGGCCTGATTGAGCTATCTCATATAAGTGATCATGTCATTGTCATCAATACTTCCATCCTGGACGATGAACAGGAGGACACGGAATCGGTTCGAGGCCATTTTTTCCTGCTGCCTGACCCTGATTCATTCGAGGCCATCTTCCAGGCGCTTGGAGTGGCGTAAGCATGATGAGTACGAGTGAAGTTGTTAAAGTCGGGATTGCTCAGATGGATGTGGCGAGACAACCGGACACAATCCGGACTTCGGGGCTAGGCTCCTGTGTCGGCGTTGTTTTGTATGATGAATCAAAGCACATTGCAGGGTTGGTACATGTTATGCTGCCCGATTCGAGCCTGGGACGCTCAGGGGCGCTGAATGCAGCGAAATTTGCCGATACAGGCATCAAGGCATTGATTGATTTACTGAAAAGTGAAGGCGTGCAGGCATTCCGATTGAAGGCGAAAATCGCCGGAGGGGCGCAGATGTTCCAATTTACTTCGGATAAGGATACGATGAGGATAGGGCCGCGCAATGTCGAGGCGGTGAAGGCTGAATTGCGGAAGAATGGTATCCCGTTGATCGCCGAGGATACAGGCGGGAATAGCGGCCGGACAATCGAGTTCAATCCGTCCACTGCCAAATTAAATATCCGAACAGTCAATAGAGGGGTGAGTGAAATATGATGTACGGCTCATTTTTATACAATTGCTGGGCGGCTCTCCTAGGCTTCACCGCCTACTTTGTCCTGGCGCTTCAACAGCCATATGCCCCGCCTTTGGAAACGGTGGGTGGTTCATTCGTTACGGCGCTCATAGTGTTTCTATGCACCTACCCTGCAAGGCTATTTTTAGGGTATGTGCTGTTCACACCGGAAGAGATGGAGCTTGGTGAAGCTTTAGTGGCTGAGGATGAGCAGGAAAAGAAGGAAGAGCTGGACATCCCCGCTTTTAGCCAGACATCTACTGTAGAGTTTGAAGATGAAAATGCTGAGGAAATTGCAAAAGTAGTCCGTACCATGATGCATTCAGAAGACCAGACGTTACCAAACCATTGATGGACGATTATATGTGGCAGGGCCGAGAAATCGGCTCTTTTTTTCATTGTCTATAAAAGATGGGGGTGGCGGCTGATACTAGATTTAGTGCTTAGGAAGCGTGTGTAAAATAGACATAAATTTGGTATAATATACAGTAGGTATGTTTTGTTGAAGAGAGGTGGATACGAATGACACAACCGAGTAGTGATGAACAAAAGCTTTGGAATAGCTGGATAAACAATCGGGATCCACAAGCAGGAGACTTACTGGTCAAAAAATATAAGCCTCTTGTTTCCTACCATGTACAACGGATTGGTGCAGGCTTGCCGAAAAACGTTTCCCGGGATGATCTGGTCAGTCTCGGAATGATGGGATTATTCGACGCATTGAATAAGTTTGATATAAAGCGAGATTTGAAGTTTGATACGTATGCATCCTTCCGTGTGCGGGGGGCCATTATCGACGGGCTTCGGAAGGAGGATTGGCTGCCACGTTCAGCAAGGGAAAAGGCAAAGAAGCTGGACGCGCAGATTGAACGGCTGGAGCAGAGGCTGATGCGCCATGCAACGCCTGAAGAGCTGGCTGAACATATGAATCTACCGGTAGAGGAAGTATACCAGACGGTGCAGGAGCATTTCTTCTCCAATGTACTGTCTATCAACGAACAGCAGGATCAAGAAGAGTCAGAGGGGAAAAGTTTCGTCATTCGGGACGAACATACAAAAACACCTGAACAGCAGGTGGTTCGCACGGAGCTGTTAGGGGATCTGGCGGAAAACATCAAAAAGCTCAATGAAAAGGAGCAGCTTGTCTTAAGCCTTTTTTATACGGAAGAGATGACATTGACGGAAATCGGGGAAATGCTCGGGCTATCGACCTCGCGCATATCACAGATCCATTCGAAGGCGCTGTTTAAACTACGGAGGTTTTTATCTTCTGAAATGATGAATGCATAGGAGGGGTGACTATGAGTTTAAAGGCCGTGGAGCTGCAGATTGCAATACCGAAAACATTTGAAGCAGGGAAGGTGGCGGAGCAGCACCAACAGAATGTAATCCACCAGCAGCTGAATGCCAACGAAGCACTCAAGAAGGAATTGGAGCGTAAACAATTGGCCGTCAATATGACGGAAAATACGGATGCCATTACGGATGAGGAAGAGAAAAACGGGAATGGAGGCAGCCAACCCTCGTTTGGAGAAAAGAACAACAGCGAACAGGAGCAGCCGAAAGCTCAACATCCATTCAAGGGGAATTTTATCGATTTTAGCGGATAGGAGATATAATGGTTTCAATCATATTAATTGTATTATTCATCTGTCAGCTCCTCAGCTTCTTCTTCATCATCCTGCTGAACAGCAAGCTGGCGAGGTTCAAGGACCTGGAGGCGCGCCAGGAGCAGATTGTTAGGGAAATGGACGACGCTATCGGCTTGTATTTGATGGAAATGAAGGAAGAGAACGACCGTCTGATTAAAGAAATCACTGCTGTAAAACAGGCGCCTATCAGAGGGCAGGGCAATTTTGAAGAAACAGACGCCAAACCTCATCTTACAGCAGGGGAGGACGTGGTTTCTCGTGAGCCGGAAGTAACGGCCGAGTCCAGAAAGCCGTATGTCCCTATTGCTTTTGCAGCAAACGCCTACAGCAGGCACAAGCAGCAGGAATCCGCTGACAAACAGCCGGTACAAAAGGCGCCTGAATCAGCAGCGCCTGTGCGGGAACAAGATGAGCCATCCCACTTGACGCCTTTTGAACGAGAAGTCGTAGAGATGCACCGAGCGGGGAAGACAATTGAAGAAATTGCGAAGAAAACACAGAGGGGCAAAACGGAAATTGAATTGTTAATCAAGTTCCATGCTTAAAATAGTTGCACTGCTTCTAAACTATATGGTATAGTAGCTAACGGTGTTAACATTACACACGCATTTTGATGTAGTAAGTGGTGCTCGCGTGCACGCGGGTTGCTTGTTGCAGATGAAAAGTGCGGAGGAAAAAAACCAAACATATTAGGAGGACAAACTCATGTCAGTAATTTCAATGAAACAATTACTTGAAGCTGGTGTACATTTCGGTCACCAAACTCGCCGTTGGAACCCAAAAATGAAGAAATACATCTTCGTTGAGCGTAACGGCATCTACATTATCGATTTACAAAAAACGGTTAAAAAATTAGAAGAAGCTTACGACTTCATGCGCCAAGTTGGCCAAGATGGTGGTAAAGTTCTTTTCGTAGGTACGAAAAAACAAGCTCAAGAAGCTATTAAAGAAGAAGCTGAACGTTCAGGCAACTACTACATCAACCAACGCTGGTTGGGTGGTACGTTAACTAACTTCGGTACAATCCAAAAACGTGTTGCACGTTTAAAAGAAATCGAGCGCATGGAAGAAGACGGAACTTTCGAAGTTCTTCCTAAAAAAGAAGTTATCCAACTTAAAAAAGAGCACGAGCGTCTAGTGAAATTCTTAGGCGGTATCCGTGATATGTCTGCTATCCCTGATGTAATGTTCGTAGTAGACCCTCGCAAAGAGCGTATCGCTGTTGCAGAAGCACGCAAATTGAACATCCCGATCGTTGGTATTGTTGATACAAACTGTGATCCAGATGAAATCGACTACGTAATCCCTGCAAACGACGATGCTATCCGCGCTGTTAAATTATTAACTGCTA
>JBJEFP010000240.1:0-43474 GCA_051874195.1 Lysinibacillus sp. | reverse complement strand
TTCCCGGTGCAATGGCCCCGCCTATGTAGTCGCCCTTTTCATTAATGTAGCAATACGTATTCGCCGTACCGAAATCCACTACAATCAGGGGTTGTCCACCGTACTCGTGAATTGCAGCAATAGCGTTTACAATGCGGTCGGCCCCTACTTCACGCGGGTTTTCATATTTAATATTAAGGCCCGTCTTCACGCCCGGTCCCACGATGAGAGGTTTGACATGGAAATATTTCTTGCACATCTCCTCCAATGCAAACATGATGGGCGGCACGACGGAGGAGATAATGATACCCGTCACTTGTTCAAACGAGATGCCAGCATGCACGAAGAATGCCTTCATCTGCATGGCATACTCGTCCTCTGTTTTATGACGGTCCGTCCCCATCCGCCAATGGAATATAAGGCGCTCCTCATTATATACACCAAGCACAATATTCGAATTTCCTGCATCAAGTACTAAAATCATTGTCCATGAGCACCACCCTGTCGTCCATCTAAATCCAACTGTACATGCCTCATCCATTCGGTTTTCTGCTCTTCAAAACCTTTCATGACAAGGCCTTTCTGTAAAAAATGATACCATATAATGATGAAAAAAGCTGATTGTCCGAAGACAATCAGCTTTTCTATGTTTATTTATGTTGCTCGTCGATGCCGCCTGTTTGGTCTGGATCGTCCTCTTTTGGCAGGTCAGCAACATTCGGGTCCTTTTCACCCGTCATCTCTTTCGTGACGGAAGGTGTTCCGGAAGTTTCCACTGCTGTCGGCCCTTCATTCTTCTCGAGTACAACTTGTTCAGCTGCATCCTCCTTCGAGTAGTCAGGACGTTCAGGCAGTTTTCCGTGATCTCTTAGATGCTGGATTTGCTCAGCATCCAATGTCTCAACCTCAAGAAGTGTCTTGGCAATCAAATCGAGCAGGTCGCGTTTTTCCGTTAGGATTTGCTTCGTACGCTCGTACTGCTCCACGATGATTGTCTGCATTTCCTTGTCGATTTCATATGCGATGGAATCGGAGTAGTTTTGCTCAGAATTGAAGTCGCGTCCTAGGAAGACGTTTCCGCCTTGTGAGGAGCCGAACTGCATTGGCCCCAGCTTATCACTCATTCCATACTCCGTTACCATGGAGCGGGCAATGCCTGTCGCACGCTGGAAGTCATTATGGGCTCCTGTCGATACTTCACCGAATGTGATGTCCTCGGCTACACGTCCGCCAAGAAGGCCTGCAATCTTATCAAGCAGTTCAGGCTTCGTCATGAAGTAACGGTCCTCTTTTGGAAGCATGACAGCATAGCCGCCTGCCTGCCCACGAGGGACAATCGTTACTTTATGCACTTTATCCGCCTGGTCGAGCGTCAGGCCGACGACAACGTGGCCTGCTTCATGCCAAGCGACGATATTACGTTCCTTTTCAGAAATGACACGGCTTGTTTTTGCCGGACCGGCAATTACGCGGTCTGTCGCTTCATCAATGTCCGTCATATCGATTTTCTTTTTATTGTGGCGCGCTGCAACAAGTGCCGCTTCGTTCAATAGATTTTCCAGATCCGCACCGGAGAAACCTGGTGTACGCTGTGCGATCGCCTTCAAGTCAACGTCCTCACGCAGAGGTTTGTTGCGGGCATGTACTTTAAGCACCGCCTCACGTCCCTTGACATCAGGACGGCCTACTGTAATTTGACGGTCAAATCGACCTGGACGTAATAGGGCAGGATCCAGGATGTCAGGACGGTTTGTCGCCGCCACGATGATGATTCCTTCGTTTGCACCGAATCCATCCATCTCGACAAGCAATTGGTTCAGCGTCTGCTCACGCTCATCGTGGCCACCGCCTAAGCCGGCTCCACGCTGACGGCCAACTGCATCAATTTCATCAATGAAGATGATACATGGTGCATTCTTCTTCGCGTTTTCGAACAAGTCACGGACACGTGATGCACCGACCCCGACGAACATTTCCACGAAGTCAGAACCTGAAATCGAGAAGAATGGGACGCCGGCCTCGCCTGCCACTGCACGAGCAAGTAATGTTTTACCCGTACCTGGAGGGCCTACTAACAGAATACCTTTCGGGATACGCGCCCCGATTTCCGTAAATTTACGGTGGTCTTTTAAGAACTCTACGACCTCGACAAGCTCTGCTTTTTCTTCATCAGCGCCTGCCACGTCTGTAAAGCGGACTTTTTTCTTTTGGTCATCGTAAAGCTTAGCTTTCGATTTACCGAAGTTCATCACTTTATTCCCGCCGCCCTGCGATTGGCTCAGCAGGAAGAAGAATAAGATGATGATGATGATAAACGGGATGATGCCAGTAAAGAACTGGACCCAGCCGCTCGTTTCAGGTGCCTTTTCCCATGTCACTTCCGGGTACGCCTGCTGAAGGTTCGTCAGGCGGTCCATCAATGTCTGGTTATTTTGAGGCAGATTGACGGTGAACGTCTCTCCATCCTCAGCCCCCTTCATGACACCATTCACAACGTATACGCCGCTATCCGGCTGGATTGTCGCCGACTCGATCGTATCCTCGTCCAAAGCCTGTAAAAACTCGTGGTACGTAAGTTCATCAGTCGGTGTATTTCCCCCGTTAAAAGTACCAAAAATCCCGATGATCACGAGAAAGATTAACAAATAAAATATGGTGTATCGAAATATTCGATTCATCCCCAGCCTCCTCACAACATTACAGAAAAACTATAAGTAAAATCTTAACATACGATGATTTCTACATACAACGAAAAGCACTAGCTAAAATGCGGTTCCCACGATTTTTGTCGAAATCGTTACGCATCCTTCCCTTAAAAGGAATAAACTTCTCGTTTCAAAATCCCAATGTAAGGTAAATTACGATATTTTTCTGCGTAATCTAATCCATATCCAACTACAAAACCATCTGGCACTTCAAAACCAACAATATCCGCCTTCAAATCGACCTTTCTTCCTGATGGCTTATCCAAAAGGGTCACAATGCGGATGGACTTCGCCTTACGATATTTGAACAGGTCCACCAAGTAGCTCAACGTCAAGCCGCTATCGATAATGTCCTCGATGATGATGACGTCGCGCCCCTCCACACTCGTATTCAAGTCCTTCAGAATCTTTACTTCCCCGGAGGACACCGTTGCATTCCCATAGCTCGACACATCCATGAAATCGACTTCGATATAGGAGTCGAAGCGCTTCATCAGATCCGTCATGAATGGCATTGCGCCCTTCAGCACGCCGACAGCCAGCGGAAAATCGTTTTTATAAAGCTCCGTCAGCTCCGCCCCCAGTTCCTTAATACGTTCCTGGATTTGTTCTTCTGTAATCATAATTTTTTCAATATCATTCTGAATCATCATTGATTCCTCCTCGAGATTGTTCAAACGTCCCGGTTTCATTCTGGTCGACAATGAACACCCAGTCATCATCGGGCCTTTTTATCCGGGAGAATCTACTACTTACACGTAACCCTAGCACTGCCAATATGTCATTGTGGACATCAACAAGTAGTGGCCATTCATCTCGCTTAGCAAGAGGAACCTTTTCGTCTATAAAGAGGCGTGATAAACGCTTTGGCATGGGCATGCCAGGAAGCTGGATGCGGTCTCCCTCTTCGCGAGTTCTCACCTGTAGTGGAAAGGATACCTTTTCGGCGCTGCAATAAAACACTTGCGCTCCTTTACTTTGTTGCGCGGTCATTTGAGAGGGTTCTCCTATGTACACACGAACATCCATAATCTCATTCCACTCATTTACAGAAAGCTTGCGGGGGGCAAATGGAATTTTCGGCTGCTCTCGATGGAACAGCACTTTGCCGTATTGCCTGCTTACTTGAAACGGTCCCGGCAGGTTCAGCATGGCATTCCCGTTTTGTGTCTGGAATAAATTCAAAATGGACGTACATAATGCATGATGTTGAAACGTGTTTGTATCGTTATAAAGATAGTTTAATAGTATTAAAATGAGCCTTCTTTGTAAAGCAAGTGGCTCATTTATAAAGCCAGTAATTTCAACTTCATAGCAATTTGCGTCCTTTTTCATGACTAAACGGTCAAAAGCCTGCTGGGCAAGCTCCTTTAAGTATGCATCATCCTGCGCAAGCTGCAGAGAGAATTGAACGGCATGCTGTGCAATGGAGTCATTTTCTTTCTTCAAAAGGGGCACGATGTGGTTCCGGAACCTATTGCGTGTATAATAATCCCCCCCATTGCTTGCATCTTCCCTGTAATCCAAGCCTTCTTTTTTTAAATATTCCCTTATCTCACCCTTTGTAACCATTAAAAATGGACGGATTACGTGACCCTCTGCAAAACTCCGCCTTGCCTGGATACCAATCATCCCTGCTATGCTGCCCGCCTTGGCTAGGGCCATCAGAACGGATTCCAGCTGGTCATCCGCATGGTGCGCCGTAACAAGCGTGCGGATGCCGCCCTCCTTCATGATGGACTCGAAATAGGCGTATCGTTCCCGCCGGCAGACAGCCTGGGAGTTCCCCCCCTGCTCCTCCAGGATGGCGGGAATGGGGATGGCGGTGCTGAAATAGGGGATGCCGCGATCTGCGCAGAACTGGCCCACGAACTTCCGGTCTTCCGCCGACTGCTCCCCTCTTAGCATGTGGTCTACGTGCACCGCAGACACTTCGATATGTAACACTTCCTTATACCGGTCAAAAAAATGGAGAAGCGCCATTGAATCGACGCCTCCCGAACAGGCGATGAGGAGCCGGTCCCCCCTGTTTATCAATTGTTCATCCTTGATAAACGCCAGTACCTTTTTCTCGAATACCCTCATCCTCTTCACCTTCTCATACTAGATTTAACACCGACCACTCAGGGTTGATGTGCTTTATTTTGCAGGCGATGACCGTACAATCATCGTCTATCTCAAACATGCCCTTATACTGTTCCATTACATCGTACAATAACACATCCGCCGAAAGATGTTGCTTATTCTTTTGCTTTAGCAGCTTCAAAAAGGCCTTTTCCTGCTCATGCCAGTCGTTCGTTCCCTCAAAAAGACCATCCGAGGCCATGATGATGACATCATCCCCTCTAAGCCGCAGCGATTCCGTTTCAATGGAGAAGGTCGGCATCATGCCTACCGGTGCTGCATTGCCCTCAATTTTCAGGACGTCCCTTCCACGAAGGATATATGTCGCTATGCCGCCCGCCTTCCATGACCAAAGCGAACCGTGCTGAAGGTCGACCAGTGCAAAATCAATCGTAGCATAGATGTCACGGTCGCGCTTCAGGGACATTACATAGTGAATCGTATGCATGGCCGTCTCCGGATCCATATTATACGTCAGGCATTCCCGCAACATACGGATGAGGGTGTCGCTCTCCTTCCTGGCACGGCGGTCCTGGCCCATCCCGTCGGACAGCATGACGGCCATCAGACCCTCATGGATTGGAAACAGTGCATGTGCATCCCCCGACGTCTGGAATTTCGCCTGGCTATAGATTCCCTGCTCCATCGCAAAGCGGACAGAAGATTTCAGACGCACCTCCACATAGGGGAACGGGGCCTCCTTATATTCGATGCGGTCCACATAGAACGGTTCGGAAAAGTGCTCATAGAGAATCGGCAGCAGCACCCGTTCACTGAGCTCGGTCGCCTGTTCAACCCGTTCAAGCGTAACGGCACAGACGATGTGGCGTCTCCCTACATCGTTTGACAGAATGTCAACTTGGAAGCAATTCAGCTGTGCGCTTTGAAGCCGGTCCAGCAATTCATTTTCCATCGATTGGAACGATACCGGCTCCCCCTGCATCTGCTGCAGCAGGCCATTCAGATGATGGCTTACATCCTGAAGCTGCAGTGCAATCATTTTCTTGCCATGGAAAAGTTGGTTATTCATCTGTTCATTGTACAGCACCCGTTCAAGTTCCTGAAGCAGCTTAGAAGACTTAATGCATTTCATTTTGATTAGTTCCTCCGCCTGCACGGTGGCAACCGCCTTCCTGGAGGTCTTGGCATGGTAGTATTGGGAGATTGGCTCCGTAATATGCTGCTCTTCCCCCCAGCAATGGTCGTAGCGGAAGCAATCCTGGCATATATTGCAGGACTGAAGCTTCTTCGGGGCCGGGGATTGTTCGGTAAAGCGGTCAAATACAAGATCTTTCATAAAAAAGACAAACTGCTGAAACTGCTCGATTGTCTGAGCCATGTTGTTCGTCAGCCATTCCTGCCGCCTGACCAGCACCTCGTCCCGCTTCGGATAAAAAAGTGTCCTCAGCTTTTCCAATACAGGGCGATTGACCAGCAGGAACAGGAGCGTTGCTGTCGCAATGGAGGCGAAATAGACGATGTCCAGAGGCAGGGTGGCATCATAGAAGAAGAAGAAAATACTCGGCGCTATGCCACCCAGGGCAATGCCGAGCCTCCCCATCCTCATACTGCTCCCTGCAAAGACACCCGTCAATGCATATAAGGCGAGCATCCCTGTAAATGAAAGTTCGGCCATCCCCACAATCGTTCCTAATACGGTGGCGATGATTGTGGATAAAGTGACCCCTCCGACAAAAGCCGCCATGTAGATGAAGAGGTGGAGACAGATGATCGCCATGTTGAATATGGAAAATGTAAAGGACGACATGCCGGTCAATATCGCCGCCAATATGAAAAATGCGGCACCCGCCCTTTCATATGTCCATTCTGCGGTCCAGAAACGGTATGGCGGCAGCAAGGTGAATTGCAGGAAAATGGTCATGACGGTGGCGAGCACCACTTCGCAGGCCACATAGAACTGGATGACCGGCGGCGGCCATCCCATATGGGCGGCGCTCTGCCAAAGGATCTGAACGAGGAGCGTTGCCAGCATGACAAGGACGGGTATGGGCAGTTTTCCAATCCGCTTTACTAGCTGATAGGCGCATATTTGCAGGCAGACGATGGCGAGCTGCCCCACCCCGAGCGTCAAGCTGCCGGTCATTCCGCCAATCAAGGTCGGCCATTTCAGGTGCGGATAGCGAAGATTGACAAGCGCCCAAAATGGGACAAAAAACGGGACCGCCGCTCCGAAAAAGACGGACTTCGCTAAAAAGAAACCTACTCCCAAAAAAGTGAATTGCAGCAAAAGGACAATCTTCTTCTCATCTCCTGCCGCCTGTTCCCCATGCAAGTTTGATAATTGACGTAAAGCTTGAGTTGTCACCAATTTTCATCCCCCTTTTATATGGGGTCTATTATAAAAAAAATAGGCAATGAATTTTGTCTGTTTGTATTAGGGCATCCAAAAAATCGTTCGACGAAAACGCTGACATTATGCTAAATAAGTACATAGGGTTTTATCAAATAATTACTTGACACTTGCTGCAATGGCTAGTAATATAGTCTTTGTTGTTAAATTTGGCGGCGTAGCTCAGCTGGCTAGAGCGTACGGTTCATACCCGTAAGGTCGGGGGTTCGATCCCCTCTGCCGCCACCAACGGCCCGTTGGTCAAGTGGTTAAGACACCGCCCTTTCACGGCGGTAACACGGGTTCGAATCCCGTACGGGTCATATCAAAAGCGTAGGACGATTTTAGATCGTTCTACGCTTTTTTATTATTGCAGCTTATTCATTTCTTTAATCAGCTCCAGGAATCCGGCATCCAGCTCGGCATATTCCCCGTCTTGATCCGTCAATACGCTACGGCTCCCCACTACATGCCGGCGTTCGTTTTCAAGCTTCATCAGGAGCTTGTCCTTTTCTCCACCATATAAATAATACGAACAACATTTCACCAAATTATAGTACACAGCCCTTTTTTTGTATCCACCCCTCGATTATGATGGAGGAGGGAGGTTTAAAAGCATGGTTAGAGATTTTCGGACGCTGTCGGCCTTATGTGCGGCCAGTGCGCTATTTATTCTACTTGGATTTTTCTTGACGGAGATTCCCCTTGTGTTGCAGATTCTTCTGCTGCTGGCGGGATTGGTCATTGGTGTCATAACATTCATCGGATTAGTAAAACTGTTTATCCAACAGCAAAAGGGCAACGGCTGAAAAGTTTCAGACAGCCCCTCTTATGACGGATGCAGCGGCATTTTCATGCAGCCGCCGCAGAAGCGGTATTCTTAACGGAAATGGTAGGGAAAACAGGCCCTTCCACGCGGAGGAATACGAAAAGGGCGGAACCTGTACGTTCCAGGTTCCGCCGCTATATATCACACTTTTTCTACAATTAAAACAGCCAGCAAATTACCCTCTGCGTGCTCCACGGCCGCCACGTTTTGATTCTGTGGCACGTTTTAATGTAGCTAAACGTTCATCGCTATCTTTTAAGAAACGGGCCATTTTCTGCTCGAAGTTTTCTTTCGGCTGACGATCGTTTCGCTCGTTTGAACGGTTGTTATCACGACGAGGACGCTGTGGACGCTCTGGTCGCTCAGCTTGAGGCTTTGCTTTACGAATCGAAAGACCAATCTTTCCATCCGCTTCAACATTCATCACTTTTACTTCAACTTCATCCCCGACTTTCAGATGCTCGTTGATGTCTTTGACATAGTTGTCTGCTACTTCACTGATGTGCACTAGACCCGTTTTGCCATCTGGCAGCTCAACGAATGCTCCAAAATTAGTGATTCCTGTTACTTTCCCTTGTACTTTGCTGCCTACTTCAATTGACATAAAAAAAATGCTCCTCCTTAAAATTTAAGCGACTGTATCAGCCCTGAAATATCGTGAAACTTCTATTCGTTTCTCTTCTATTATAGCTGACGAAGTTTGCCTGTCAACAACACTCTCTCGCTATAAAACGACAAATCGGCTGAAAGTCCTTAATCTTTCGTATGATTTACCCCCATGTGAAAAGGCAAACTTCGCATAGTGCGGGTTCGCCTTTTTTGTTACTGCTCGTCGTCTTCTTTTGTGTTCCCTTTAGGAATGGTGAAAATGATCTCCCCATCTTCCGAGAGGAAATACTCCTTACGGGCCAATTTGGCAATGTAATCATCGTCTTCTAGCTTCGTAATTTGCAGCTTCAGCATCTCCTGCTGCTCCTTTACTGTTGCTAGCTCCTCCTGCACCTGGCGCTTCTCTTCCTCTTTTTCTGCCAGACGTGCATTCTGATTGAGCATTGCGCTTCCTAAAACGATACATACGACAGCGGCAAATGCAAAAAACACCACTAGTCTCCGACGGCTTAACACTCTTTTACGTTGTCTTATCTTCTGTTTTTTTAACTTTTCCGCGCTTGAACGGACATAGTCATTATCCAACGTTTTAACAGAGTCTCTATGTACTTGTTCATGTTGTTGACGCTGTGCCACGCCGTTCACCCCTATCTCTTCGAAAAGCATTATTTCTTTAATTATACGTATTTATCTTTCAAATTTAAACCGTTTCTTCGAAGTTTTATAGATTTTAGAAGCGGG
Organism: Lysinibacillus sp.; assembly: GCA_051874195.1. Classification (GTDB taxonomy): domain Bacteria; phylum Bacillota; class Bacilli; order Bacillales_A; family Planococcaceae; genus Lysinibacillus_B. The sequence continues at coordinate 34,137 of JBJEFP010000240.1, read as the reverse complement.
CCGGAATAGAAATTCCAAAATACGGATGATTATGAGAACAATCTTTCGAAGTATGAGGAAAAGAAGACGGCCAACAAACAGAAATGGCCTAATGAATATATTCACCAAAACTCTGCCGATGAAACGTGCTACGCGCTGAAAAAATAAATCATACGAAATGATGCCTGCTATTTGGGCAATCGGATCAATCGCCCGCCATTCACCGCCTTTTATCAGAAACAGGCAATAGAAGCTTAGGAGCCCGAGAAGGATCCAGCACGCCAGTTCTATAAAAGGCGAGATTTTATAAAGGACCGACTTTTTCGGCAACAGGGTTGCTGTATGCCGGATGCAATCGATGGCTGCCCCCACCATGATGCCTGCCAAAAACATGACGAATGTGCTAACTAATTGTGCAGACATTATCCAAACAATTTATGCAATAGACTCTTCGACAGGCCGGAGTCTTCTTCATCATACTGCACCATCTTGACCATGCCTTCTAGTGTAAGCAGCCCCTTGTCCACGTCTAAATGCACGATTTTCAGCTCTTCCCCACGAATGAGCATATGCCCTTGCGATGTTCTGATGAAAAACTCCTCCTGGTCGAAACGTTCGATTTCCTTGACCGATGTCATATCCATGCGCTTGCGGTTCCGCAGTGTTATTAGATGATCTCCTGATGGAATCGTATATCGTGTGCTTTCAGAATGCATATGAGTTCCCCTTCCTTGTCCACTTTTTACACTGTATGCACACATGAAAAAAAGCATGACAGCAAATTTTGCTATCACGCTCTATTTTCATCACTTATTTCAGCTTCCCATCATTCTTCATCATCAATGAAAGCAGGTTCGATTTTTTCTAGTTTTTCCTCTTTCAAAATGGTAAACATGCTAGCAGCTTCTTCCTTGCGGACATTTTCCCGCAGCTCCTCGACCCGGGCTGTTACGATTTTCTGACCGAAACGGATGGCAAGCTCGTCGCCTGCCTTGACGGTGCTGCTCGCCTTGGCCGTCTTCCCGTTGATGGTGATGCGCCCCTGCACTGCCACCTCCTTGGCCAGTGTTCGGCGCTTGATCAATCTTGATACTTTTAAAAACTTATCCAGACGCATCGCTATTCCCCCTTTTCTCTAAACTTCGCCTCATTCCAGAAGACATCCAATTCTTCCAATGTGAATGATGCAAAGTCTTTGCCGCTCTTTTTCACCTGTTCTTCTATATAGTTGAAGCGGCGTGCAAATTTTTCATTCGCATGGAGCATCGCCTCTTCCGGCGAAACTTTATAGAAACGCGCTATATTCACCAATGCAAACAGCACATCACCGAATTCGTCCATGCGCGTCCCGGCATCGCCATCCTCCATCTCAATCTGGAACTCCCTCATCTCCTCGATGGCCTTTTCCCAAGCTCCCTTTACATCCGGCCAATCGAATCCTGCTTTTGCCGCCTTCTTCTGATAGTTGTACGCCGTCTGCAGGGAAGAATCGGCACGGTACTCGCCGGCTAGCAGGCTGTCCTCATGACCTCCCTTTTCCGCCAGCTTGATTTCCTCCCAGTTCGCCACCACTTCGTCTGCATCCTCCACGGATACGTCACCGAACACGTGCGGATGGCGGCGGATCATTTTCTCACTGATGGATGCCAGCACCTCTTCCAGATTGAAGTAGCCGCTGTCCTCCCCGATCTGGGCATGCAGGAACACCTGCAGCAGGACATCGCCAAGCTCCTCGACCATCGCATGGTCGTCCTGTGCATCGACCGCCGCCAGAAATTCATGCGCCTCCTCGAGCAGATACTTCTTCAACGATTCATGCGTCTGCTTCTGGTCCCACGGGCAGCCGTTCGGACCGCGGAGTGTAGCGATGATTCTGCGGAAGGTCGTCCAATCGCGCAGCGCATCCTCATCAGATGCTACAGGCGGTACATAGACCGTTGTTAGATTATTCAGCTCGGCCACATGGTCCAGCTCATAAAGAGGGACAGTCGTCAGCTTCTCACGGGATGAGCCGGCTGCAGTCACAATCGTGACGGGATAGTCATCCCGGTATTTCTCCATCAGCGTCAGCTTCACTTCCGAAGCGCTGAAAGCATCATACACCTGGGCGATCAAAATATGCTGGCGCATATTGACATCGTGCATCGACATGCTCGTCCCGTCAAGTAGCTGGAAGCCTTCAATCGGGTCGATTTTCAATGCCCCGAAGATTGGGTCCAGGAAACTCTGGCCCCCCTCTATCTTCAGAATGACTTCCCCTCTTTTCTCTGCTTCAATCAGATGCTGCACCGTCTGCTCCGCAACGAGCGGGTGCCCCGGCACCGCATACATCACAGGCCCATCCTGCGCCTGATTGATCAGTAGTGAGGCGATTTCCTCGTAAACGGGGGCAAATGCATCATGCTTTTCATATATATGGTCAAAGCTTGAAAATGCCACCCCCTCCGCCTTCAACTCATGAAGGACAGGATGGTCTTCCGTACGGACATATAAATTTTTTGCTTGCTTTAATTGCTTGTATACACCCATCTGCAGCTGGTCAAGATCCGCTGCGCCAAGGCCAATTACCGTTAATTGATGCATAAGGACACCTACTTCTTTTTATTTAGCCATAATTGATACATGGCCATCCTCCGTCCGAACGGGATGATGAACCATTCCCGCACACTGAGCAGGCGGAGCTTCGCCACGATTGTGATGAAAGCATAAGCGCCAAGGGGAATGGCCACGGCGCTGTATACGACCGATGCCACCCGTGCAGAATCGAAATGGATGATGACGTCCAACAAGATGACCGTTCCCTCTACGGCAAATGTCATGCCGACACAGGCAACCAGCAACTTTTTATAAAACGCCCCATTTGCCAATGTCATGCCCTTCAGCCTCTTCAAATAATAGATGAGGAAACCGGCGCAGATAAACAGGCCGATGGTGCTGGCCAGCGCCGCCCCCGAAATGCCGATTAGGGGGATGAGCAGGATGTTGCCTCCCAGCTTCAATGAAAATGCCCCCAGCAAACAATAATTCGGCACCTTCAATTTTCCATACCCCTGCAGGACGGATGTGAACGTCAGGATGATGGACAACGGGACAATCTGCAGGACATACAGGATCAGCACGGCCGAAAGCGCCTCTGTTTTGAACAGCAGCACATTCACATACGGCATGACGAGGATCAGTCCCAAAGAAGCCGCCACGCCGAAAAGCATGGAAGCGCGATAGGTCAATTGAATATAAGGGTACTCCCCGAGCTCGCCCTTCTTCGATTTATGGGCGACAAGCGGAACAATGGCCAGCGAAAATGACGAGGCGATGACGATGCCCAACTGGACCAGTGGCTGTCCACGGTCGTAGATGCCCTTCGTCTCCATCGCTTCAAGCCGCGGCATCCCTGCATCCGCCAACATGGAAAACACCGTAAAGGAATCGACAAGCTGGAAGGCGAGCAGCATTAAACTGCTCATGCTGACGCTTATGCTGAGGATCGTCACTTCCTTGATGACCTGCCATTTTGGAATGCTGGCGCCTTTTCGGAATAAAAAGCCCCGCTTCCTCATATAAACATATAATAAAATGACGCCCGCCAATTCGCCAATCACCGTACCGAGCACTGCCATATTCCCCGCCGCATAGACGGTGCCGGACAAGGAAGTCATGACGACGATTGTGCCAATCAATATAATGGCCACCCGGACAGCCTGCTCAAACACCTGGGCATAGGCGACGGGCTCCATGAGCGCCCTGGATTGGAAGGTGCCCTTCATAACGGCCAGTGCCGGCATGCAAAGTGCAACGAACGCACCCGTTTTCAAAAGAGGTGACAGCCCGGCATCGCCCATCCATGAGGCCAGCCTATCCGCGCCGAAGAATAACAGGGAGAAAAAGAGCAGCGACAACAGCGTCAAATATTGGAATACCGTTTTTGTAATGCCGCGCCGGATGTCCTCGTCCTCTGCATCGGCCAGCAATTTGGAGATGGCGACAGCAACGCCGCCGGATGTCCAGACGACAAAAAATGAAATGAATGGATAGACCTGCTGATACACATAGAAGCCTTGATCGCCTACCATGTTCTGAAAGGGCACCCGGTAGACGGCGCTCAGCACTTTCACGATTAGCGACGCAACCGTCAGCAGCAGAGCGCCCTTCATATAGCTTTTCATACTGAATTGTGAAGACATATAAAATCCTTCCTCATCTATACAATGGTACAAGTATACCATGATTGATGCGGTAGTTCTCCCGAGAAAGCGGGCAGCAAATATAAAAAACGCCCTGCTTCTTTATACAGGGCGTTTCTATAAAGGCTTATATCATCCATCAGGGAATGACATATTGCCCTTGTCTCTGAGGAAATCTTAAGATGATGGTTTCCCATCTTTTCACAATCCTTAGCTTTCCATTTGTTTTGCCAAAAAGAGTGCACCGATTTCAGCGCTCTTCTGCTCTACTGCTCCAATTAGCCCGTCCTTTGAAAGGACATAAATGGCGCCGATAATATCGCCATTTGCAATGATGGGAGCGATGCAATACGATCTTACTTCTTCATATTGGCCTGGAACAAGCTCGATAACAGTTTCCTGTTGATGTAATATCGGGCGTCGCTCTTTCATCGAGTCTTCTGCAAACGGAGACAGACGACGATGGTCATATGTCTTTTTCGCTACACCGGCCATCGCAATCATTTCATCTCGGTCGCTCAAAAAAATCGGCAATCCAAGCGCTTCATATAATGATTCGACATACTCTGTTGCAAATTCGCCAAGGTCGTTAATTGGAGAATACTTTTTTAAGATGACCTCACCTTCACGATCCGTGAAGATTTCAAGCGGGTCGCCTTCGCGAATCCGCATCGTGCGGCGAATTTCTTTTGGTATAACAACACGCCCTAAATCATCAATCCGACGTACAATTCCTGTTGCCTTCATATGCTACCTCACTTTCCACAAGATTAGCTCTGTTCCCAATTAGTATGGGAATTCAAATTATAAACTATGCAATAAAAAATATCATTAATATATAAGTAATTGGCATTACTTCACAAATCAATCCATTAATTAGAAATACCTATTTTTGTTCATTTTGATATTTTTATCGTTTATTCGGGATTGAGCAGGGTATAAGGCTAATAAAAAAATGAGGTGAATCATGATGCGAGTTGGACGTGTAAATATAAATTCCAATGCTTATAAGCAGACCCAGTTCCATGCAGGCGAGCATTTGGCTTATTATTATGTTCCAATTGACAGTAAAAACCGTCCGCATGTCCAGACGGAAGTGGAAAACGGCATCTTCACAAGGTATTTAGAGAACTACAACGGACAGCGCGATTTGCTCACGGCTTCCTCAACAAAGGAAAGAATGTTCATGGAAGGACGGCAGGAGCATGCCGACCGTGAAGAATTGATGCAACGCCTTAATTATACGAATGGAATGCATTATAGTGCAGCACAGAACATCTCCATATAGCTTCCTCCATAGGTAAAAGGCGGACATTGCTTTTCATACATAGTCCGCCTTTTTCTTATGCCACTTCTTCTTTTTTCGCCTCTGCTACGATTTTGACCAGCTTCTCTAGTACGTCGAGCGGCTGGCGCTTGCCGCATTTCTTCATATCTACCGTCAGATTCAGCCTCGTACCATCCATGCCGAAGCCGACCGCACGTTCAAACTGCATGGATTCGGAGACGACCTTTGCCCCATCTACGCGTGCCGTTCCTTCCTCGGACATGCTAATCGTAATGATGCCCTGCTTTTCCTTGATTGCCGTGATTCCGGCTTGAAGGGCCCATACCTTCATGCGTGCAATACGCATCAGGCGTTCCGTTTCCACCGGCAGATCACCGAAGCGGTCCTGCAGTTCATCGATGATTTCGAAGTAGTCTTCCTCCCGCTCCATCGCCTTGATTCGCTTGTACATCTGGATTTTCTGATAGCCGTCCGGAATATAGGCATCCGGAATATAGGCATCCGTCTGCAGCAGGATTTCGACTTCCGGCTTTTCTTCCCTTTTCACTCCGCTGCGGCGCTCTTCAATCGCCTCCTCCAGCATCTGCGAATACAGATCGAAGCCGACTGAATCGATGAAGCCGTGCTGTTGGGCGCCAAGGAGATTCCCCGCCCCGCGGATTGATAAGTCCCGCATGGCAATCTTGAAGCCGGAACCGAGCTCCGTAAATTCCTTGATGGCCTGCAGTCGATGCTCCGCCACTTCCGTCAGCACCTTGTCTCGCTGGTACATGAAGTAGGCATAGGCCACACGGTTCGAGCGTCCGACACGCCCCCTCAGTTGATAGAGCTGTGACAGTCCCATGCGGTCTGCATCATGAACGATCAATGTATTGACGTTCGGAATGTCGACGCCCGTCTCGATGATTGTCGTCGTCACCAATACATCGTAGTCGCCATCTAAAAAGGACAGGATGACCGACTCCAGCTCTGATTCCGTCATTCGCCCGTGGGCATAGCCAACACGCGCTTCCGGCACGAGCGCCCTGATTTCCTCGACCCGGTTCGACATATCCTCGACCCGGTTGTAGAGGTAGAATGTCTGCCCTCCGCGTGCCATCTCACGTTCAATCGCCTCACGCACCAATGCCCCGCTATGCTCCATGACATACGTTTGTACAGGGAATCGGTTCTGTGGCGGCGTTTCAATGACGGACAAATCACGCACACCGACCATGGACATGTGCAGAGTACGCGGAATCGGCGTTGCTGTCAATGTCAGTACATCGACGTTCGTCTTCAGTTGCTTGATTTTTTCCTTATGGGTGACACCAAAACGCTGCTCTTCATCGACGATAAGCAGTCCAAGGTCCTGATACTGGACATCCTTCGATAAAAGGCGGTGCGTGCCGATTACGATATCAACCGTTCCTTCACGGAGGCCTTTAATCGTGTCCAGCTGTTGCTTGCGCGTACGGAAACGGCTCAACAGTCCGACGTTGATTGCATGATCTTCAAAGCGCGACTGGATCGTTTCAAAATGCTGCTGTGCTAAAATGGTCGTCGGCACAAGGAAGGCGACCTGCTTGCCATCCTGGATTGCTTTGAAAGCCGCACGAATCGCCACTTCCGTCTTTCCATACCCCACGTCTCCGCACACAAGGCGGTCCATCGGGCGCTCCCGTTCCATATCGCGCTTCACTTCCAGGATCGTGCGCAATTGATCCTCGGTCTCCTCATGGGGGAACTCCGCTTCGAAGGCGCGTACCTCGTCGGAATCCGGCGCAAAGGCATACCCTTTTTCCGCCTCCCGTTTGGCATACAGCTTAATGAGCTCGTCTGCAATGTCATGGACGGCCGAGGATACTTTCGCCTTTGCCTTCTTCCACTCGGCACCGCCCAGTTTATGAAGCTTTGGCTCCTTGTCCTCGGAGGCAACATATTTTTGAATGAGGTCGATCTGGTCGACCGGTACATATAATTTATCATCCGCACGGTAACGGATATGCAGGTAGTCCTTATGCGTCCCGCCCACTTCCAGCGTCTCGATGCCGATATACTTACCAATCCCGTGATGGATGTGCACCACGTAATCGCCGGGCTTGATTTCTGTATAGGATTTGATGCGCTCCGCATTGCTCATCTTTTGAGGGCGGGCCCTCTTCTTCGCCTGCTGTTTGAACAGCTCGTCATCTGTCACTACGGAAATCTTCTGTGACGGCAGCTCGAAGCCTGCAGACAGCACGGCGTCTATGAGGTAGATTCCTGCCCCTTTCGGCATGCCTATCTGCGCGTTGATATGATAATCTTCCAGCATTCGTTGCATCTGCTGCAGTCGTCCCTCTCCGTTTGCAGCAAAAAGCACCGTGAACCTTTCCCGCTCCCAACGCTCCACCTCGTTTTGCAGCAGGGCAATCTGGCCATGGAACTGCTGCATCGGCTTACATTGGATGTTGGTCGTCTTTGAAAAGCGGATGCCGGCAAATGTCCGGGCAAATAAGGCGAGGTAGACCTTCTGCTGATGAAGCATGGCCGTCAATTCCTTGAAGGAAAAGGACGGCTTTACATCATGGAGCATCTTCCCTTCTTCAATCAGGGACAGGAACCACTCTTCCTCCTCGCGCTCCCAGGCATCCATCACTTCCTGAATGCGCCCGATTTCATCGAACAACACGATGCCATCCTTTGTAAAATAGTCCCCCAAAAAAGTAGGTTCATCGAATAGTAGCGAGCCGTATTTATTGATATGATCCGGCAGATTGCCTTCCTTCAGCATGGCGATGTCGTGCTGGATGTTCTGTATGAGCAGCTCCTGAAGCCCGGGATTTTTTATTTTCTTCAGGCTGTTCGCCAAGGCACCTTCCAATCGCTCCGCAATTTTCAGCCGCTGTGTTGTCGACAGGAGGATTTCCATGGCAGGTAAAATACGGACCGATTCCAGCTTGTCAATCGACCGCTGTGTATCCGCATCAAATGAACGGATAGAATCTACTTCCGTATCGAATAGCTCCAGACGGATAGGAGACTCTGCATATAAAGGGTAAATGTCCAGAATGCCGCCGCGCGCAGCAAACTCACCGGGCGCTGTCACCATCCCACTGCGTGTATAGCCCATGGCGACAAGCCTCGACAACCAATCTTCCATCTCGATGTCATCCCCGACGGACACCTGCAGGAAGCTCTCCTTCCATCGGGCGGGAGGCGTGATGTATTTCCTCATCCCCGCGACAGGTATGATATAAATGCCGGGCTCCCCTTTCGCCATCTGATCGAGCGTGGCAATCCGCTGGGCCCGCAGTTCCGGTGAAGTAACCGTCATGTCTGCTGCAATGAATTCGTCAGCCGGATAGTAGAAGACGGACTCCTCCCCGACTAGAGAGGCCAGGTCATCAGCAAGCTTCTGCGCCTGCAGGAGATTCGATGATACGATATAGAGCGGCCTGTTCGCTTCTTTGAAAACCGAATGGATAAAGGATGGCCTTGCACCACCTGTCAGGCCGGTGATCAGCTGCTGGTCCGCCTTATTGTGTGCAATCTGTTCTAGCAGTGCATTTATATGTTTATCTTTCGAGAATAGTTGATGAAAAACTTCCATTTAAAAACCCCTCTCATTTAGAAAAAGAATTTGCGTCCACCCCCAACTCCGAACCCATCTTCCCCTCCCCTTACAGACGGGGGGGACCTGTGGACGGACGCAACTCCATTAATATGGCCTTATAAAAGAATACTTCCCTCTAAATTAAAACGGAAAAAGCCTTGGCACACTGGACCTTTCAAGGTTTTCATGTGCCAAAGCGACCGCCATTCTTGATTGACCGTTTCTTTTTTTATTGTAACCAATTTTTCAGCGCATAATAGTCGGGAAATTGACGGAGCGAGTCTTCGCAATGCTCGCAGATCGAGTGAACCACCGTTTCACCATGAGGATCTTTTTCAATATAATCATCTATTTCCCCAACCTCAAACTGGTGTAACTTACGGATTGTTTCCTCTGCATCAAACGGTAATCTTCCAATTTCTGTTTCACAGTGCCTGCAGCGATAACGAACCGGCATATGCGCCCTCCTTTGAATACGTATGTATTCAAAGTATAGACGTTCCTCTATTTTTTTATGCGCCGTTAAATATGTTCATGACTTCTAAAAATGTTTTGGACAGCGAGGCTTCTACCGCCCCACAAGATTTGTCTATTGCTTCCCGGACGATCGGCCCGTCTTCCTTGGAGAACTTCGATAATACATAGTCTGCCACCTTCATGCCCGCCGGTGGACGGCTTACCCCGACCCGGATGCGATTGAACTCCTGTGTACCGAGATGATGGATGAGTGATTTGATGCCGTTATGCCCGCCTGCACTGCCTTTTTGGCGCAGCCGCAGCTTCCCTGTCTCCAAATCCAAGTCATCATAGATCACAATGATGTCCTCTACATCAATATCGAAATAATCCATCATGGGGCGCACGCATTCTCCCGATAGGTTCATGTATGTCAGCGGCTTCAACAGCATGACTTTCCCTTCCGGACGATGGACTGTCGCGTACATGCCGTTAAATTTCGTCTGATTCAACGCCGCGCCCCATTTGTCAGCCAAAGCATCAATGACATCGAACCCTATATTATGGCGGGTATGCTCATATGGCTTCCCCGGATTGCCTAGCCCAATAATTAATTTCATGTCCATAAACCTCATTTGCATTTTTTAATCGTAGCTTATTTTACCATAACCTACGTAAAAGTTCTTTCAATAGGAGAGCGCCGTCCGGCAAAACCTTTTTTCGGGTCACATGGGAAAACGGACAGGGGTGCTTATCTACAAGTTATTGCAGTCCGATCTGCCCATGCAAAAAAGCCCTCTAAAATACCCTTTTCAGACGGCTTTTTTGCAATAGCTCGGTATATAGCGGGCAGTCCGCTCATTGGACCGCCCCATTTGTCAATCCTCTCGTCCAGGTCGTTCCGGGTCGAGTTTTTCCCCTGTCGCCTCCACATCGTCGGCCGTCATATCTGCATCGTCTGCATCTGCGCCCTCGTCACCCTTCGTTGGAGGGGTAATTGTAGCGAGTGTATAATCATCATCATTCAATACTTCAAAACCGATTTCTTCCCTTACATCGGCTAATGATAATGTATCACCGACAGCTAAATTCGATACATCGATTTCAATGGCATCCGGGATGTCCGAAGGCTTCACTTTAATCGTCAACTCCCGATTCGGCTGTGTTAGCACGCCGCCTTCCTTGACACCTGCAGAATCCCCAACGATGGAAACCGGCACGTCAACCTCGATTTCCTGCTTCATATTAATTGCTTGGAAATCCACATGTTTGACAAGCCCCTTCAACGCACAGCGCTGTATTTCATTGATGACAGCATTCACTGTCTTACCTTCGATGTTTAATGTAAAGACGGCATTTTGGCCGTTTGTTTGAATTTCCTTTAACAGTTCCTTTGCCTTCACACTGATCGATGTCGGCTCTGTATTAAAGCCGTACACATTCGCCGGTATGCAGCCCTTATTTCGTACTTCGGTTAAAATCGAACGAGCGCCAGTTTCGCGTTTTGTTGCCTCTACTACTGTACCCATATCTCACATTCCCCTTTTCCGTAAAGAATTTTCACTTTCTTCTTTACCCTATTGAGGAAAAGAATAAACTGACGAGCCCAGAAATGAAGCAACCATGCGCTTTGCGGTCCTAAAGCTCGGTGCGGAAGCAAATTACCTGTACAAAAAAAGACCGCTTTCCATTGGAAAACGGCCTCCTTGTTCATTGCATTAATCAAATAGCGTACTTACAGATTTATTTTCATATACACGAGAAATAGCATCAGCCATCAAACCAGCCACTGAAAGCTGCTTGATTTTTGGAGATTTGCGATCGTCCGTTAATTGGATTGTGTTCGTCACAACCAATTCCTTAATCGCCGAGTTTTCAATACGCTCAATTGCAGGACCTGATAATACAGGGTGTGAACAGCAAGCATAAACCTCTTTTGCACCAGCCTCAAGCAGTGCATTGGCACCGATTGTAATCGTACCGGCCGTATCGATGATATCATCAATCAAGATAGCCACCTTGCCCTCAACATTACCGACAATATTCATTACTTCTGCCACATTTGGCTTTGGACGACGTTTATCGATGATGGCGATTGGTGCCTTCAAGCGCTCTGCCATTTTACGGGCACGCGTAACACCACCGTGGTCTGGCGATACAACAATGACATCATCCGGATTGAATCCTTTCGTTTTGAAGTAATCAGATAGAATCGGCACTGCCACTAAGTGGTCGATTAAAATATCGAAGAAGCCTTGGATTTGTGGTGCGTGTAGATCTAATACGATTACACGAGTAGCACCGGCAGTCTCTAGAAGGTTCGCTACCAATTTCGCTGTAATCGGCTCACGTGCCTTAGCTTTACGGTCTTGACGTGCATAGCCATAGTATGGCATTACGACGTTTACTGTACGGGCTGAAGCGCGTTTTACCGCATCGACCATGATTAATAGCTCCATAAGGTGTTCGTTTACAGGTGCAGAAGTGGATTGAACGATGAATACGTCGCAACCGCGAATACTTTCTTCAATACTAATTTGAACCTCTCCATCACTGAAATGCTTTACAGATGATTTACCAAGCTCACAGCCCATTTCCTTTGCAATTTCTTGCGCCAGCGGGTTGTTCGAATTCAGCGAGAAGATTTTTAATTTTGAGTCAGCGTATTGATACGGCATGATGGCCTCCTGTTTTTTCTAATTAATAAATTTATTTTAATTTGTTACTAACGTAATGTAATTTGTTTTCCTGGCGTGCGCGTGCAATCGCCAGCGCATCACCCGGTACATCCTTCGTCACAGTAGAGCCTGCAGCGATGAATGAGCCGGCTCCCAGCGTCACCGGAGCCACTAGATTCGAGTTGCAACCTACAAATACATCATCTTCAATAACCGTCTTGAATTTGTTTTTACCGTCATAGTTGACTGTAATTGTACCGCAACCAATATTGCAATTATCCCCTACTTCAGCATCGCCTATGTAACTTAGATGCGACACTTTTGTATGGTTGCCTAAATTGCTCTTCTTCACTTCTACAAAGTTGCCGACCTTCACATGGTCGCCTAGTGAAGAAGCTGGTCGAAGGTGAGCAAATGGACCGACGGCTGTTTCATGACCGACTTTGCTTTGCAGTACAACAGAGCTGTGGATCGTCGTCGCATTGCCAATTTCGCTATCTACGATATGGCTGTTCGGACCGATGATACAGTCCTCTCCAATCACCGACTTCCCTTCAATGATGCAGCCTGGCTGAAGGACGGTATCAGAGCCGATAATGGCATCTGCACTGATATAGGTTGCAGATGGATTGATGATCGTGACACCATTACGCATGTGGCGCTCGTTGATGCGGGCACGCATGATCTCCTCTGCCTGCGAAAGGGCAAAACGGTCGTTCACGCCCAGCGTCTCGTCAAAGCTTTCCGTTACATATGCCGCTACACGGTCCCCCTGCTTTTGCAGGATTTCGATGACGTCCGGCAGATAGTACTCTCCTTGTGCATTGTCATTTTTCACAAGCTTCAAAGCTTCGAATAGTGCCTTATTGTCAAAACAGTATGTACCTGTATTGATTTCCGTCACTTTCTTCTGCTCTTCTGTCGCATCCTTTTGCTCTACGATTTGAGCTACATTTCCTTCAGCATCCCGTAAAACGCGGCCGTAGCCAGTCGGATCTTCCGCCACCGCCGTTAAGATGGTCGCTTTGGCATTTTGCGAAGTATGGTAGTCGAATAGGGCTTTCATCGTCTCGGGGCGGATTAATGGCGTATCGCCGCACACCACCAGAGTTGTGCCTTCAAGCGCACCAAGGACGGGCTCGGCTTGTTGAACGGCATGGGCAGTCCCTAGCTGCTCAGCCTGTAGCACATATTCACTTTGCTCCCCTAACTGTTCCTTCACCATTTCGGCGCCATGTCCGACGACCGTTACAATCCGTTCCGCATTCAAAGATCCGATATGGTCTACAACGTGTTGAACCATTGGCTTGCCGCAAACAGGGTGGAGCACTTTATATAATTTGGACTTCATACGTGTTCCCTGACCAGCTGCTAGCACGATAGCAAAAATATTAGTCATTCTCGAGTCCCCCAATTCAGCTCATTGTCTCTTATGACTATATAGTAAATTCACGCGATTTTCAAGGCATTCGGGATTGGCAAAACATCAATGCATCCACGCCTTTCAAACCCTGTCGTTCACGCCTCGAAAACTCTTATTCGAGTGGGATTCTGCTTTGTCACCATATAAAAAGAGTCTACCCTTTAGTAGAGTAGACCCTCTTTATATAAAAATTACACATTCGCTTCTTCTAGTTCTAGGACTTCCTCTTCATTCCCCTCATCTGAAGCATGATAAGCAGCCAACACGATCTCCTGGATTTTATTGCGTGTCCCTGAATTAATCGGATGCGCAATATCCCGGAACTCTCCATCCGGAGTACGCTTGCTCGGCATCGCCACGAATAGGCCGGAATTCCCATCAATTACTCGAATATCATGGACGACGAATTCATCATCCAATGTGATGGAAGCGATCGCGCGCATTCTACCATCAGTTTGCACACGGCGTAGTCTTACATCTGTTACTTCCATTCTCTCACCCCTCTCGTCTAAGATGTCACCTTTTATGAGAATTAACTTCTTCAAAAAATCCGAAATTCCTTCTTTTTGTCCTATAAATTTATAAATATTTAAAATTTTTAGATCTATTATCTATTTCTTAAAATAGAATTCGCTTGGAGATAATTGAATAGGCATTTATAGGCCTATTATCGAATCGGCAGGCTGTCAACGTCCATGGTGGATGGGCATCCTATGTCGTGTTCGAGAATGGTCAGTGCTGTGTTAGTGCGGTTCATCTTCGTGAAGGTAAAGGAATCTATGAGTAGACGAAACAATCCCGGGCATAAAAAAAAGCGCCACTTCTGCGCAGCGCCTCTTGCATACTATTTAACTAAGGCAATAACTTCAATTTCGACTTTGACATCCTTCGGCAGACGGGCCACTTCCACTGCTGAACGTGCCGGCTTATGCTCGCCGAAATGGCTTGCATACACTTCGTTCATTTCCACAAAGTCATTCATGTCCTTCATGAATACAGTGGTCTTTACAACCTGGCCAAGCGACGTACCGGCTGCTGCCAGCACGGCCTTCAGGTTTTCGAATACCTGGTTCGTCTGCTCCTTGATGTCTCCATCAACTAGCTCCCCTGCTGCTGTCAACGGAATTTGCCCTGAAGAGTAGAACATATTATTTACAATGATTCCTTGGGCGTATGGCCCGATTGCTGCCGGAGCGTTGTTTGTGGATACTGTTTTCATATTTTTCTCTCCTTTGAAAAATAATTTCCCTCACTCAATGCAATGGTACGATCCTTCTCATTCACTTCGTGGAGCTTCACCAACGAATAGTAATCATCGACAAGTGTTTCATCCGCATGCTCCGCTTCCACCAGCACGGCAATCCCTGCAAGCTCGCAGCCGAATTCCTCCAACAGGCTTTTCATACCGTTCATCGTACCGCCCACCTTCATGAAGTCATCCGTAATGAGGACGCGCTGGCCGCCCTTCATGCTGCGCTTCGACAATACCATCGTCTGGATGCGACGAGAAGATCCCGATACATAATTGATGCTTACTGTAGAGCCTTCCGTCACCTTGCTGTCGCGACGGACCACCACCACCGGTACATTCAGATGGCGGGCAATCGCATGGGCGATTGAAATTCCTTTCGTTGCTACCGTCATGATAACATCGATTTCCTTGTCCGCAAATGCGCTCGCAAACACTTTGCCGACACGGTTCATCAACTCCGGATTCCCGAGCAGGTCCGTCATGAATAAGTAGCCGCCCGGCAATAGCCTATCCGACTGCCCAAGCTCTACAATCAGCTCATCAATAATATTCTTTACATCTTTACTGGACATTTTGGGGATGTATTTTACCCCACCTGCTGCTCCAGGCACTGTCATCAGCAACCCGATTCCTTTTTCTTCGAACGTTTCCTTCACAATCGACAGATCTTCACTGATGGATGATTTTGCGGATTGATACAGAGTAGAAAAATAAGTTAGCGGAATCAGCTGATGTGGATGCTCAAGCAGATAGCAAGTCATATCAACAAGGCGTTCACTGCGCTTCCATTTCATTTGATTCTCCCCCATATAAGAATTAGACACTTTAAAACACGAACGTTTAATACGTAAATTACCATAAATATACGCATTTAAGCAAGCGGATTCCGCTCACCTAACATACGCACGACATAAACTTCTTCACAGAACCCGCGCAGGCCATTGTAGATGCGGGCAGCACGTGTTTCGGAATCGACGAGTCCAAATACTGTAGGGCCACTGCCGCTCATCAGAACGGCATCCGCACCAAAGCGCTGCATTTGCTCCTTAATGGTCACCACTTCCGGATGAAGGGCAAATGTTACGGTTTCCAATACGTTCCCCACCGACCGGCAGACCTGTTCGTAATCCTGCTTTTGAATGGCCTCGATCATTTGCTTTGTATTCGGATGCGTAATGCCTTCCAGTTTCAAACCTCCATATACATCCGCAGTAGACACACCGATTTTCGGCTTTGCCAATACAACCCAGCAGGCAGGTGGTGCAGGCAACTCTTTAATTTTCTCCCCACGCCCTGTAGCCAGCGCCGTTCCGCCATGGACACAGAAGGAGACATCCGACCCTATTTTTGCACCGAGCTCCGCCAGCTCATCCATCGTCAGATTCAAGCCCCACATTTCGTTCAACCCGCGCAACGTAGCGGCTGCATCACTGCTGCCCCCCGCCAGTCCTGCGGCAATGGGAATCTCCTTCTCGATCTTGATTGATACGCCCTCAGCGATACCATATGTATCCTTCAACAGCTTTGCCGCCTGATAGGCAAAATTCCGTTCGTCATCCGGCACAAAACGATCCGCCGAGATGATTTTAATGAGCCCGTCCCTTCGAGGCTCCAAACCAATCCGGTCGGCTAGATCCACTGTCGTCATGACCATCTCCACTTCGTGGTAATGATCCGGCCGTTTATATAAAACATCTAATGTCAAATTGATTTTAGCGGGCGCCTTCACATAAAGCATGGCAAAATCCTCCTTACACCTCGCAAGTTGCGAATATCATTGCCCTCTATTTTACCATACTGGGGAACAAGGCACTTATGGAAAGTACAGAAACTTTTTTTGCGGACGAGCAGCCCATACATCGTCACTTTTTTGGCATTTTACTTTCTCCCTTATCATCATTAAAAGGGAGTCATCTGAAAAGCTTTTCAGACGCCCCCTTCCATCAGCCCTGCTTCTCTTTTTGCTTCAACCTAGCTAAATGTTCTTGTTGCGTTGCTCCGCTGCAAGACCTTCCTGGGCCATCTCAACGGCACGTTTGACCATATTTCCGGCATCACGGGCTTTAATCCCGCCCCAGCCTTCCTTTTGTACAACATCATAAAATCCGAGTTCCTTCGCTATCTCTTCTTTTAGACGCGTTGACATGATCTTTTCTTTAGCCATGCTTTCTGCCTCCTTTTGAATGCAAGGCTGACAGATGTATTATGTGTTGCTCCATTCGAGTTATGCATCCGCCACGTCCAGCACGCCGGCATGATCTGCCCCGCACCTTTTCTTTTCCATTCCTAGCGGTTTGTCTGCATCCCTTTCTCAAAAAACGAGAAGCACCCATGTACATGGGTGCTCCATTAAAACATATAAAGAAAACTATACCCTATTTAGCGACAGCAATCGTATCGTCTAAAAAAGTAATTTCCACTGCTTCTGTCAAAATATCTGTGTAGCTGTAAGACACACGTTTGCACGCATTGTCCTCCTGATTAAGCTCGACAACGAATACTGCACGATATGTTTCGCTCAGCACGCCTTCACACTCAACCGTTTTCTTGCGACCTCCGTTTGCTCGTAATTGCAAACGTTTACCCAAATGACATTCTAACGACTTTTTAATGTCAGCTAACGTTTTTGGCATTTTCGCATACACCTCACTATGTAAAAGTATATCACAAAAAGCCTGCATTGTCAATAAAATATATTATTTTATCACCGTGGAACAAATCCCGTCAACTTTTTTTTTTAAAACTACGACATTTTTTTAAGGAAATTCGAATTATTGACGTTTGCAAAATACCGGATGTAATGCATCGGCCAAGCATCCGAATTCTTCGATCGTCAGTGTTTCACCACGGCGGGAGGGCTCAACTCCAGCCTTTTCAAGCGCTGCCAAGATGGCTTCCTTGTTCTTCTTGCCTTCCGTGAGCCCAGACTGCAGATTGTTCAGAATCGTTTTGCGGCGCTGAGCAAAGGATGCGCGCGTCACTTCGAACAGGAAGTCCTCATCAATGACCTCTACAGGCGGCTGTTCATGCCTGATCAGGCGGATTACCGCGGAGTCCACATTCGGCTGCGGCATGAATACCGTCTTCGGTACCACCATCGCCACTTCCGCCGTGCAATAATACTGGATGGCGATGGAGAGGGAACCGTATTCCTTCGTCCCCGGTCTTGCCGTTATACGATCCGCCACCTCTTTTTGCATCATGACGACAAAGCCACGAATCGGCAGGCGGTCGTTCAATAATTTCATCAGGATGGGCGTCGTCACGTAATAGGGAAGGTTCGCCACCACCATGATATCCTCGATGCCGGGCATCTCTTCCTCAATCACTTTCGTTACATCGGCCTTCAGGATATCCGAATGGACGATTTTCACATTATCATAAGGGCTTAACGTATCCTCCAGGACCGGCAGAAGACGCTGGTCGATTTCAAACGATACCACCTTTTTTGCCGCCCTTGCCAGATGCTCGGTCAGCGCCCCGATTCCTGGGCCCACCTCTATTGCTCCGCTGTCCTCCGTAAGATTTGCATGGCTTACGATATTGCGCAAAATATTCGGGTCGATCAAAAAGTTCTGTCCCAGGCTCTTTTTGAAGGAAAATCCGTATTTATTCAAGATTTCCTTCGTGCGAATTGGTGTTGCAATGTCTTTATACATGTTGTTCCTCCTGATCTAACTGTGCTACTGCCGCCCCAAACTGCTCCTCTGTAATCCCGAACATAATAAGGCGCTTGTGCAGCTGCTTCCCGTTCGTCATGCCTATATTCAGAATCTCGCCAATCCGATTGCGGCGCTCCTTCGACTTCGGATGCCCGATCAGCCTTGCAAGCATCAGGTCCTCAAGTGTAATTCGCTCTTCAAAATGCCCGCTTGCATTGACGGTATATACATTGCGCAAGGCATCCCGGATGTCCTCGTCGCTGGCATGCTCGATGCCGAGGCCACGGCCGTTTTTGGCGATGGTCTTCTCCTTTGCCAAAAAGGCGTGCTTTACACCCGGAATGCGCTCCTCGATGATGGCACGTATTCGGCGCCCCGGATAATCAGGGTCCGTAAATACGATGACCCCCCGCTTCTGCTGGGCATGTCCAATCCTCCGGAGCGTTTCATCGGAGATGGCGGAGCCGTTCGTTTCGATTGTATCGGCACCGACTGCCCGCTTAATCGCAGTCGTATCATCTTTACCTTCCACGACAATGATTTCTTTTATGTTCAAACTGTATCCTCTTTTCCCTCAAGCTTCTTTTCGTATTTTAACACATCCACTGTCTACCACCCACAAGAAAGGCATCCCGTTCCCTAAATGCGCCCTTGCAGATGCCCTGGCATGGGTGATGCCCCTTTTCACATGAACGATACCGCAATATGTCGGCAGTATTTCCTTCACAAATAAAAAAGCCTTCCCGCCAGTCAAAACGGGAAAGCTCATTCATTTTGGAATGCCACTAACTCTAGTTCAACACTTTGATGCGCACCTTTTTACGCCCCCAGCTCGATGCCTGGGACTTGGAAGATACAAATACATCAATTTTCTGACCTTTAATCGCACCGCCTGTATCAGCGGCGACTGCATAGCCATAGCCCTCCACCCATACTTTCGAACCTAGGGGGATGACGCTCGGATCTACTGCAATGACCTTGCTGGACGGATTAGCTTTTAGATTCAGGCCTGTTGCCGTCACGCCCGAACAGCCCGAGCAGTTTGCCGTATAGGCTGTTGCCGTCACATAAAACTCCTTCCCATTAGCGGGAGCTGGTGAGTTATTACGTGAAACGCTTGCCGTCACGACCTTCGTACCTACTGCTACCACCTGTTTCTGCGGCTGCTGGACGACCTTTTCGGACTGCAACGTTTTGGACACGACCTGTCCATTTTCCTTCACGACTTCATATGTACGTGCAACCGTACCCTTTTCCCCAGTCGTTACTACTTTTTCTTTTCCCTTCAACAAAGAAGAATCGTTTTTCTTTTCAATTGCGAAATCGATTGATTCTTCCACTACATCGGTAACCTTTTCTACGCGAACAACTGCGATGCGATCATCTGGAGCGATTACCTCCTCCATCGATTTGCCGACACGATCATATTCGCCTAATGTAATTCCTTGTTGTTTCAAAAAGTTAGCGACCGTAGTCGAAGTGGACCATACTTGTCTCTCTTTCAAACCATCGACAAGCGTTAACTGAAACGCTTTTTGAATATCGATTTTGTCATCTGCTCCTACCTCTGTATCCAAGCTGAGTGAAATCTCGTCATGCTCCGTTACTTCAATATTTGCCTCTTCCAAAATGTTCTTCACTCGTTTTTCAGTTGTCCAAATATTTGACTGATTTCCATCAACTGAAATAAATATTTCTTTTGCCTGTTCCCAATCGATTGTCATTCCGCTGACAATCTTGGTATCCAGTGAGGGTGATACTTTATCATATTCCGAAACAGTGATGTCTTGTGCTACTAATACATCTTCGACTGTTTTTGCGTGTGTTGCCAGTTCCAGCTGCTCACCATTTGCATTGATGATGACTGAATTTTTCGTTCCCTGGTATAGAACAAATGCAATAACTGTAACAAACAGGACAAGGGATAGAATCCTTACCGCTGTTTGCTTACGCCTCAATGAACCAAAGAACAGGTTTTTCATGGTGTCATTTGACATGAAAAAACGCCTCCTTAATACTCGTTGGATTATACGGGCTCCTTTTTAGGCTGTCAACATAAATGCATATTCCTACAATTTTAGTGACAGCCTGTAAGCCTTACCAAACGCAGCACCGAAGAGGGGTCCACAACTTAGTCACTAATTTTGAAAAAACGTTTTGCATTTTCTGTTGTAGCCTTCGCTACTTCTTCTACCGATAGCTCTTTCAGGCGCGCAATTTCCTCTGCAACGAGGGGAACCAATGCCGGCTCGTTGCGCTTTCCGCGATGCGGGTGGGGAGCGAGATACGGCGCATCCGTCTCAATCAGCAGATGCTCGAGCGGAATTTCCTTCGCCACCTCTTTGGGCTGCCGTGCATTTTTAAATGTCACAGGCCCTCCCAGGCTGATCATGAAATTCATATTGATGCATTCACGGGCCGTTTCTACACTGCCGCCATAGCAGTGCATGATGCCGCCAACCGAGGCAGCGTTCTCCTCACGTAAAATCCGTACCACATCACCGGTTGCATCACGGTTATGAATGATGATCGGCAAATTCAGTTTCTGCGCCAGCTGTATTTGCTTACGGAACCAGTACTCCTGCACATCCTTTGGGGATTTATCCCAGTAATAGTCAAGCCCTGTCTCTCCTATACCTACCACTTTTGGATGTGCCGCCAGCTTTTCAATCCATTCCAGCTCTTCGTCTGTACAATCGATGGCATCCACCGGGTGCCATCCAATGACGGCATACAAAAAGCTGTATTCCTCCACTAGCTTCATTGCACGTTCAATCGTCTTGCGGTCGAATCCTACCACAACCATTTTTTCCACTTTTGCTTCAATAGCTCGATTGATGACTTCCTGCAAATCATCGTCATATTGGTCTGCATTGAGATGTACATGTGTATCGATATATGATGTCATATTGTTATTCTCCTACTCCCGTATTGTAATGGATTAAACTATTTCTTATCTTTCATCTATATTTCATTTATATTACTGAGATGCCTCTTTTGTAACAAACCTCTCTCCCTCCACTCCCACAAGGGGAGCTATGGTCCTTTATACATTCTAGTTAATGGTAATTTTCATTATTCTACAATAATTTTTTGATGTAAGTTGAAATAAAGGAAGCCTGTCGAACTCATAATGTTCAACAGGCTTATTGTAACGACTTTGCAATCCATATCTATCCTTTATTCACGGATGGGAAGCTGTCTAACCGCCCCGACATAAGGTGATAAAGGTCGAAAGCCTGGATTCCCTTGCCGATTGAGATTATTTCACCTGCGCTCCGTTTTCAAGCTTTGGATCTACCGTTGCAAGTGTCAGGACACCCTCATGCGAACCCGCTAGAATCATTCCCTGGGACAATTCCCCGCGAAGCTTCACCGGCTTTAGGTTTGCCACTACGATTACTTTTTGCCCCACCAGCTCCTCAGGCTTGTAGTGCTCGGCAATGCCCGATACTACCTGACGCTGTTCATAGCCTAGATCCACCTGTAGCTTTAATAATTTTTTCGCCTTAGGTATTGGCTCGCACGCTGTCACTGTAGCGACGCGTAAATCGATTTTCATGAAATCGTCGATTGTGATTTCAGGCGTATCCGGCGTTTCGACAATTTCCTTCTTCGATTCCTCCTGGGGAGTTTTCACACTCGATTGCATCTGCTCACGAATATAGGCAATTTCCACCTCGGCATCGAGACGGGGGAAGATAGGTATTCCTTTTTCCACCACTTTTGTATTTGCCGGAATAACATTTCCGAATGCAGCAATGGAATCCCACTGCAGCATTTCTTCCTTCAATCCAAGCTGCTCCATGATGCGTTTTGGAGCAGAAGTCATAAAGGGCTGCAACATTACTGCAATATGGCGCAAACTTTCTGCCAAATTCGCCATTACGGCCCGTAATTTAGGCAAGTCTTTCTCATCTTTTGCCAACACCCATGGAGATGTTTCATCAATATATTTATTTGTCCGTGAAACGAGGGACCATAGCTCCGACAGCACAACACTAAATTGCATTTTTTCCATGCTTTCTTCATATTTAACACGGACGTTTTCTGCAAATGCTTTTAATGGCGCATCGAATTCGGTAGGCTCCATGCCTTCTGTTGGAATCACACCGTCAAAATACTTATTCATCATGGAAACAGTCCGGTTCAGCAAGTTCCCCAGGTCATTTGCGAGGTCGAAATTCGTACGCTCTACGAATGACTCCGGGGAAAATACGCCGTCTGAACCAAATGGCAGCTCGCGAAGAAGGAAATAGCGTGTCGCATCCAGCCCATAGCGCTCCACAAGCATTTCCGGATATACGACATTGCCTTTGGATTTTGACATTTTCCCATCTTTCATCATGATGAAACCATGAGCGAATACTTTTTTCGGTAATGGCAAATCTAAAGCCATCAGGAAGATCGGCCAGTAAATTGTGTGGAACCGCACAATGTCTTTTCCTACTACATGTACATCGGCCGGCCAGTATTTATTAAACAGCTCTTCGTTGTCGGAGCCGTAGCCGAGTGACGTAATATAGTTGGATAGGGCATCCACCCATACGTAGATGACATGTTTCGGATCGCCAGGTACTTTAATTCCCCAATCGAAGGAAGTCCGAGAAACTGATAAGTCTTCAAGACCCGGCTTGATGAAGTTATTGATCATTTCATTTTTACGAGACTCCGGTTCAATAAATTCAACATTTTCCTCATAATATTGTAGTAATTTATCGGCATATTTTTTCATATTAAAGAAGTAAGATTCTTCTTTTACTATCTGTACATCGCGGCCGCAGTCCGGACATTTTCCATCTACCAACTGCGTCTCTGTATAATAGGACTCACAGGGAACACAATAAAGTCCCTCATATTCACCTTTATAAATGTCACCATTTTCTAGAAAATGTGTAAAAATCCGTTCCACACCCTTTTTATGGCGCTCCTGAGTGGTTTGAATAAAGTCATCATAGGATATATCCATAAGAGACCATAACCTTTTGGCAGCATCTGCTATTTCGTTTACGTACTCTTGGGGATTTTTCCCTGACTCCTGGGCCTTTTCTTGGATCTTCTGTCCATGTTCATCCATTCCAGTCAGGAAACGTACATCATATCCACGCAGGCGCTTGTAGCGTGCCATCGTATCAGATGCGACCGTCGTATAGGCCGTACCGATATGGAACTTACCACTAGGGTAGTAAATAGGTGTTGTTATATAGAATGTTTTCTGTTCGCTCACTAGAACTGCCTCCATTTTGTTTCACAGTATAACCTCTATTCTAACGAAGTACGAAATCCGTTTCAATGAAAGATTATTGAGATAGGCTTTTGTCGAAAAATCATTACCATATAGTTTATCCGCTACTTGAATATTTAGTCTGATATAGGCTAATGATAATAAAAATCTTTAATTTTTACTTTATAATTGCTGATTTTGAAGAAAAATTTCATATTGATATGCTATTTTCGGTGCTAATTTATTGACGTATATGGTATTAGTTGGTATGATTTATCATAGTCAAGTTATCGATGTCGAATTTTGACGAATTTTAATAACAACCATTTTAGGAGGAAAATATTATCATGAAATCTACAGGTATTGTTCGTAAAGTCGATGAATTGGGGCGTGTGGTTATTCCTATCGAGCTACGTCGCACATTAGGCATTGCTGAAAAGGACGCATTGGAAATTTATGTCGATGATGATAAAATCATCCTTAAAAAATATATGCCTAACATGACTTGTGCAGTGACAGGCGAAGTGTCTGACGATAATCTACGCCTTGTAGGGGGCAAGCTGATCTTAAGCCCTGAAGGCGCGGAAATGCTGATGAAAGAAATCCAAAATAACCTAAAATAATTATATAGGTATTTTAAAGGAGCTGTCTGGAAAGGTTTACTTTCCAGACAGCTCCTTTCTCTTGCTACATATCCGCTAAAGAGGATCCTGCGGTAGTTGAAGGAGGCACCGCAAACACCTTTTGGATAAGAGGCAATCCCTATTCGTTTTGATGATACATGTTGTATACATCCCGTTTTGGCATACCCCTCAATCTGGCTACTTCTTTAATCGCCTCTTTTGAATTACCATGAGTTTCTTCCATCATATGCTCAACATGCTCTATGACCGTCATCGCTTTCCATGGCTGCTCCTCTTCCTCCACACCGCCGGCGGCATTGCCTTCCACCACTACGACAAATTCCCCACGAATTTCATTAGCTTCCGCCCATGCAATTGCTTCATCCATCGTACCGCGCAGAAACTCTTCAAACTTCTTTGTCAGTTCACGGGCCAACACGATGCGGCGGTTGCCCAACATCAGCTGGAGGTCCTTCAACGTCTCCTTCAAACGATGCGGCGCCTCATAGAACAGCATGGTCTCCTCCCGCTTCGCCAGCCTTTCCAGCTGAAGGCGCCTTTCCTTTTTATGGCGCTTCAAGAAACCGAAAAAGTAGAACGGCTGGGGGGGAAGCCCAGAGGCGATAAGGGCGGTCAGCGCTGCATTCGCCCCGGGTACAGGAACGACCGCAAAGCCCTCAGCCAGGGCCTTCTCGACGATGTCCGCTCCTGGATCTGAAATGCAGGGAAGGCCCGCATCACTTACCAACGCCACCGATTTCCCTTCCCGTAAAAATGATAGCAGCTTCTCTCCGCCTGCCTCCAGATTATGCTCATGGTAGCTTACAAGGGGTGTCGCAATGTCGAAGTAATTGCAGAGCTTTCTTGTATTGCGTGTGTCCTCAGCCGCAATCATATCCACTTCCTTTAAAATGCGCAATGCACGGAAGGTCATATCCTCCAGATTGCCGATGGGTGTGGCGACTAAATACAGACAGCCACCTGTTTCATGCTGGCTACTCTTCTGTGATTTCATGTACTTTACTCCTTATATACTCCAATTTTTTCCTGCGGTCTAATTGCTTGAATGCATACTCCTGCCTCATCGCTTCCTGCTTCGTCTCGAATACCTCATGATGGATGCATGCAACAGGTGTACGGGGCTTTGTATACTTTGCTCCTTTACCCGCATTATGAGCAGCAATCCGCTTTTCAAGATTATTCGTATAGCCGGCATATAAGGTATTGTCCCGGCATTTTACAACATAAAAATAATGTTTATTCTCCATACAGAATCGCTCGAATCTCTTCCGTATATTCATTATTATCCTTATACACATAAAGTGGCGGCAGAATTTTCAAATCCGGCTTGCCGTCCTTGATCCCTTCAATCAGCAGTGTATTGGCCTCTTTACCGTGTTTCGGATAAACGAGCTGCATGCGCTTCGGTTCCAGACGGTTGGCACGCATCAATGTGACGATATCCAACAGCCGACCCGGACGATGGACAAATGCAGCCTTGCCGCCCTGCTTCAGCAGCCGGCTTGCGGAGTGGATGGCCTCCTCCAATGTCAGGTGCAGTTCATGCCTTGCGATGGCATGATGCTCACTGATGTTTTTGTCGCTCAGCTCATGCGCCAGAAAATACGGTGGATTGCATGTGACTGCATCGTATTTTTCTACACCGAGCAGATCAGGCGCCTCCTTTACATCCCCCAGCAGCATGTCAATTTGATGGTCCAGCCTGTTGTAGCCGATGCTGCGCGTCGCCATATCATACAGCCGTGGCTGCAGTTCCACCCCAATGATTTTCGCGTTCGTACGGGCGCTCAGAAACAGCGGGATGACCCCATTTCCTGAACAAAGGTCCACGATGGCACCCCGTTTCGCCACACTGACAAAGTGCGACAGCAACACCGCATCCAATGAAAATGAAAAAACGGATGGACTTTGAATAATTCGTAAATCTTCCGCCAGCAAGTAGTCCAGGCGTTCATCATCCTTCAGCCATTCAGTCATAGTAATTCCTCCAAAAGAAAAGACTGACCTCCCTTTAAGGAAGCAGCCTCTCCATCAACTATTTTCTTTATTTAAAAACGATAGACAAAACAAGCAATCCTCACCTTTGCGCGAGCCTCCAAAATGGACATGACACACATGGAACCCTTCATGGTAAAGGCGGGCCAGGTTATCGTATCCTTCCCCAATATCTAGTGCATTGCCCTTCTTCTTATGATTTACAGAAGGCTGCTCCTTAGATAAAAGCTCTTCCAGACGCTTCCTTAGATGAAGGTTTTCCGTTTGAAGTGTCTGATGCTCCTCCATCATATGCGCAACAAACCGTTTCAGGTCACCAAATTGCTGCTGCATCGATTCGAGCTGCTGTTCGAACTCCATAACAGTATCTAAAAAATTACGGTCCTTCACTCAAGCCACCTCATTAAGTTTCTATCTATATAAGATTTTTTTCATATTCCAATAATTCTTCAAGGGAATATTCGGCTGTGCGCTCCTGCTCCTTCAAGTAGACCTGAATCAAACGCTCAAGGACATTCAATCCAATTACCTTTCCTTGTCCGTCTGGTGTCATCGTCACATCGCCAATATCCGGCATGCCCTTCTTCGCAATTTCGTAATCGTCATTCTCATACTTCAGGCAACACATGAGACGACCGCAAAGACCCGAAATCTTCGTTGGATTAAGCGAGAGGTTCTGATCCTTCGCCATTTTGATGGATACTGGATCAAAATCACCCAAAAATGTGGAACAGCAAAGCATACGACCGCATGGACCAATGCCACCCAGCAGCTTCGCTTCATCACGTACGCCAATTTGGCGCAGTTCAATACGTGTACGGAATATGGAGGCCAGATCCTTCACCAGCTCCCGGAAATCAACACGGCCCTCTGCGGTAAAGTAAAAAATGATTTTATTCCGGTCAAACGTATATTCCACATCGACAAGCTTCATTTCCAAGTTATGTTCAATAATTTTTGCGCTGGCCAATTCAAATGCGCGCTTTGACTCCGTCAAATTTTCATCGACTTGAATCCGGTCCCTATCATCTGCCGGACGGACGACCTGCTTGAGTGGAAGCACCACATCATTCTCATCCACCTGGCGGATTGGAACGACGACCTTCCCATACTCGATCCCCCGTGCGGTCTCGACGATTACATACTCATCTACTTCCAGTATGTAAGCAGCCGGATCAAAATAATATATTTTACCCGCTTTTTTAAAACGGACTCCTACCACATTATACAAATGTATACCCCTCCTGCAAATTCAGCATTAGCTGCTCCATCAATAGCGTCCGGTTCATGTTGCGCTGCAGGTTTGCTCGTGCCTGTAAAACTGCTTGCATTTGACTCGATAGTCGCTCATAAGTTGTATGCAGTGCCATTTCCTTAAACACATGCAGCATATCTGGATATGTGCAGGCAGCATCAGGATTAGCCTTGATTGCCACAATATCACGATAGGCAAACAGCAGTAAATCTAATGCTTGTTCCATCTCCGCTTTTTCTTTAAATGAGGGAAGCCATTCTCCATGTACCAGCAGCAAGGCTTCATGTACATTGCTTCTGACCGTCTCAACTAATTTTAACACTGTTTTTCTCGCATATGCAAACTGCTCTTCCCTGGCGAGGGCCAAAGCGGTTTCCAATTCATTTGTCACCATGCTTACGGTCGCGGCCATCGAATGGGTGACCCCCTGCTCCATAAGGCGCTCCAACAGAATCTGACGGGGCACTTTGGAAAATTTTATATGCTGGCATCTGGAGCGAATCGTCGGCAGAATGGACTGGATCTGCTCTGTCAGCAGAATAGCCGTCACCTCGCCGTCTGGCTCCTCCAGAAATTTCAGCAGCATATTTGCCGATGCCGTATTCAATTTATCTGCATGGTGCAGAACGTAGATTTTGCGTCCACTCTCCACTCCTGTCATCATCATCTCCGCAATCAAGTCACGAATCTGATCGATTTTGATGAACTGTCCTTCCGGCTCCACCTGCTTTACATTCGGATGATTTCCCGAATCCACCCGTCTGCACTGTCGGCATGTTTCACATGGAACGCTATCTATCGGATGCTCACATAAGAGAAGCTTCACAAAAAACGTCATGGCATCTCGCTTTCCTGTGCCCTTTTCACCGTCGAATATATAGGCATGCGCCATTCTGTCCTTTTCATGAATCGTCTGAAGCTGCTTCATCACTATTGGCTGCAATAATTTCAGCTCATCCACTTGTCTTCCCATTTCCATTCACCTTTTCATCCTAATAAAAGAGCACTTGCCCATCTTTCTACATAACAAGCCCCTGTAGAAAAAATCCCGTGTCTACATACATGAAAAAGACACGGGGTTACATGTATAGGTTAATTAACAAGCCTTTAATTTCACCTATTTTATCTAATAAATCAATCGTTTCCTTTTCTTCATCCAGAAGGTCCTGCGCAAGCTCTACGAGACGTTCGTCCACTGTCTCGACGATTTTCAAACGTCTGCCTTCACCAAAGCGGTTCCACGTATGGGACTGTTTCGTTTCCAGTCCATGATTGACCGCCTCCTGCAGAAAACGCTTCACCAGCATTTTAAAACGTGTCAGTTCGCGAAGGCTCCGTGAACGGGCAACCCGTTCCCCTGCAGCCGAAATATCGCCTAAAAGACGCGTCAGCTGCTCCGTCTCCATCTTCGAACCCTGCTTGATGACCAGATCGCCAAAACGGTTGCCGTTCTGGTTCGGTTGCCTTACTTCGTTCGGGTTTTGGAAGCCGACACGCATGTCACGATTAATCTTCAATCAAAATCCACCTCCATCTTAAAAATGGTGGAACTGTTCAATCGGCAATACGAACACAGTCGCTCCCCCAACTTCCACTTCAACCGGATAAGGAATGTACGAATCCGCACTTCCCCCCAACGGAGATACGGGTGCTACCATTTGCTCACGCGAACGGCAATTGTCTCGAATGACATCAAGTAGCTGTGAAACACGCTCATCATCTACCCCGACTAAAAAAGTCGTATTTCCTGAACGCAAGAATCCGCCTGTACTCGCTAATTTCGTTGCCCGAAAGTTATGCTTCGTTAACGCATTCGATAAACGATTACTATCCTGATCTTGAATAACTGCTACGACTAATTTCATCCGCCCTCACCCTTTCAGTTGAATGGTGTTACCATTATATCATATTACTGTTACTTACTTCATTTACTTTTCCTCTAGCAAACTTTTTAATATTACCCAAACATCATTTACTACCTCTTCCAGGGGACGATTGGCATCGACAACCGTAATACGCCCGCCGTCCCTCTTGGCGAGCTCCAGATAGCCTTTCCGTACACTCTCATGGAATGCCAGGCTTTCCGTATCAAGCCGGTTGATTTCATCCTGACGGCCGGCCTTTATGCGTGCCAGGCCGATTGCCGGGTCCAAATCGAAGAGAATCGTTTTATCCGGCATCCTGGTGCCTATTGCAAACTCATTGATGGCCCGGACCTCCTCGACCCCCAGCCCGCGCCCGATTCCCTGGTAGACAAGGGAGGAATCGATGAAACGGTCACAGAGGACATGTTTGCCCGCTTTGAGCGCCGGCTCCACCTTCTCATAAAAATGCTGGCTTCGTGCCGCTGCATATAATAGTGCTTCCGTATGGGCATCCATGGCTGTATGAGCGGGGTTCAGGATGACCTCCCTGATTTTCTCCGCAATCTCTATCCCGCCTGGTTCACGCGTCGATAAAAATTCGATGTTTTCATTCTGCAGCCGTTCGACAATCGCTTTTAAAACCGACGTTTTCCCTGCTCCCTCTGGCCCTTCGAATGTAATAAATAAATTTCTTACCATTTTGTATATTCCTCCAACGACTACTTTAGTACTTGAATCAAACGCTCTTCCAGACGGTGGTCTCCCTGAAAAGTTGCAGCGACGGCCATCAGCTCCTCCAGTTGGCTTAGCTTGGCCACTGTTATCTTCTCTCCCGGGACAAACAATGGAATGCCAGGGGGATAAGGGATGAGCATGCCAGCCGCTACCCTGTCCATTGCACGCATATAGGGAATCCATTCTTTTTCCATCATTTCCATTTCAGAGAATGTGAAGTCCGGCGTAATGATAGGTGCCATTTCATATTGTTTACCCATTTGAGGCGGTTCGCTACCCTTTTGCATTTTTAATTGGGCTATTGCATTCTTCATCCTCATCCTTACATCCGCATAAGGATACACTTCCCCATGCTTCAGCAAAGGCAGGACCAGCAATACCTGTTCTGCATCTGCCAATTCCGGATAGAGCAGGTTTTCCTCCATCGCCAGCTTTATTTCCATTCCAGTATAGCCGGAGACGCGGATGCATACCTTCAACGGATCGTCCGCTTCAATAATATCGAGTTCTGGAATAGAAGACAAAGCTTCCACCCACTGGTTCCGCTTTTCCAAGCAGTATACCGCATCGCTTTCCTTGAACTTGCTTATATAGTGCCTCGCATCATCCAGGGAGGCGAGGAGAAGATAAGATGGGCTACTTGACTGCAGCATGCGTAGATAGTGGTCGACCTTCAAATCGGAGACGAGCGTGGATTTGACATGCATAAAGGAGGCCATCGTCATTGCCGGCAGCGTCTTATGAGCAGATTGCACGACGACGTCTGCACCTAGATCAAGCGCAGATGCCGGGAATCGCTTGCTTGCTGTAAAATGGGCGCCGTGTGCCTCATCCACTAGGACAGGAATCTGCTTTTCATGGCATATTTCAATCTGCTCCTTCAAATCCTTCGCCACCACACCGTAATATGTCGGATAAGTAAGGACGAGTGCCTTTGCTTCCGGATGTCCCTCCAATGCTTCCTTCACCGTTTCAAATGGAACTGCGCCAGCTGACCTTGTATGCTCGTCCCATTCCGGTGCCAGGTAGACTGGTTTGGCACCAACTAATTCTATTGCATGGAAAACCGATTTATGCGCATTTCTTTGCACTAAAATTGTATCCCCCGGCTTGCACAACGCATAGATCATAGCCAGGTTCCCCACTGTAGAGCCGTTTACAAGAAAAAAACTGCGGTCCGCTCCATAGGTTTCCGCAAGAAGTTTTTGCGCTGCATCAATCGCCCCTTCTGGATGATGGAAGTCATCCAATCCCGGCAACTCGGTCACATCGTAGACCAGGGCCTCTTTCAGCTCCTTTGGCAATGTGGAAAGAAGGCCATTTTTATGCCCCGGCACATGCAAGGAATGGGCCTCCTTCTCCACGAATTGCTGCAGAGCCTCCACAAGCGGTCGTTCACTTTTCATTTCCTTCACTCCGTTCATCATTCTTTCTTCATTATAAAGGCAATTGCCCCCCAATCCTACTGTCAGCATGGAAAGTTTGCACCCGCTTTGTGCTATAATGGGGGCAGCATAGACATGAGGTGATAAAAATGAAGCTAATCGTTTTTGGGGCAACAGGTGGTGTCGGTCAAGAGTTTGTTAAGATGGCAGTAGAGCAAGGCCATGAAGTGAGCGCTTTTGTCCGCACACCCGAAAAGCTACAGACGATATCCGGGGTAACCGCTATAAAGGGAGATGCCTTTGATGCAGAGGCGGTTGCAGCTGCCATTAAGGGCCATGATGCCGTAGTCTGCTGTGTCGGTTCTACTGAAGGGCCTGACAAGCATACCTCCATCCAGAAGATGGGTAGAAATATTGCAGATGGGATGAAGAAGGCAGGGGTCAATCGAATCGTCTATTGTGCATCGGCTGGAATCAATGGGGAAATTCCGGGAATCGCAGGGAAGATGGTCATGAAGATGCTTGGGAAGGTGCTGAAAGATCACCGAGCCTCCGTCGACTATATCATCTCCCAAGGCCACACCTTTACCATTGCACGGCCAATGGGGTTGAAAAATGCCCCCTTGGAATTGGACTATGAAGAGTCTTTCGACAGCATTCCCACTACTTCACGCTCCATTCCCCGTGCCAGCGTCGCCCACTTTTTATTGAAGGCGTTGTCGGATGAAAAATACCATAATACATCGGTTGGCCTTGCCAGTCGGAAATAACCTGAAGGCCATGCCTCTATAGAAGCATGGTTCTTATCCAATGGAAGAGCATCCTTAGTCATTTCCTTATTAAAAGAAATGAAAGATTATAAATGCATCTGATTATTTAATACCCGAATAACAATTTTTCCATCATTATATTCAATTTCATGAAGCCCAGTATCTCCAGTTGGAAAAATGAAGGGTGTCCTAATGTCATTCCCCATTAAAATATTTAATAAATGATTAATCGTTCCACCATGAGCAATGATCGCTATACATGCTGTTTCTTTATATGTATTCATTATTTCGTGATAGGCATACTCCACCCGTTGGCGGAATTCCAATTCAGACTCGCCATGTAAAATTGCTTCGGTTATAGGACGTCCTTCTGGGGGAAGAGGGTATTTTTGTTTTGCCTGCTCCCTATCCATTCCCGCCAGTACACCATTATTAAACTCCATTAGTTTCTCTTCAAAAATAATCCCGCAGTTATAAACTGAATTTATAATCTCTGCCGTTTGTGCAGCACGTTTTAAAGGACTAGCAATAATTCGATCCACCTGATAGCGGTCGGCGAGAGATTGGGCCAGCTTTATTGCCTGTTCTCTTCCTTGGGCTGTCAATGAAAAATCTGCCCGCCCTTCATGTACATTCAATAAATCAGCCTCCGATTGGCCATGACGTATAAGTAATAGTTTCATTTCTTCCTCCAATTTATGTATTTTATTTCTATTATATGATTTACTTTTTGTAAACTCCATTAGCTTGGGGTGAAATAATCTACTATTTCTTGAGTGGGGTAAAGTAAAACAATAGAAAATTGCACAACCAAAGAGTTCAAAGAACCAACTTAGAACTCTTGGTTTCGTATTAAACTTCCCTCTAGTGCTTGATAGTTGGAAGTTACTTTCCATATGGCTCTCTTCATAAATTTTATTGCTTTTAAACAGCAAGGATTATTAAATAGGCAAAATATTTATGGGATATTATTACATAATAGTTCGATATGTTAATATGGGAATATATATTCGTTGTTAAAAGGAGATAAATTTAAGATGTTAAGGAGCAAAGAAGATATAATACAGCTCATCCAAAGCGATGAAAAAATGATGGGGATTATTAAAGTAGCAAGTACACTGAATGTACCTGATTGGTGGATATGTGCGGGATTTGTACGTTCAAAAATCTGGGATACATTGCATGGGTTCGATGACAGAACTGAAACTCCAGATGTTGATGTCATATATTTTGATCCTACAAACATCGATGAGAATTTTGAAAAGGAATTAGAGGACAAGTTAATTAGCATTATGCCTAATATACCTTGGTCTGTTAAAAATGAAGCAAGAATGCATGTCATTAATAATCTTCCCCCCTATACTTCTTCGGAAGATGCCATTTCAAAATTTCCGGAAACTGCAACTTCCCTTGGAGTGAAGCTGGACAGAGATAATAATTTGATTCTCACTTCTCCTTATGGAATAAACGATGTCGTCAATTTAGAAGTGAAACCGACTCCCTATTTTACTGAAATAAAGGAGCTTGCTGCAATTTACGAGGAGCGGATGGTAAAGAAAAATTGGAAAGCTATTTGGCATAAGATTAAAGTCCACCATATACACACAACTGATATCGAAATATAAGATGTTTCATGGATAAAGAGGCTTATTGTAAATATCAAATTTAACTTAAGAGAATTGGAATTTCAATTACGAAGCGATGTCCTACTCTCACAGGGGCGCCCCCAACTACCATCGGCGATACTTTCGCAGCGTGATGACCGGCG
>JBJEFP010000239.1:0-7077 GCA_051874195.1 Lysinibacillus sp. | reverse complement strand
AATTCCATTTGAACACCTCCTCCCTACCTTACGTTCTGACGGGCAAAAGGTTTCAAAATTTTGGAATATCTTATCTGACCGAGCTGCCCATCCTCATCATGCTGACAACAGAAAAAGGGGAACTCGACCATTCATTCCGAGTTCCCCCACGTTTACTTATAATAAAGGTGTAATATGCTCCAGCAGCGTCTCTTCATCCAGCGGTCCCATCAACTCATGCTGCACTTTGCCTGCCCTGTCGATGATGACGGTCGTCGGGAGCGACATTGCCCTGAACAGTGAGCCGATCTTCCCCTCCTCATCCAGGAGGATCGGGAATGTCAGGCCATGCTCTTTTACGAATCGCTTTACCTGCTCCACCTTATCCTTGCTGGTAAAGTTGACGGCCAAAATCTCGACGTCATCCTTGTACTGGTCGTAAATGTTTTGGAAATGCGGCATTTCCGCTTCACTTGGTCTGCACCAGGATGCCCAGAAATTCAAAATGACCACCTTGCCCTGCTCGTCATGAAGCGACCGTTCCGTTCCCTCCAATGTCGGCAATGTGAAATCTGACTCCTCCATCGGCCGGTGAGCCCCGCTCCAATTCCATGCGACTACAGCAGCAAAAGTTAAAATGACGATGCCCAACAGCCGCTTTTTCATCGTCCGTCCTCCTGCCTCGTCATCTGCAGCCACAGCTGCTCAAGCGTTTCACAATTGCCCTCAAGCAGCATTTGCTCGATTTCGCCTGCCGCCAAGATTCGTCCATGGTGGAGCAAGATGACCTGGTCCGCAATTTCTTCCGCCAGGGTGAGTAAATGGGTGGAGAAAAGGACGATCTGCCCGTTGGCGCGTTCCTCCTCCAGCATTCCCTTCAAATGGGCGATCCAGTATGGGTCCAGTCCGTTGGTCGGCTCGTCCAAAATATACAGCTCGCTGTCCCCCATTAAGCTCTGCGCCAGGTTCAGGCGCTGGCGCATCCCTTTTGAAAACTGCCCGACCTTTAATTTCTTCGCCTCCAGCAGGCCGACCTTGTCCAGCAGCTCGGCCTGCCTCGTCTCCGGCACCTTTTTCAAGCCGCCGAGAAAGCGGATGATTTCCTCTGCCGTCAGCGTATCGGGAAAATCGACGTCATCCGGCATATACCGCACGTCGGTCGATTGCCGCTTGATTTCGCCGCTGTCCGGCTTCAGCAAATTCGTCAAAATATTGATGATCGTACTCTTCCCAGACCCATTCGAGCCTACCAGGGCCGTGATATGACCAGGCTTCAAGGTGAAGCTCGCATCAAAAATCCCCCGGTCTCCCTTGAAGGCTTTCGTCACTTTCTCTACTTGTATCGTCATGCCCGTCTACCCCTCACTGTTAAAATGATTGTTGCACCGATCAATGAAAAGGCGACCCACAAGCCTGAAATGAGGATAAAGAACACAAAGCCGGGCGGGGACGAATAGAATTCCGAGATGCCATAAAAGGCGGGCCCCAATACAGCCGTCTGTTCAGAGAATACAAAATAGCCGTAGCGTATCCATTCAAGGGGATTGACATGGATCATCACCATGACGAGCTTTTGCAGGAAATTCTCCGATGACACCGTACCGATCGCCATTACAATATACGAAAACAGCAGGCTCGTGACGGCCCAGACCCCAAGTCCCATTGCCAGGGCATGCAGCCGGCTTTTCGCGAAGCTGCCGACCAGTACGCTCAATGCATTGAAAATGAACAGGATGAGCGCTGTGATCCCGACCGCAAACAGCGGCAAAGTAAGCCCGCCGAAGAAGCTGCCCGCAAATAGTGCAACGGCAAATACAAACACAATCACGCCTGCAAATACAAGGCATAGCGCAATATACTTCGTCAGTACATAGTGCCCCATCTTCAGCGGATACGTCCGCAGCAGCCCGAGCCAGCCTGTCTCCTTATCACTGGCGATATTCATGCTGCCGATCGTCAGCATGAACAGCGGCAGCAAAAACAAGAGGATATTCAACAGCGAAGCCGTCTGGCGCGTAAAGCCGTCCGTATCCGGCAAGGCCAGGTGCTGGATCATCAAAATCGCCGTAAAGACAATCGCAAATAAGATGGTGACGATTTGGATCCAGCGGCTTCGTATCAGCTGCTTGCATTCCAGCAGAATCATTTGAATGCTCATCAGTGCTCATGTACTCCCCAGTTGAATGTCGACAGCTCTTCATACGGAATGATTTTCCCTGGATGCTCGCTCATATACTGTTCTGCGTCCTCCTTGGAGCCGAATGCCAGCACCCCGTAGTTCATCGGTGTCCAGTAGTCCTTTGAATACACATACGTCGCTTCCTCGATGTTCAGCCAGTTGGAAGAATTCATTTCACGAATGAAGCCTGCACCGATTTCCTCCTCGCCGTATTCCAGCACATACTGCATCAGGCAGCCTATATCATCAAACACTTCGACATCGCCGTTTTTCAGGACCACCTGTGCCGCATAATCGACATGCGTCACACTCATATTGCACATCTGGCACACGTCTGTCTCCGGATTTACTTCCCTTGGCTCATACGTCTTTTCACTGCAAGCAGCAAGCAGCAAAAGGGAAAACGACAATATCAACCACTTCCATGCCTTCATCTTAATCTTCTCCTCACAACAAGTATTCCTATTACTACAAGCCCGCTCCCCAGCAGCTGCCAGATATTGATGTCCAGCTCCATAGAAAACGGACTTTTCATCACAAGCGGCTGCTCGTCTACAATGACCAGCGTGTTGCCGCCTGTCACTTCCGTATCCATCATATTCAGTGTGACGACGCTTGGAGATTCCATGAAATATTGATAGACCGGCTTTCTTGCCATCCATTGCCCGAAGGAGTTCGTCGCAATGTATGCCGTGTCGCCTATCCCGTCACCGTCATAGTCCTTGCCGTCATAGTCGTCATAGAAGTTGTGCCGCAGCTTCAGTCCTTGCCGGTCTGTCCGGGCCGTTAAAATATTGCCGTGGAATTCATTGTCCTCGACCAGCAGCTCCCCTGAACGCTTCACCTGCAGGACAGTGCCGTTTGTGGAGAAGGTGTTTTGTCCAACCACCATGTCCCGGGCATTCTGGATATCCATCGCCGTCGTATTTTCAGTCACTTCATTATCGTGAAATTGCACATTCTCCACGTCATAGGCATAGACGCCCAGGCTATTGAGCGTATTGTTCTTCGCCACGACGTTCCCTGCAATCTGTACATCATTGGCGATCATCACCATGAAGCCCGTCATATTATTGAATAATTCATTGTCATAGAGCTCCACCTGGTCGCTGTACATCATGTGCATCGCATAGCGCCCGTTTTCCACGCGGTTATCCGATAAATGGACGCCATCCACACTTTCGAGATAGAAGCCGTCCATGACGCCGTCGATCCGGCTGCCGGTAGCTGTGACGTTTTTTGTGTCATAAACAGCCACCGCATGCCCCTTGTCCGAGAAATGGCCTTCCTTCCCCGTGACCTCCAGCTGTTGGAGTGTAATGTTTTCGCTATCCGTAATCTGGATGCCCGCCATCGAGTCCTCAATCGTAATGTTAGCCAGGGTCAGCTGTTGCACATTGCTTGCCACAATGGCCACATCCTCCGCTTGAAACATCAGGTCCTCAAGCTCGACATCAGCGGTATCCGAAATGGTCAGGGCCGTGGCCAGGGAATGGATTTCCGTCCCTTCCACCCCCTTGATCTTGATGGGCTTGGTAATGGACATGGGGCCGCGGTATGCACGACCTTCCAAAAGAAGCGTGCCCCCCGGCTCCGTTTCGTCAATCAGCTCCTGCAGCATGCTTTTTTCCCGCTTGTCAGGCACGACCGGCTTTATCGGTGCCTGGGTAGGATGTTGATGAATATGGGCATGTCCCTGCTGAGTGCCGCCTGCCCATGCCATACATACCAACATCAGCCCAACGAGAATCCGTCTGTTTCTCATGACCTACTCGTGCTGAGTCTCTGAAGAATTACCTTCTTCATTCGCCTTCTTTTTCTTATAGCGTTCAATCGCTTCGTTACGGATTTGTTCCAACGGTGTGATGGCGGCTTCCGGATGCTCCTTCATATACGCGTCAGCATCCTCCTGATATTTGAAGAAGATATAACCCCAGTTCATCGGAGATTTCAAATCCGTTTTCACCACAATCGCATCATCCACATTGAACCAGTTCAATGTGGCATAGTCCCTTACAAACTTGTCATTCTGCACTTCATTTACATACTCGTCATTCAATAGACAGCCGATGTCATCATAGAAAACAACCTTGCCGTCCTCACGTATCGCCTGTGCAGAGAATACGCCCTGTTCATGATCCTTTGTGTACACCTTCATGTCGCACATCAAACAAATCGTGTCTTCTGTCGGCTCCTGCAGACGCTCATCCACTGTCCAATCCGCATCTTTTGCAAGGGATGCCTTTTCATTTTGCTTTTCAGCAGTCTCCACTTGTACCTCCTCTGTCGGAGCAGAATCCTTTTGGTCCTCCACCTCATCGTTACATGCATACAGGCCCAATAATAACGGGGCCACTAGTATAATCTTTTTCATCTATGTACCTCCTCTGTAATTGAAGCTACCACCATTCTACAAAAAACTTGTGAACTAACGGCGAAGTATGATTGACAACATATTGAATGCTTGAAAACCCTATTTTTCCACTTGCAAGAAAATTGCCTCTTCTTTATAAGCAATGTAAAAAAACAGCATTTCCCTAGTCGGCGAGCTATCACCGGGAAAATGCTGTTTCAATGTTTGATGGCACCAAGCAGAACTCCCTTCTATTAGAAAGGGTCAGTTTCTGGTCATCGTGATGAAGTCGGCGGCATCCGTACTGAATGCATGGCGCCGCACGAACCCGAGCTTCTCATAAAGGCGGATGGCGCGTCTGTTGAACGTCGCGACCGTCAGCCTGACCGGCTTGCCCGGATGGCGCGCTTCAATCTGCGCCAGAATGAAGGTGCAGAACGCATACCCCATCCCTTTTCCCGTCCGTTTCGGATGCAGGCCAAGCCCCATATCGATGCCGGTCTCATCATATACGCCGTACCTATGCCCGGCCGGCACCTGGGCAGACGTGCCGGTACAAAAAAAGCCGGCGAGCTGCCCCTCTTCATCCACTACCGCCGAATAGGTACCATTCAGCAGCTCCGCCCTGTCTGCTGCTGTATCCTCTTGATTATAAAAATCATATGGCTTTTCATAACGCCAGCCGAGAATGTCCAGCGCCTGCTTTTCATCCATTTTCTTTACCTTCATCTATACGCCGCCTCCTCTTTGCTGTATGTTCCGATTATAACCTTATATTTCCATTCATTATATACCAGATCATTGATGCAAAACGGAATCGGTCTATTCCCCGTGCGATTGTCATAACTATTTACCATGGCTGATGCCCCCTTTAGCTCCCTTCTGGTAAGTTAAAATTATCCATTTTTATAAATTATATATAGTATAATAGAGGAAGAAATATTATTGATAAATTTATGAAAAGGGGGAGACGGACCATGATCAGAGGTATTCATCACGTGCAAATTACTATTCCAAAGGGGACGGAGCAAGAGGGAAAACGGTTCTACTGTGGGGTGCTCGGCTTTCAGGAAGTCGAAAAGCCGGATTCGCTTAAAGGACGCGGCGGATTTTGGGTGAAAGCCGGCGACCGTGACGTCCATATCGGAACGGAAAACGGCGTCGAGCGATTAAAGACGAAGGCCCATATCGCGTACGAGGTGGAGGATCTACCCTACTGGAGAACAAAACTGGAGGCAGAAAAAATCGTCATCCTCGAAGCGGTGCCGATTCCAGGCTTTGACCGCTTCGAATTCAGGGATCCGTTCGGCAACCGTGTCGAGATGATCCAGCCGTTGTAAAACCATTTCATGAGGGGGCCGGAGATATGGGCATTGATTTTCATGCGGAGAAAAACCGGGGCACGTATGCGACACGGCCTGTTGACCGCACATGGACGGAGGCAGTCGCAAAGCTCATTCCCTTAGAAAAGATTTCAAGAGCTGTAGATGTTGGATGCGGAGGCGGAATCTACACAAAGGCGCTTTCTGCAATGGGCATCCCCTCCGTTGTTGGGCTGGACTTCTCCGAAACAATGCTCAACGCTGCGAGGGAAAACTGCATGGATTTTTCTAATATCTCATTTCAATGTGGCAATGCTCTAAATACCGGACTTGCCGATCATAGCTTTGATGTCGTGCTGGAACGGGCGTTAATCCACCATATCAGCGATTTAGAGGAATGCTTTCAGGAAGCCTACAGGGTGCTGGAATACGGCGGGGTCTGCCTCATTCAGGACCGCACCCCGGAAGACTGTCTGCCAAAAGGAGACGACCATCATATAAGAGGCTATTTTTTTGAACGCTTTCCCCGCTTGATACAAACAGAGGTAAATCGCAGGCACGATAGCGCATCCGTCGTCAAAGCGTTGCTGGCCGTCGGATTTCAGGACATCCAGGAAATCAAGCTATGGGAAACACGCAAGGTCTATGAGGATAAAGAAGACTTACTGCAAGATTTACGCCAAAGAACGGGCAGGAGCATCCTGCACGAGCTGGACGATCAGGAACTGCATACGCTCATCAGCTATATAGACGACTCCGTTCCAGCCCATTCCCCAATCGTGGAAATGGACCGATGGACAATCTGGACAGCTGTAAAGCGGTAAAGGAAAGAAACAGACTTCCAGTATCTCGTGGGAAAATATGAATCTTTTAATGCTTTACATCAGATGGGAGGAGCACGCTTTGAAGAAAAATGCCGCTGTTTTATCGATTATCTTCGCGATTATTAGCTTGAGCCCACTGCTGCTTGCCATGTCTTCCGATTTCTTTTCCGAGTATATGTTCATCATTTCCGTCATTTCCTACTTCCTCGCCATCGCCCTCGCACTGATGGCGAAAAAAGGACCATGGAAGACCGTCGCCCTCACCCTTCTCGCCATCATGACACTTGCTGTCGTCGGCTTTTATACGCTCATGGGCATATTTTGGAATCAGCCGTAGCACCATCCCCTTCTCTAAAAGTCCATTTTAGAAAAGGGGCTTTTCATTTGCCAACTAACATTTTGAGAAGAAAAAACATGAAC
>JBJEFP010000238.1:0-7090 GCA_051874195.1 Lysinibacillus sp. | reverse complement strand
CTTACTACATCGCCTTGCTCGAGGATTTGGAAATGGATGTCCTTTACATATTTCAGCGTACGTTCGGCGATGATCAGGCCGGACTCCTGGTTTTTCGGCAGGTCGATCTGCGTTTTGTCGCCTGTAATCACCATTTTGGAGCCGAAGCCGAGACGTGTCAAAAACATCTTCATCTGCTGATGCGTCGTGTTCTGCGCCTCGTCTAAAATGACAAAGGCATCGTCCAACGTCCGCCCGCGCATGTAGGCAAGCGGCGCAATTTCGATTGTTCCACGTTCGATGAGACGCTGCGTCTGCTCCACACCGTAAATGTCGTGCAGCGCATCATATAACGGACGGAGATATGGATCGACCTTTTCCTTCAGGTCTCCCGGCAGGAACCCGAGCGACTCCCCCGCTTCTACGGCAGGACGAGTCAGGATGATACGCTTCACCTGGCCGTTTTTCAGCGCCTGTGTGGCCATGACGACCGCCAAATACGTCTTCCCCGTCCCAGCAGGACCAATCCCGAATACAAGGTCCTTATGTCGGATTGCCTTGATGTATTCGCGTTGCCCGATTGTCTTGGCACGAATTGCTTTTCCCTTTGCATTACGGGCAATCTCTTCGTCATAAAGCTCTGCAAAGTACTCGATCGTCCCTTTGCCTGCCATTTCAATCGCTGTCGCTACATCCCTTTGATCGATATTGATACCCTTGCGGATTACCTGTAGCAGACCACGCAGCACTGCGGTCGCACATTCCTTTTTATCATCATTTTCACCTGCAATCTGGATGTTGCCGCCACGGGTGATGATTTGCACCTCGAATGTTTCTTCGATTAATTTTACATTTGCATCCGACATCCCCAGCAGCATGACTGCTTCATTTGGATTGTCGACCAAAAGTTCTGACATTTTATCTGACATAAATCATTCTCCTTGATAAATAGGGTATGGTGTTGCGATGTTTTCATTTACCAAAAAAAGGACTTGCCCTTTTACTGTATCATCATCAAATGTAACCTGTAAAATTTTTTCGGATTTGATGGTTGTTTTAGGCGGAAGGCTCTGCAGAATTTTTTTATGAAGAAGCGGGCGGATGATTGTCTCCAAGTCCTCTTCATTCAATATGTGCTCCTGTTTTTGATAGCCTTGCTCTTTTACGATCCGAATATACCGTTTCAGCCATGAAGGAAGGCTGATTTCCTCAATGTACATATCCTCCTGATTGCTGATTATTTTCCACTCAGGTTCGGTCGGCGTGTAGTATGTCGTCTTCCTGTCCAAGGTAAAGGCGGTCTCGAGCCAATAATCGGCATATACCTCTCCTTCAGCCCCAACGACCACTTGCTTGTCCCCAGCATCTAAAATACCAGATACAAGAGCGTCTCCTTTATAGACGGTTGTATTCGCATCCACAAGCCGTACACCGCTTGTAAGGAAATAGTGGGTAATGACGCCGCTGTTGCTGGCCATCAGGTGCATAGGTTCGTCCGACTTCTTCTTCACTTCCGTTTTTGGCGCCAACTGCAGCGATATGGTAATATCCCCACCACTTTTCATAAAGT
This sequence comes from Lysinibacillus sp., assembly GCA_051874195.1. Classification (GTDB taxonomy): domain Bacteria; phylum Bacillota; class Bacilli; order Bacillales_A; family Planococcaceae; genus Lysinibacillus_B. The sequence goes on along the minus strand of JBJEFP010000238.1, from coordinate 5,541 downwards.
GTACCCATGAAAGCTCCGGAAATTTCGCCATCAGCTGTTGGCGAAGCTCGTAATCCGTAGGCAGGGATTTCTTTGCCAATGGAATGGATACACCAATCTCACTAGCAATAAACTGCTCGGCCTTCTGGGCAAGCTCCGGTGTCGCACCCGTTACATGGATGCGCCAGACAAACTGGGTGCATATCATCGGGATAGCGATTAGTAATAGCACGCCCACAATGGTTTTCATCGTAATTTGCAGAATGGAATTTGAGTCCTCATAGTGAAGCTTGATGCGCGCCCCGGCGATTCTTCTCGCACGGCGCAAAGCTGGCAGGTTGTCTCTCGTTATTTCAAAAGACATTTCATCTTCTGAAAAGCGAACTTGCCTTATGACGATGCGCTCTTTATGTAAATGGTGGAATAAACGGTCTGCACGCGGCCCTGACTTCAGCGACACGATCACTTTTCGGCGGTCCATTACATCACATGCTCTTCTATCTTGATTTTGTTGATTACTTTGGCACTCAATAAAAAGCCGCCCTCCGCCAGGTATTGGACGAGTATCCCTTCCCCTTCTAACGTCAAATGAAACTTGCCTAAAGAGCAGCTGAATAGATTAGGTGCCACCTGCCGTACATCATATAGCCCATTCCAACGAATCTGACGGAACTGGATCCATTCCAGTACGTCGTCCAATTGCATAAATGATTTCAAAGAAAGCCCCCTTTCTTACAGTGTATGCAAAAAAGGGGGCGTGTATTATTTACGTTGCTTCGCTTTTGGCGGTCCTAAAATTTCAGAAGTAATTACTGCCTGCACCAGCTGCTCCCTCGTCTGTGGTACGATGACGTGGGATTCTTTCTTCGCCCTTTGTACAATCGGCCTTGACGCACCGATTTCCGGGCGTGTCGATTTCCGTTCTCCCCGGATTGCCTCCCTTACAGGTTCTACAACCGGTTCTTCGACCATTTCACGGGCAGCCTGCGCCGGCTCCGCCTTTTCGCTCAATTGCCCGAACACTTCCTTGGCAAAATCATCGAGTGAACGTACTTTCGGTCTTTCCCTGCGCGGTTCTTCCCTTGTACTTTCACGAGGGATCTGCTGATTACTAAATGGGGGCATTGGCTTCGTCTCTTTTTGCTTATTTTTATCCTTTGCGAATAATGAACTGAGCACAAACATGACGATCATGATGAGTAACCCTTCCATTCAGCATCCACCCCCTTCCTCGATTATTTTTCACCTTTATCCAGTTTATTGTCCTTGGACACCTTCGCAATGGAATCGCGCATGGATGTATCCGCCTGGATGTTTTGATAGTTCATATAATCCATGATGCCGAGGTTGCCGTTGCGCAATGCTTCTGCCATCGCCATTGGAACTTCCGCCTCTGCTTCTACTACCTTCGCCTTCATTTCCTGTACTTTGGCAACCATTTCCTGCTCGTTTGCCACGGCCATTGCACGGCGTTCCTCTGCTTTCGCCTGCGCGATGTTCTTATCCGCCTGCGCCTGCTCAATCTGCAACTCTGCTCCAATGTTTTTGCCGACGTCCACATCCGCGATATCAATGGATAAAATCTCGAATGCCGTACCTGAATCCAGCCCTTTTGCAAGGACCGTCTGAGAAATCATGTCCGGATTTTCTAAAACCTTTGAATGAGATATAGATGACCCAATCGTTGATACAATCCCCTCACCAACACGCGCGATGATTGTATCTTCACCGGCACCACCGACTAAACGGTCAAGGTTTGCACGTACTGTAATACGCGCCTTTGCCTTTACTTCAATCCCGTTGATTGCAACACCAGCGATGAACGGCGTTTCAATCACTTTTGGATTTACCGACATTTGCACCGCTTCCAATACGTCCCGTCCTGCAAGGTCGATCGCAGCACCGCGTTCAAAAGATAATTCGATATTGGCACGGTGAGCAGCAATCAGTGCATTTACTACACGGTCTACATTACCGCCCGCCAAATAGTGAGACTCTAATTGATTGATTGACACATCTAGTCCTGCCTTATGGGCCTTAATCAACGGATTGACGATGCGCGACGGGATTACACGACGTAGTCGCATCCCGATTAACGTAAAGATACTTACCCGAACACCCGCTGCCAGGGCGCTGATCCACAGTGCAACCGGTACGAGCGTAAAGAATACCGCAAGCACGATGAAGGCGCCTACTATAAGGGCAATCAAGCCGATTGTTGTTCCATCAATAATCATGTTCTATTCCTCCGTTTTCCTTAAAATTTCCCGCACGACGATGCGCGAGCCTTCCACCTTGATCACTTCCACCTGGCTGCCTTTGTTAATAAAGCTGCCTTCCGATACCGCATCGATCCGTTCCTTATCTATCAGGATGACACCTGCCGGACGAAGCGGCGTCACTGCCTCCCCTATACGGCCGATTAGATCGATGCGGTTCATGTTGGATACATAGCCCTCCTCCGTCGTTGTGGCATCCCGGAGTACAAGCTTGTTGAATACATGCATCTTTTTGCCGAAGAACTTCATAAGAATCACCATTCCTATAACTGCAATAAACATTGCAATAATGATTGAATACGCCATATGTGTCACACTTGCGCCTGCAAACAATAGACTGATGATGATCATCGCCCCCCCTAGTATGCCGACTATGCCCCCTGGGACAAAGAATTCCAATATGACAAAAATAACACCGATGACAAACAGCAGAATCGATTCATATCCCGCAAATCCGGCAATCGTATGCCCGAAGAAGAAGAGCCCGAATGCGGCAAGAGACATCGTTCCCGGTACACCGAATCCCGGTGAATATAGCTCCATCACCAATCCGAGGCTGGCAATCGACAACAGGATCGGGACGACGATTGGGTTGGTCACGATGCGGGCGATATTTTCAAATAATGTCGGCTCCACCGACACTACCTCCGCACCTTCCAAGCCCGCCTTGGCCAGCACTTCCTGAAGGGAATTTGCCGTGCCATTCGAATACCCGACCTCCAGCGCACCATCGGCCGTCAAGGTCAGAAATTTGCCTTCAGGCGCCCCATACTCCGACACATCGATTGATGGGTCGGCCATCGCCTTGGCATAGCGCGGGTCCTTTCCGGAAGAAACCGCAACTGCCTCCATTGCTGCAAGCCATGCACTTTCCGCTTTTTTATCGGCCGCCCTGCCTTCCCCGTCAACGACTCCCGCTGCCCCAATCGTCGCATTTTGCGTCATATAGATTTCATCAGCATGAAGGGCGATGAAGGCGCCTGCAGAATGTGCCTTAGAATTGATATACGCAATGACTCTCATATCCGTAGCATCAAGCAGCTTTCCAATTTCTTCGGCCGCATCGACAAAGCCACCCGGAGTATGTATATCGAGTATAATCGCTTCGGCATTTTGCTGTTCTGCCTCTTCCACAGCGCGTTCCAAAAAGGAAAGCAATCCTTTTTCCACATTCTGCTCCACCGGCACATGGTAAACCTTTGCCGAATCAGCATGAATAGTCGGAATCAGGAGAACAAATGAAAGCGTCATCAAAACAAGCCAGGTGAAGATTCTTCCCTGCTTCATTAACATCTCCCTTTCTTTTTAGACCTCCTACTTGTTATACGAATGAACACACATTTTGTTTCATTTAATTTTCTTTTTCTTCAATTTTATCATAAACAGCAATATTTTTATTTCAAATATATTAAATTTTTAGTTTTCCAATTCCATCCTCACTTTGATTTCATTACAATTGAAGAAAAGGAGGAATGTTGAAATGAGAAAAATAGTTTCCATGCTCACATTAGTTGTCCTGATTTTTTCCATGGCGGTACTGCCTGCGCAGGCAAACACCGCCATCGACCGGTCCGTGAAAAATAACTTCGGGGATACGACGGCCAGCATTGCCATCCGGGATATGTCGACAGGGAAGGTGGTGTATAGCTACAATTCAAACACCGGCATCAAACCTGCCTCAAACACGAAAACAATCACAGGCGCCGCTGCTCTTGACTATTTGGGGGAGAATTACCGTTTTAAAACGCAGATGCTACATACGGGCACGATTACAAACAAGACACTGCACGGTAATCTGTACCTACGCGGCGAAGGCGACCCCACGCTGCAATACGCGGATTTCGTCACATTTGCTAACACTCTGAAGAAAAATGGCATCACAACAATCAATGGAAACCTATATGCCGACGATACATGGTTTAGCGGCGACCGCAAGGCACCCGGCCTGACATCCGCAAACTGGTCGCATTATCAGGATTACTGGAAGGCACCAATCTCTGCATTGACGTTGTCGGCAGACCATTATTATAATGCAAGCGCCATCATCGTCAAGGTAAGCGGCACCTCTTCCGGAAGAGCTCCATCCGTCACAGCCCTGCCAAACGCGAGCGGTATGGTCATTGTCAACAACGCACGGACAGGCAGCTCCAATACACTGACGATCAAACGCCAGGAAAATTCGAATCGAATCATCATTTCCGGTACAATCCCTGCCGGCCGGACGAAGCAGGATTATGTACCAATGTTCAACCCTACCTTAAGCACGATCGCCTCTTTCAAAACGGTGCTCCAGCAGCAGGGCATCAATTTCGTAAACTCTACGATGACGTACGGCCAGACACCTGCTGGCGCTATATCGTTAGGCACGAAGCAATCAAGACCGTTAAAGGAAATCATGGTACCATTCATGAAGATCAGTAATAATAGTATTGCCGACATTCTCGTAAAAACTATCGGAAAAAAAGTTAAAAATGAAGGAAGTTACGAGGCAGGTTTGCAGGCTATGCGTGAATATATGGCCTCGATGGGGATGGATACATCTAAAATCATCTTGACGGACGGCTCCGGCCTCTCCATTCAGAACCGTGTAACGGCAAATGAATTGTCGATGATGTTCTATCAGGTGACGAAAAAGCCTTATTATAATTCATTCCTCAATTCGTTGCCGACAGCAGGCACTTCTCCGCACATGATGGGCGGTACTCTTCAGCATCGTCTGACATCCTCCCTGACGAAAGGACGTGTATTGGCGAAGACAGGTACAATTGTCGGAACGAATGCATTATCTGGCTATGTACGTGGACAGAGCGGCAAATGGTACATTTTCAGCATCATGTCGCACTTCAACAAATCTTCAAAGGTTCAGGCGATCGACAACGTCGTCACGACAATGGCGCGCGAGCTCTAAGCGTCTGATATTCACCGGCCCCCCCTTGGCAGGGCCGGTTTTTGATTGGAAATCATGCTTACAATGCAAATACCCCGAAGCTACTAGGTAGCTCCGGGGCATATCATTTGTCTGCTCAGTTAAATCTCGAATTGCGTGTTATGAACGTAGGGATTTTACAGGGAAAATTACCACTTACGTTTACGTGCAGCTTCTGATTTCTTTTTACGTTTTACGCTAGGTTTTTCGTAGAACTCGCGCTTTCTAACTTCTTGAATTGTACCACTTTTAGATACAGTACGTTTGAAGCGGCGAAGAGCATCTTCAAGCGATTCGTTTTTGCGAACGACAGTTTTTGACATCTCTCTTTCCCTCCCTCCGAACACACGTCAATAC
>JBJEFP010000237.1:0-7156 GCA_051874195.1 Lysinibacillus sp. | reverse complement strand
GTCGTGATGTCGATGTACCACTGGACAATCTCGTCTTTTTCATTGAACATCGTCGTGATGCCGAAATGCTCGTCATCCGGCAGATGCTGCAGCCACGAGTAGCCCACATCTGCAATGCAGAAAGTCTTGCCGACATGTGTCGTCCATAAAGGCTCCCGGATTTTCTTGATTTTCAACAGGCCCGCATGCCCGGCATATTGCCCGTCGTCCATATACATCATATTGAAATCACGCTCCAAAACCCTTGACCAATCATCTCTTGTGATAAAACGTTTGTTTACCATTGAGCTAATCTCCTTTCCATAAAATATTATTTTTTTGACATAACCGATGTCACTTCATGCAAACAGTCGGTTGTCGCTGATAACGTTTTTTACCCAAGTAAAATGAAGCTTAAGCGGAGGAATATAATAAATTGGGATTTAGGGATAAAGTAGCCTGATTTACGCAAAAGAACGTCATTTTTTTATTAGTAATTTTATTATTTTGCAAGAAAAGTGCAACATTTACCTGGTTCGTCCGTACATATTAGTGAGGGGAAATAAATTGGATTTTTAACGGTTGAGTAAACCGATATTTGTTATTTTCTGAAAATTTAATTAAAGGGAGCAGTGATACTTACGGAAGGGGAAAAAGATGATCGGAATCATCGCGTTGATCATTCTGTTCGTCCTGTTGTTTGATGGCCACACAATCAAAAAAGCAAAACGAGGAGCTGATAAAACAGAACAAAGGCATACTGAAGACGGTAAAGGTTCTCTAGTGGCAGTTGTTGGAACAAAAGAAGTAGTGAGCCCTTATTTTACGGGGGCGCAATAAAAAACGAACGTACATAGGATACTTTGTAAGGTAACGAGGTGAAAGGAAAGTGCACATTTATTTGTATACAATCCCAGATAATGATCTTCCTCATGCGAGCATACCGGTCTATGATGAAGACCGCCAGACGGCATTCGTGCTGAAGAAGAATTCACATCGTTTATGGACCGATGTTTTCCACCATATGTCGAGTTCCGGCAAACCCCCTTGCTACATGGCCGTTTCGCCGAACGACTATCCGATTTTCAAGATTGACTATTCCTTATCGGGTGTGGGCTACACGATTCAATCCATGCATTCCCAAAGGAGAAGTAGAATCGACCAGTACTACGTCCAGCCCGTCGAAAAGGCGCAGACGTTCCGTTTGGACGGAGAGGAATTTTATTTTGGCAAGGATTATACCGGCGCAAGCCTGCTGACGCGAAATGACGAGAAAATTGCCAAAATTGAAACTGTAGATATCATGCAAGTAAATCCATCAAGACGCATCCGGATTGAGGCGAAAGATGATGAATGCGCTTCGCTTATCGCAATCTTGTACCATACCTTTAATGAAGAGGACCAAGGGTAAAAATTTCATCTTTTATATTTTCCATGTCCCCTTTTCCCTAGTCATTTTCGATAGTAGTTGGTAGATAACATGGAAAAGGGGAATGGACATGGTATTTGATTATTTGAAGCAATTCGCGACGTTTGAAGCGGTTGAAGAGATGGATGAGCATGTGGCAAAACACATGGTGCGCCACGGAGCAGTGCTCACTGAGATGGAGCAGCAGGTCGTCCATAAAATCGCCTCGCATGCGCTTGCCTATCCGGGTGCAGCCCATCTAAAGGCGGAAACAATCGCCAAGGGACTGAAAATCAGTACGAAGACGGTGTATCGTGCGGTAGGGAAGCTAGGTGAGCTGGGTGTGGTAGAAAGGGTGCCGACGAAAAAGCTGAACGGCATCAAGGGGGCGAACATTTATCGCATTCTGCCCTTTGTCCCATCGAGCGTGTCCGAACGGGGTCAGGCGGGCGCAACGGTAGCTGGCGCGGATTCCCGCCTCTATTCGGAGGAGCAATCATCTTTTTCTTTTAATCTTTCAAAAACAAGCGTAGTAACAGATATATATAGCAAACTGCAGAAGGATATGGAGAATCGGACTGCCTATATGAACGAGCTGCAAAGGATGCTGTACAACCTGCTGATGGAGATGCCGATTCAGGACGAGCTGAAGGATGGGCTACATCAGGCGATCATGGCCACCGACATGCCGGACGTGAAGACCTTCGTCCGCACGCGGGATGCCCTGCTCGGCATCATCCAGGATGTACAGTCAGGAAAGCTTACGATTGCCACGACGCTACGGGCTGTACTGCAGGGGGCCTGTGAGAAAAGGGTGCAGCAGGAGGCAAAGGAGCAGAGGATTGCTGAAATGCTACGTCCAACAGTGGAGTTCTATGACTGGCTGACGGAGCGGGAGTAAAAGAAAGCAGGCGCCTGCTGCTTCTCTGAACGAGCTCCCGTCCTTTGGCAGCCGTCTTCAATCCAGCAGCCCGTCGTCCTTCGCCTTGTTGACTGCTTCAGCGCGGGATTCGACCTGCAGTGCGGTAAAGATTTTCGTCAAATAGTTTTCGACCGTCCGCTGCGAAACGCCAAGCTCAGCGGCAATCGCCTTGTTCGTAGCTCCCTGGGCGACAAGGTGGAGAATCCGCAGCTCCTTGTCGTTCAATTTGGCTTCGCTCGCATCCTGCGTCTTGGTCAACTTACTGGAAACGAAATCGAGGAACGCCCCCGGCAGCAGGACGTCTCCTCGCAATGCGGCACTGATTGTGTGGGCGACCTGCTCTTTTGTAGCGGTCTTGGACAACAGGCCGTCCACCTTGCGTGCGAGAATCAGCCCGAAATAATCCGCAAGGTCATAGCCTGTATACAGGATGATGCACGTGTCAGGGGATGCATGACGAATTTCCTCGGCGAGCTGGATGCCGTTCAACGGCTGCATATTAACATCGAGCAGGCAGCAGTCGTATGTCCCTTTGCGTATACGTTCTACCGCAAACAGTGGGTTCGACTCGGCATCGATCGACCACTGCTCATACTGCTCCAGGAGCGCTTTCGTCCCGTTCAATACGACGGGATGGTCATCTACAATCAACAGCTTCATTCTACCTTTCCCTCCTTGATATGAATGGCAATCCGAAGGCCATTTCCTTTCCCTTCCTCAAACTGCATCGTTCCGTTGAAGGCGCGCACTCGTTCCTGCATGCCCTTCCATCCCATCGAACCAGTCGACGCTAAAGCATCTGCGCCGAGCCCGATGCCATCATCTTCGTACAAGATGCTGATATGGCGGGAGTAGGCAGCTACCTGTATGGAAACGTGTGTTGCATCGGCATGCTTCATTGCATTGTTCAGCAGCTCCTGTACGATACGATAAATCACAAGGGCATATGTCGGGTCCTTTACCTCCTCAATCTGAAACCGGGCATTCAATAGAAAGTCCGCTCGCAGCTTCACCTTCCCGACAAACTTTGCCAGTGCCGACTGCAGTCCGAGCGTGTCGAGCAGCGGCGGATTCAGCGTCTCGCAATATTCCCGCAGCTCATAGGAAATATCGAGCAACTGCTCCCGAATGGCAGACACCTTTGCGGCATCGACAGGCGCACCCTGCATGTCCAGCTCCCTTGCCAAGTAGAGCTGCTCCTGCAGAATCGTATCGTGCAGCTCCTGCGCAAGGACTGCTTTCTCCTGCTCGACAAATTGCCAGACGAGCCGGTTGACCCAGGGGATGTCCCCGATATCCCTGGAAGCTTCCTCCATCAGCTCCTCCATGCGCTTCAGGCTGCTGAAGAAGGCGTCGCTGTACATGGCCATCAGCTCAAGCCAGATGATTTCCTCGTTCCGGAGCTGAATATTCTCCTGCTCCGAGCCAATCACGACGAGCAGCTGTTTCGTCGTATACTGGTGTAATAGGAGCTCGTACGTGCCGCCGCTCCTCGTCACCTCAAAGGGGCGGAGCGTAATCTGATCGTGCGGCAGCGCCACGATGGCCACTGCCCTGAAATCCAGCTTGCGCTTGACCTCCTCCACAATGATGCGCAGAAGCTCCTCCTCGCTGCGGGCGAACCCCATTTTCCTCAACACTTCATACAGATGTTGTCCAACCTCGCTGTCGGTCATCGGAAGCAGCCTGCGCTGCCTGAAATCGAGCTTTTCCTTGACGACAAGCAGTATGTAGACGGCTATGACACCACCAAGAAACAGCAGAAAAAAATGCGGAATCTTGACGGCATCATGCCAAAAGAATGCGAGCCCTCCTGTAAACACCAGCGAGGAAACGATGGAAATGCTTCCGTAGTAGCGCAGCCGCGACAGATGGTACTGCAGGCCGAACAGCCGCTCCGTCAGCTGCGTGAAGATGAAGCAAAACGGCAGGAGGAGAAAGAATAACGACGCTACTTCGGGCGCCAAGAAAGGCTCGCCTGTAAGGAGCTGTGGTATGACATACAACAGGACATACGGCAAAAACGGCACGATGCAGCTGAAGATGAGAATCCGTATCTGCAGCTTGCGAGACTGGTAGTAGCCATACAACAGGATGCGGAAAATCGTCAGCACCCCGATTGAAAAGAACAGCAGCGTCATCCAGTCCACGATGTCCCGGTAGCTCGGGAAGAACATGGTCATGACGCTTGCCAGGAAAATGGCAACCGGGAAGCTGTACATGAACAGCAGGCTGGATGTGTATGGCCATTTCACCAAGATGAGTTCGAAATAGTTCCGCAAGAAATGCACCAGGATGCTGATGCACAGCATCATTGCCGTACTGAAGATGATGTAGCTGAACGGATCGCTGCCGGATGCACCAGTCGAGCTGATGTAGGCAAGGCTGACCGTCAGCAGGAACAGGATAAGCATCGGCAACAGCCGCTTTTCCTTGAAGCGCGCCAAATAGACGATCGAACAGAGCGTCAGCAGGAAGTAGACGGCCGGCAGGGCAAAATGCAGATAGAAGGAATACGGCGTCCGTCCAGCTACCGCGTACATCTGGACGAAGGAGTAGGAAGCCGTCAGTATGTATAGCCCGCATGCCAGATAGACGACGAGCGACAGGCTGAACCAGTATGTTTTGATGAGCTGCGAGGTATTCATTTGCCTCCTCCTCTTCACATCGTTTTCTTCCCATTATGAACAAATTTCCACAAGAGGGGAAGGTGTCAGCGGGCATTTTCGGAAAAAACACGGTCGCTTGCGCCATTCCGCACGTCCATATGCGGAAAAGCGCAATCGTCTTTTCGGCGGCATACGTGATAAGGTGGAAGCAGCAAAAGGAGGGGGTTGGAGATGAAGCATCCATTTACGCTGTTCGGAATACTGTTCATTCTGCTGTCGGTCGTGCCGCTGTTTCTCATGGCACGGGAAGTGTACATAAAGGAATCGATTAATGAGCGTTACGAGATTTCACACATATATATGGGGCAAGGATTTCCGTCGACAATCGACACGCAGAAAATCGAGGTGAACGGCTTTACCATTGAAATTAGGGAAGAGCCGACTGGAAAAAAAGCGCCGCAGACATGGTGGGATGCAGAGGAAAATGTGGAAGGGGGCGACATCGCCAGGATACAGCTCGTGGTAGATGACAAGGAAGTATCGAACGCCGATGAAATCTGGCTTTCTAACCGGGAGCGGGGGAGTCGTTATTGGTCATGGCTCGATGTGCTCCTTGTAAAGGATAAAAAGACAGACAAGGAGAACATTCGCATCGTCCAACGGCTGTCCGACGATGATGCCATGCAGGAGGACTACCGGTGGAAGATCATTTCGATTGCGGAGGATGGCGACATAACGGAGGAGGAAATCAAGTACCAAACGCGCTCGGAGAATCCGCTTGCTGTCCGCCTAATCCAGTATTCCGGTACATCTCTCATATCGATGGGCTACTATTCGGACCTGCTCCATTACTATCCATCGCTGTTCTACCCAATCCTCTATCCATTCGGCACGGCAGCAACAGGAGTCCTGCTTCTGCTCCTCGGAGTCCTCCTGCAACGGCGAAAAAAGCGTCGAATAGGCAAGGGGGACGAAAAATGAAAATGATGAAAGGAATTGTCATCGGAGGTATTTGTGGCCTGGTGCTGTCGTTCATCCTGACATTTACATTCATCATCGTTGCCTCCGCTTTGTCGGGGGGCGTTGCCACTTTGCACGGTGAACGTTGGTTGTATTACGCCACGGTAGTACCGTTCGTGCTGACGTTTTCCGTTCTTGCGGCCCTCTTCGGCAAATGGGGTAGGCCTGGGAATAAAAAAATATGGCTGCTGAGCGCTGCTGCAGCACTTTTCATCCCGTTATACAGCGGTACGATCGGTGCGCTGTTCGGGGAATATATCGTCCGCGGAGGGCTGGTGGCCTATACGGAAAACGGTTCCGTAGGAGTCAATGTCGAAGGGATACTCGTGTGGGGGACGATTTACGCCTTTGCCCTGCTGCCGATTACGATTCCACTGGCACGCCTCATTCTGGAGGTGTTCTGTGACATGCTGCAACAAATGAAATTGTCCCATTAGAATTCATTGCTGGGAAGGAGATATGCATTATGCAAAAAGTGGTCGCCAAAATGGCAGGAGCGGGTACGGGTATGACGGTCGTGTTCATTTGGCTATTGGTTGTTTCGAAGATTGATTGGTTTGAGGTCAGTGAGACATTGGCAAACCCATATCTATGGCTATTGTTCTTCGGCTACGGCCTGCTTGTAGCGCTTATTGTAGAAGTGGTCATCTGGAAGTTTCACATAAAAAGGCAGCATGTGCGTCCCATCAGCTATGTCGCTGCAGGATTTTTACTGTTCTATGCATTTGGGATCAATGTATTCGCTGTAATCGCAAGCATCATTACAGCCATTTTCGCCTTCATCTTCTACATCGGCGAAATGGCGGCGCGGCATTCCAAACCCTACCGCATTACGTTCGCCTTCGTGCTGCCTGTTGTGTTCCTGATCATTGCACAAATCGATTTTACGGTGAAGCGGGAGTGGCAGGAACAGCGGACGGCAGAGGGTTACGAGGCGCAGTTCCGCTTTTTCCATGGTGAGCACCGCGTCCCGGTAGAGTTGAAGAAGGGCGAATCGATTGCCTTTACTATTCATTTTAACCGCGACAATGAAGGCGGCTATGGCAATTCGTTCGAAGATGCCAAGGGACGTTCGACCGGCATGCAGGAGCTGGGCGGGGACTGGTACGGCTATGAGGCCGAGCAGGATGGCGTGTACTACATCGTGCTTTGGGGACACCGGTTTAGCGGCAGGATTACGATTGATTGGGAATTCAAGAGGAGCTAGAAGGAAGGTGT
>JBJEFP010000236.1:0-7246 GCA_051874195.1 Lysinibacillus sp. | reverse complement strand
AAAAAATAATGACCCTCCCAATTAAGCAGGAGGGTCATTATTCAGCCTTTTATCGTACTTTCACTAAAAATGCATTTATCCGATGAGATTACGGCCGGTATCCCTTTCAACGATGAAGCGCCGCCGCTTCATATCAGCTCCTTATAGTAGAGCTGCGCCTGCAGGAGGTGGTAATAGTCCCTGCCGCCCGTCCCTTCCTGATTACTGTAGCAAAAGCTATAGTGTCTGTGATCTACTGACGGTTCGAGAAACTCGTCGACCTGTTGCTCGGAAAGCAGCTGCGGGATGAAGATGCCGAAGCTGTTCGTCAGGCTCGTCCATAGGAACTCACACCGCTCTTTCAGTACAGGCAGCATGCTCGGGAAATCCGGATGATTGACAAGGATGAATGTACCGGGAGTCGATTCGACGAGGCGGTAGAAATCATTTCCCTCCCGATAGTTCGGTTCATTTTGATAGCATGCTACAGAAGCGTCCATGTTCATCCGCTTCTTCAATTCACCCAGCTGCCTGTAATGCCCATGCTGCTGCTCATACAGCTTGTACACAGGCAGGGCCATCGCTTTGGTCGCCAGCATCATAGTTTTATAGATGCTTTCATAACCCGCTATATATTCCTGCAGTGTATCATCCGCCTCCAATAGGGCGAGCGCCTTTTCGCCCGTCTCCAGGGATTTCATGTACTCCCCTGCAGCGTATTGGCAATATTGCAGGGCATGCATCACCCGGACCCTCGTCATATTGTTCAGATCCTTCTCCAAAAACTGCGCGATTTTCTGTTTGACATTATCAAACTTCCTCAGAATCGTCATGATGCGAAAATACATGAGGTGCCCTTCCACATACCCGATGCTGTTCTCATCACCCATTTTTTCAGCGGCAATAATATTGAATTTCAGGAACTGGTAGATTGTCTGGATTGGCATGTTGCGTTTTTCCAACGCAGCGGTCAGATTATTGATGGCCACGACCATCTGTAGCAGAAAGTGATGCTGGAAAGCCAGGCTGATTGCCTGCTGGTAGTATCGGATGCAATCCTCATAGTTATGGTAAATATGCATGTAATAATGGCCGAGCATCATGTTCACCTTCGTGCGGACAAGTGGGTCTTCATGGCCTTCCAGCGCTTTATGGCACCGGGCGAACAAGCCCCGGAAGCTCTCCCCATCATGCTGGAGGATATAGACCTTCAAAAGTTGTAGGCATAGGGCGACGCCGGTTCCATTCATGTGCTGCTGGCTCCCAAGCAAATATTCGCCGAGCTCCTGCGCCTCCTTATAGCGGTTCTTTTTAATCAAGTATTTGATATGCTTAATCGCATCTTCATCACTACGTTGTTTCATAGCCATCCTTCATCACCTGTGTCAGCTTATTATTTTCTCAAAACTATTTCCCTCAATGGCAGAAAGACAAACTATATTTTCCAATTGGGGAGGTCATTTTTAAAATAGCCTACATGGGGGCAAGAATGGCTTTACAAGGACTAATTTCGAATGTATCTTACTTCTTATATTTCCGTTCAATCGATTCACGATGCTCCGCCATCAGCTGTTCATCTGCCTGGGCATATGGCTTTAATTGATGATAGATTGACTCGACTTGTTCCTTTGTAAAAATAGGCTGTCTCTCTGTCGTAAGCTTCTTAATCAGCCCCTTTAAATCAGGGCGTCTAATCACATATGTACGTTCCTGCATAAAAACCACGTTTTTCAATTTACAGCGCTCGCTGAAGACCACAATATTTTCATACACATCAGGCAACACTTCTGGTAGGACAAACTGCAATGCCCGAATATGCGTTTCGTTTTGTTTAATAGGATTATAGAAAGGATACTTCTTGCCATTCGGGAACACCTGCTTCCAATTTTTATGGTCGCCATTCCCATATATCCAGGCGCTGTAATTTTTCGATTCTACCACATACACCCCTGTTTCATGAATGAATATAAGATCGATTTCTGTATAGCCCCCTCTTTTTTTCGGCACATACACATTGAACAGCGTCCTATGCTCCCCTGGTAAATGATGCAAGGCAAAAAAAGATAGGTATTCACCTGTCAATCCTTTGTCAAAAAGCACCTTTATGAGAGAATGCCCTGTTTCATTTTTATATGTTTGATGGGATGACAGAACTTCATTGACTTTTTTCTTTATCATGTTAAGCATGTACTTCCCCCCTATTCATCAGTACCATATAACAAATTTACCATTATTAAACAAGTATATGTGTGTAATTTTTTTGCAGTACATTTATTCTGCGCCCAATGTCAAAACAATAAGAAAGAATGGCACTGTACCACAGAATTTCTAGAAGAAGAAAAATGGCTGCTACATTGCGGGATAACAGAAAAAACGATCCGTGGATAGCTTCCGAATCGTTTTTTCCTCACTATACCCTTCTTAATGTTTCACTTCTCGGAACCGGACCTGGTTGCGCCCATTCTGCTTTGCGTAATAGAGGGCATGGTCGGCAGTCTCGAACAACTGCAGCAAGGTTGCAGGCGTCTCATCTGTATAGCTGATACCGATGCTTACTTGGAAATTGACGACGTCTCCCGTGCCGCGGACAATGAAGTCACTTTGGGCAATCAGACGGAGTAGATGCCTGATACTCTCCTCAATCTCTTCTTTTGGGTACGGCATGAAAATGATGAATTCGTCCCCACCATAGCGGATCAGCTTCATATCGTTCTTCGGCATCCACTTCATCGCAATGGACGCAATGAATTTGATTGCCTGGTCCCCTACGAGATGCCCGTACGTATCATTGATGACTTTGAATTTATCGATGTCGAACACCGCCACGGAATAGCGGATGACTTCCCGGTTCTTTTCAAGCTGCTCCTCGAAGTACGCGCGGCTCTTTGCACCGGATAGCCTGTCATGATGCAGACGCTCCACCACACCGCTTGTGGAAAATTTCGAAATGATGTCCGAGCGCCTCACCTTCTTTTCCAGAACGATGTGCTCCTGCAGTGCGTCCACCAATAGACTTTGATAGTAAAAGGCCTGTTCGATTTCCCCATGCTCCTTCATGGCATGGACCCAGCGCTCGATATCCTGCACAAAGTAGAATTTGTCCTTGATCATGCTATAGGCCTTCTCAAAATAGTATTTGGCCTTTTCGATTTCACCCTGATGAAGGATAAAAAGCCCCTTAATGCTCCAATAAGGGAATTCGAGCGAAGGGATCGCCTTATACATGCTATTTTCTTCAAGCTTCATCAAGTCCTTTTCAATTTTATCAAAATCCTTTCGGGCATAGTAGATATCCAAAGAATTGATATAGAATACCATCGGACCGACTAAATCAATTCCGTCCGCCTGTTCAAGGTATGGTGTAATCCGCTCAATCAGCGCATATCCTTCCTCCGTTTTCTTCTCTTCAGCATATGAGTGGAGCAGGTTGTTCGCCGCCCTGAAGATATGACGGATATCGTTGATTTCGATTGCCTCCTCCAGCAACGCTTTCAGCTCAGGGATTGGCGACTGGATGCCCATATGATTTTCGAAGATGGCCTTGATCAGCCGGAATGACAGCTGCTCACTCTTCGTTGCATAATCCTTGATGTATGGTTCAATCGCCAGGATATAATCGAACATTTCCTCATGGCGTTGTGAGTTGACGAGGATTCTAAGCAGTTCAATATTCACCTTAATATAGCTCTCGTAGTCCTGCTCCTGAAGAAAGCTCTCCTGCAACAGCTGCAAAAGCTCCTCTGCCACAGCATACTCCCCGTCCTTGATTTTCTGTAAGGCAAGCTCGTAGTATTGCTTTTGCTCCTGTTGCGTAAATATATTTTCCATCTTATCACCTACTTCCAATTTTCTTACATAAACTTATTACCTAAATATTAACATAATTTTCAATTTAAAAAAGAACTTTTTCAACATAATAACGATTTTTATTTAAAAAATTTTCTGAATATTGTAAAATGGAGAAAGGAGGTGAGCGATATGCCATACACTGTTTATTTAAATCAAGTAATAAGCAGCTACCCTTACACGTATGAATCATCTCCGGAAAACGACGATGCCTATTTGCGTGAAGAGCAGTGCGACTGTACGCTAGACCAATTCGATGACAATGATATCTAAGAGGAGAGCAGATGGATAGGAACAAATCGAGCGGAATGTGGGAGTGAAGAGTTACCTTTTCACCACATTCCCTTTTTTAATCCATGAAAAAAACATTAGCGTGAGTAGTCGTCATTTGTGATGGCATACATTTCGATGTTCCGGTGCTTACCCTTCGCGAACATAGCCTTTCTCAATGTTCCCTCATGGGTCATGCCGATTTTCTCCATCACACGGAAAGAACCGATATTTTCAGTGAAGCAGCGCGCCTGGATACGGACGAGCCCCAGCTCATTGAAGCCAAAGTCGATCACCCTTTTGGCCGCCTCCGTGACAATCCCCTTGTTCCAATATTCTTCCGCCAATACATAGCCGATCTCGCCGACCTTATTGTGCTCCTGCAGCATCACATAGTCGATCGTCCCGATGAACTTCCCTTCATATTCAATACCCCAATGATAGAACGGATGCATTTTATAGGTTTCCAGAGCCATTTCAATGAATTCCCTTGAATCCTCTATTGACGCATGCGTATTCCAAAGAACGTGTTTTGTGACATTCTCATTGGAACCGTATGTAAACATATCCTCCGCATCATCTAATGTGACCGGCCGTAATGTCAAACGTTCAGTCGAAAGTATCGGTAATTCCCATTCCATTGCCCATTCCTCCAGTTCTCGCCGCTATTTCATACGGCTGATATTATATATTACACAGCCGGCCGTGAAATTCCTCGTCCCCGGCCTAATTATTCAAAGTTTTCCATATATTAAAAATGAATAGCTGTTCACTACTCTTCCTTCTTGTTATACTGGTTAAAAGTGCATAAAGGAGATATTAATATGATTGAAATAGAGAAAAGCAGCGAAATCACAAAAGAAAATGGCATTCTAATGGCGAAATGCACCGCTCATGTGCCGGGTATTCCCATGAGCGTCTACAGCTTCAATGTGGATGGAATCTTGATTGATGCCGGGGCCTCCTCCTTGGCGGAACCGTTCAAGCCATACTTCGACGAGGCGGATTTCGACGCCATCTGCATCACCCATTTCCACGAGGACCACATGGGGAACGTCGCGTACTTGCAGGAGCAGCGGAAAGTGCCTGCCTACATCCACCCTTCATCGGTCCCCTATACCAACAAGCCGTTCCGCATCCCGACATACCGCCAGCTCGTCTGGGGGCAACCGGAGCCCTTTACCTCTACGGCTTTAGGGGAAACGTTCACTTCCCGCAATCATACATGGGAGGTTGTCGAGACGCCGGGTCATACGAAGGACCATGTCACATTCTACAACCGGGACTTAGGGGCGATGTTTACAGGCGATTTGTTCCTGGCACCGAAAGTGAAGATCGTATTGATTGATGAAAACATTTTGGACACACTCGACTCCCTGAAAAAGATAGACGCATACGATTTCGACGACATGTATTGCAGTCATGCCGGCCATGTGAAGGACGCCAAGAAATGGATCCGCTTAAAAATTGAATATATAGAAGAGTTGGAGGGGAAGGTACTCGCCCTTTCTGCACAGGGAAAAGATATCCATGAAATAACTTCTGAGCTGTTCCCGACACCCTATCCGATCATCGCCGCCTCGAATACGGAATGGTCCCCCATCCATATGATACGTACCATGCTGAACCGCGGATAGCCGTGTCCGTAAGGCAGGGCCTCCAGTTTCAACATGGTGCGTTTTACGATAGAATGGGGACATCCCTATATAGGAAGGTATGATGCAGATGAAATTGATTCCACTTGGTGTGGGAGGCGCTTTTACAGAACGCTTCTACCATAATAATTACATGGCGGAAATCGGTGCAAAGAAGCTGTTGATTGATGCAGGGACGACGCTTCGTGAAAGCATGAAAAAAGCCGGCTACTCCTATACCGATATTGATGCCGTTTGGATTTCGCACCTGCATTTTGATCATGTCGGCGGGCTGGAGGAGCTTGTGCTGCAGCGATTCTGGCAGATCAAGGAAGGACGGCATGAGCCGGTGAAGACACCGGTTTTCGTCCATCAGCGGGTGTATCCGCAACTTCGCAAGCTGTTGTCCGCCGCGCTTGACAACCAGGGGCGTACGATCGATGACTTTTGTGAATTCACTGTCGTCGCCGATTCGGATATCATTGACTTCGAAGGGCTGCAGCTGCAGATTTTCGATACGACGGATACGCACGCAAAGGGTCTTGTCAGCTCCGGCCTTTTCATCAAAGGTCCGATAGGCAATGTCCTGTTCCCGAGCGACATCAAAGATTTAGCGAAGGCGGACGTGTTACGGTTCGTGGATGACAAGACGCTCGCCATCTTCCAGGATACGAGCTTTACATTCAATGGTGTACATGCCCATTTCACGGAGGTGCTCGCCTATTACCCGGAGGAAATCCATCACAAGCTTTATGCTATGCATTACAATGATAATATAGAAGACTATTTACAGGAAATTGAACGCGCTGGCATCCGCTATGTAAAGGAGCGGGAGGCCATCCACTTCTCTCTACAATAACCCTGTCCCGGATAGGCATCACTGCCTTCCGGGATTTTTTATGCTCTATAGACAGATGATGAAACGCTCCTTATAATAAACAAAAAGAAAAATTTTCCATTAACTCAGTAAAGGAGCAATGTCCATGCTAGTACCGCAACAGCTTCAGCCCGGTGATGAAATCCGCGTCATCGCACCAAGCCGCAGCGCCTCCATTCTTTCAATAGAAGGGATTGAACTGGCAAAAGCCCGTTTAGAGAGCCTCGGCTTTCAGGTGACCTTCGGCAAACATATCTTCGAAGACGACCTTCACCACTCCTCTTCCATTGAACATCGTGTAGAGGATGTTCATACAGCCTTCGCCGATCCGAATGTGAAAGCGATTTTGACTGTCATCGGCGGCTTTAACAGTAATGAGCTGCTCCCTTACCTCGACTACGACCTGATCAGTAAGAACCCGAAGATTTTCTGCGGGTTCAGTGATATCACCGCCATCGCTACAGCCATTGCAGCACGCTGCGGCTTCGTCACCTATTCCGGTCCGCACTTTTCAAGCTTCCAGATGGAAAAAGCACAGGCTTATCAGACAAGCGCCTTTCTTTCGGCTGTTGCACAAGAAGCCCCCTATTCGCTTGCTCCATCTGCAGAATGGAGCGACGACGCCTGGTATATGGACCAG
>JBJEFP010000235.1:0-7276 GCA_051874195.1 Lysinibacillus sp. | reverse complement strand
GGAGCGTACTGTGTACGTGACTGAAAGAGCGAGTGCAGCTGACGCAGTCATTGGCTGATAGTAGTTGGGTAGGCCCGATGAGAGAAACTTCAATAAGCGAGAATTTTTATATGCTCCCTATATTAATAATACGGAGGAGTGATTTGAAGTTGGGACTTTTGACTACTCCTCGTCTATTAGCTTATAAGTAGTTGTATGACAAAATCTGCATAATCAATAATCTGTGTAGCTACGCAGTTATACATACAAAATTTTCCTAATGCTGTTTAGCTTCTTTCATTTAGAATCACTTACACAATTCATGTAGATAGGCATCCTGTATCTGAAATGCTGTTTTCGGGAAAACTAAATATTACTCGTTTTTAATAAAGCGAGGAAATATAATTCGTACCAGGTAATTTTTTGCCCATTGGATAGTCCGGCCTCCTTTATATTTACCGCTATTTGAATGGTTTAGAACGTTTTCTTTATGTATTCGTCTCCATTCTCTTTTAGCGGAAGTTGTATGGTAGCTATTTTATGTAAAGGGGTGTAGAATAGCTAACAATACAAAAATGATGTAAGTATTCGCCAACAATAGTCGGAATTGTTTTTCTTTTGTAAGGTTCTTGACAGTAGGCTAATGGCGTTGTTAACCTTACAATAATATTCTTTTACGTAGGAGGAATTTTTCGAAATGTGGGAAACGAAATTTGCTAAAGAGGGCTTAACATTTGATGATGTACTATTAGTTCCAGCACATTCAGAGGTGTTGCCAAAAGATGTGGACTTATCTGTTCAATTGACACCTAAAATCAAGCTGAATATCCCGTTGATAAGTGCAGGCATGGATACAGTTACGGAATCAAAAATGGCCATTTCCATGGCCCGTCAAGGCGGGCTTGGAATCATTCATAAAAACATGAGCATTGAAAAGCAGGCGGAGGAAGTAGAAAAGGTAAAACGTTCGGAAAACGGCGTTATTACGAATCCATTCTTCCTGACACCGGAGCATCAAGTATTCGATGCAGAGCATTTAATGGGTAAATACCGCATTTCGGGTGTTCCAATCGTAAACAATATGGACGATCAAAAATTAGTAGGCATCATTACGAACCGCGATCTTCGCTTCATCGATGACTACTCTTTAAAAATCGATGATGTCATGACGAAAGAGGACTTGATTACAGTCCCAGTCGGCACGACATTGGAAGAAGCGGAAAAAATCCTTCAGAAGCATAAAATCGAAAAATTGCCGATTGTGGATGAAGAGGGCAAGCTGACGGGCCTTATTACAATTAAGGACATCGAGAAGGTCATCGAATTCCCGAATGCAGCAAAAGATACGCATGGCCGCCTGGTGGTGGGTGCTGCAGTTGGTGTGTCTAAGGATACAATGGTACGCATTGAGAAGCTTGTTGAAGCACAGGTGGACATCATTGTCATCGATACAGCTCACGGGCATTCTGAAGGGGTATTGAATACAATCAGAGAAATCCGCGCCGCTTATCCAGAACTTGAAATCATCGCAGGAAATGTTGCCACTGCAGAGGGCACACGCGCTTTATATGAAGCTGGAGCAGACGTTGTAAAAGTAGGGATTGGCCCTGGTTCCATCTGTACGACACGTGTCGTGGCAGGTGTAGGGGTTCCTCAAATTACAGCTGTTTACGATGCAGCAACAGTTGCCCGTGAATATGGTAAATCCATTATCGCGGACGGAGGTATCAAATATTCAGGGGATATCGTAAAAGCGTTGGCAGCAGGCGGACATGTCGTCATGCTCGGTTCGCTTCTAGCAGGTACTTCAGAATCTCCAGGGGAAACAGAAATCTTCCAAGGACGCCGCTTTAAAGTATATCGAGGCATGGGCTCACTTGGTGCCATGGAAAAAGGGTCAAAGGACCGCTACTTCCAGGAAGATGCGAAAAAATTGGTGCCGGAAGGGATCGAGGGCCGTCTTCCTTACAAAGGACCTCTAGCGGATACAATCCACCAATTGATTGGGGGCATCCGAGCAGGCATGGGCTACTGCGGGTCACCGGACTTGGAGTATTTGCGTGAAAAATCGCAATTTGTACGAATGACAGGTGCAGGCTTACGTGAGTCTCATCCACATGATGTACAAATTACGAAAGAAGCTCCAAACTATTCTCATTCTTAAGGTAATGGAACTTTTCCACTCCTTTGGCGTCAAAATCTGAGGCCAAAGGAGTGTTTTTTTATTAGGAAACAACCCACTCAACAATGTTTATGTTAAAATGGCGAGGACAACAAAAGAATTTGGAGGTAGCTTTGTGAAGAAGACAAAAAGCAAGGTTGTTAGTTTGTTAATGATTCCGCTCCTACTGCTTAGCATGATGATACAAATGCCACAGGCGAGCGCGGAAACGGATTTGGGTTTAACGGTAGATGCAGCCATTTTAATTGATGCAGATACAGGGAAGATATTATATGAGCAGAACGCGGATACTCCGCTCGGCATCGCTAGTATGACGAAGATGATGACGGAGTATCTGCTATTAGATGCCATCAAAGCGGGAACAGTGACATGGGAACAGGAATATCGTGTAAAAGAGTATACATATAAAGTATCTCAGGACCGCGTATTAAGTAATGTACCGCTTCGTGCAGATGGAACGTATACAATTCAAGAATTATATGAAGCCATGGCGATCTACAGTGCCAATGCTGCGACAATTGCCATTGCCGAAACAATTGCTGGTACAGAGACGGAATTTTTGAAGCTGATGAATGCCAAGGCAGAAGAGCTGGGGCTGGAGGGCTATAAATTCGTTAACTCAACAGGCCTAAACAATGCGAACTTGTACGGCATGCACCCTGCTGGCACAGGTGCAGAAGATGAGAACGTAATGCCTGCTAAATCAGTAGCAAAGCTTGCCTACCATCTATTGAAAGACCATCCGGAAGTATTGGAAACATCTAAAATCACGAAAAAGACATTTCGTGAAGGGACAGACGATGCAATCGAGATGTCCAACTGGAACTTCATGCTGCCTGGCCTTGTTTATGAATATGAAGGTGTAGACGGTCTGAAGACAGGTACGACTGATTTTGCAGGCCACTGCTTCACAGGTACAGCAGAACGTAATGGTACACGCCTGATCGCCGTTGTAATGAAAGCGGTGGATTCAGACGGTGTAGGCTCTTATAAAGCACGGTTTGACGCAACAGCGAAGCTATTCGATTATGGTTTCGGTCAATTTACGAAACAAGAGATGGTACCGGCTAATTATGTAATTGAAGATCAGAAAACAATCCCGGTTACAAAAGGGAAAGAAGATAGCGTAGGCATTGCCACAAAAGAAGATTTGACGTTCTTGGTGAAGTCAAGCGAGAAAGATGCCTATACACCAAAGCTTGTGCTGGATAAAGAGGAGCTTGAAGGAGAAGTGAAGGAAGGAACGGTTGTCGGGAAGCTGGTATTGGAGCGTGCAGACGGCTCTGATTATGGGTTTGTTGACGGCAGTGACCTTTCAGTGGATGTAGTGACGACGGAAAGCGTAGAGCGTGCGAGCGGCATCGCCCTCTTCTTCCAAGGTGTAGGCAGCTTCTTCGGCGGCCTTTGGGGCAGTGTCACTGGCTTTATAGGCGGCCTGTTCTAGTGATATATGAAAATAAGAAACACACAATTCCGAAATAGGATTGTGTGTTTTTTATTTGCCTAAAACATAAGCTAATGGGGAAGGAGTGTGACTATGTGTGGAATAGCAGGATGGGTTAATTGGCAGCGGAGCCTAGTGGAGTATGCAGAAGTGATGAGGGACATGACGGAGACGATGACCCACAGAGGACCAGACGAGATGAATGTCAAGGCGCTCGGCAAGGCATTGCTGGGCCATCAGCGGCTGGCCGTCATCGATTTGGAGGGCGGCCGTCAGCCGATGCAGAAAACGATTGGGGGACGCACGTACACGATTGCCTACAATGGCGAGCTTTACAATACGGAAGCGATCCGCAATACGCTTGCAGACCGCGGCTACACGTTCCGGACGACCTCGGATACGGAAGTGCTGCTGACGGCCTACATTGAGTGGCAGGAGGCCTGTCCGGCGCATTTGAATGGCATTTTCGCATTTGCCATATGGTGCGAGGAGGAGGAATCGCTGTTCATATGCCGCGATCGCCTGGGGGTAAAGCCGCTCTTCTATACAGAGCGAGAAGACGAGATAATGTTTGCTTCAGAAATAAAATCGCTTCTTAAGCATCCTTCTATAAAGCCCCAGGTCGATCTGCAGGGTCTTGCAGGATTATTGAGCATAGGCCCGTCACGTATTCCAGGCACTACGGTCTTTAAAAATATCGTAGAGCTCAAGCCAGCCCATTACTTGAAAATAACGCCGGATGAAAAGAAGATGGTACGCTACTGGGATGTTTCCTACCGCCCTCATCCGCACGGGGAGAAAGAAACGGTCGAACAGGTCCATACGCTGTTGAAGTCGGCGATTGAGCGACAGCTCGTCAGTGATGTACCATTGTGCACCTTTTTATCGGGAGGATTGGATTCGAGCTTCATTACCGGGGTAGCGGCAGAATACTACCGGGCGAACGGGCAAGTGCTGCATACCTACTCCGTCGACTTCGAGGAAAGCGACAAGTTCTTCCAAAAGAATGATTTTCAGGTATCGAGGGACGCCTATTGGATTCAATTGATGCGTGACAGGTTCCAGACGGAGCATCATGAAATCATCCTGTCGCAGGAGGCCATGGTTGATGCCCTCCTGGAGGCGATGCAGCTGAAGGACTATCCGAGCATGGCTGATATCGACAGCTCACTCCTCCTCTTCTGCAAGGAGATGAAAAAGGATTTTACCGTGGCCTTGTCCGGCGAATGCGCGGATGAACTGTTCGGGGGATATCCATGGTTCTTTAATAACACCAACTACTTCCCTTGGATCCGCTCCATCAAAGAGCGTGATGCATTATTAAACGAGGGCTGGCGTGAGAAGCTGCAGCTGGAAAGCTTCCTGCGGCAGACATATGAGGCGGCAATTGCAGAAGTGCCGGCCGTATATGAGGAAAGCGATGAAGGGAAGGAAAGAGGACAGCTGTTCTATCTAAACAATATGTTCTTCATGCAGACACTGCTGGAGAGGAAGGACAGGATGAGCATGGGGGCCAGCCTGGAGGTCAGGGTGCCGTTTGCAGACCATGAGCTGGTGGAGTATGTATGGAACATCCCCTGGGAGATGAAGACGGTCGGAGGGCACGAGAAGGGCATTCTGCGGAAGGCGGCAGAAGGGCTTCTCCCTGAAGAGATTGTCTGGAGGAAGAAGAACCCCTATCCGAAGACATATCACCCCGCCTACACGAAGGCGGTACAGACATTGCTTGCAGAATGCATGGCCGACCCATCGAGCATCCTGTATGAGCTGTTTGACCGTGAACAGCTGCAGCAGCTGTCTGCCACAGGCGGCGCATCGTTCCAGAAGCCATGGTTCGGCCAGCTGATGGCAGGTCCTCAACTGCTGGCCTATTTTGTGCAGCTGCACCATTGGTTTAAAAACTACAAAGTGGAATTGGTATGACCGAACGCCTTCATCAAAGCATGCACGGCCTCTTCAAGATGTGCAAGTGGAATGCCGCCGAATCCGAGAATGAACGTCGGATGTTCATAGGCGACAGGCTTCACCATATAACGCGTAATCGGCTGGATATGGAGCTTCTCCCGTCGCGCATGCTCCAGCAGCTCCTTCTCTGTCTGGGTATGGGGCACAGACAATAATACATGCATCCCTGCGCTATCCCCGCTCACCCTTACAGCGGGATAGTGCCGTGATAGAACGGAAATTAATTTGTCATGCTTTTTCCGGTATATTTTCCGCATCCGGTTCAAATGCTTAGAAAAGTGGCCGTCCCTCATGAAGTTTGCCAATAGGTGCTGGTCAAAGCGTGGCACAGTGGCTGAATAATAGCTGAAGACCTCCCTGTAGTCCGGCAGCAGGCTGAGCGGCAGTACGAAGTAGGCGACGCGTAAGGATGGCATGACCGACTTCGAGAAGGTGCTCATATAGATGACGTTGTCGCCCTTATCCAATCCCTGAAGGGCGGGAATCGGCTTTCCGATATAGCGGAATTCGCTATCATAGTCGTCCTCGATGATATAGCGGGATTGTCTTTGGGCGGCCCATTTCAATAACTGTGCTCGGCGGGTGGCGGAAAGTACGGCACCGGTCGGGAATTGGTGGGACGGTGTAATGTACACAAGGTTCGCATCGCTCTTTTCAAGCTCATCGACAAGCAGGCCGTCCTCATCCACGGCCACCGGGATGGCACGGCCCTGGATATGGGCACGCGGGATGGCGGAGTAGCCGGGATTCTCAAGTGCAATCCTGACATCCTGATTAAATAGGCGAAGAATCATGGGCAACAGCTGCTCTGTACCGGAGCCGATGACGATCTGCTCAGGAATGCACTGTATGCCCCGGGATTCATACAAGTAGCGGGCAATCTCGACCCGTAGCGCATACTCGCCTTGGGGATGGCCTGGCTGGAGCAACTGCTTCGATGATTCATCGTAAATATCCCTTGCATACTTACGCCAGAGATGGAACGGAAATCCGTCCTCATCAATCTTCCCCGGAGAGAAGTCGAACCGATAGGAGGCGGGCGCATCGGCCAAGGGTACAGCTAATGGCATGTCCTTCTCCACATATGGCAGCTCGTCGATCGCCTCTGCGAAATAGCCGATACGTGGCTTGGAGATGATATAGCCTTCCGCAAGCAGCTGTCCGTATGCAAGCTCGACCGTCGTCTGGCTGATGTTCAAAAAATCACCGAGCTGCCGCTTTGAAGGCAATTTCGTGCCGGTCGGGATATCTTGGCGGATAATGGCCTGCTTTACATTCAGGTAGAGCTGTTCATAAAGCGGCCGTTCATCCTCCTTATCAAGCGTCAAAAATAGCAGTTCCATTTGTAATCTCCTTACTTGTTCCTTTTTGCTACCAACAGTATAACAAATCGATTGGAACTAGAACTTGCAAAATGCGAGCAGCTATAGTAAATTAGGGTTAAAATTTATAATTGGTAATACGATGATGGGAAATAGTAGCAAGCATGTTTTTTCTAGAGAGCCGGCGGTTGGTGGAAGCCGGTAAAAGCACTTGTGAATCCGTCCTGGAGTTGCCTGGCTGAAGATTTGAGTAGGCCAAGGCCGGTTGAAAAGCCGTTATTTGATAAGTGGAGCAGGCAATAGTCGCCTGTTCAATTAGGGTGGCAACGCGGGTAGCTCTCGTCCCTTTTAGGGGATGAGGGCTTTTTTGTGTTTTAGCGGGTT
>JBJEFP010000234.1:0-7307 GCA_051874195.1 Lysinibacillus sp. | reverse complement strand
AAGGGAGAATGAAGATGCTGCAACATTATCCAAAACCGATTACATTAAACGGTATAACACTAGACTATACAAAAGAGACCTACATCATGGGCATTTTGAATGTCACGCCGGATTCTTTTTCAGACGGCGGCAAATACAACTCGGTGGAGGCTGCCGTGGAGCAGGCGAAGAAGATGGTGGCGGACGGGGCGAAAATCATCGATGTCGGCGGCGAATCGACGCGTCCCGGCTATGAACGCATTTCAGATGAGGAGGAAATGGCGCGTGTCGTGCCGGTCATCAAGGCATTGCTGCGCGAAGTGCCCGCCATCATCTCCATCGATACGTACAAATCGGCGGTGGCCCGGGCGGCAATCGAGGCAGGCGCCCACATGATCAACGACATCTGGGGCGCCAAGGCAGATCCTGCAATGGCTGCAGTGGCTGCAGTATACAATGTGCCGATTATTTTGATGCATAACCGGAGCAGTGAGCCGTACAGCGATTACTGGAAAGGCTTCATGGAAGATATCGAGGAGAGCATTGCCATCGCCAAGCAGGCAGGCGTCCCGGATGAGCATATCATCCTGGACCCGGGCATCGGCTTTGCGAAAAACCTGGAGCAGAGCATTGAGACGATGCAGCGCCTGGACGAGCTGTCTGCAATGGGCTATCCCGTCCTTCTGGCGACTTCCCGTAAGCGTATGATCGGTTCGATCCTCGATCTGCCGGTGGATGAGCGTGTGGAAGGCACGGCTGCCACGTGTGCCTATGGCGTCATGAAGGGGTGCCATTTGATGCGCGTTCACGATGTCAAGGAAGTGGCGCGTACTGTGAAAGTGATGGATGCGCTTGTCGGCAAATTCATGGTCGAGGGCGAACTGGCGCCTCGTCATTAGGGGGAGGATTTAACTATGGATTACATTCATTTGAGAGATATGCAATTTTTCGGCTACCATGGCGTTCTGCCGGAGGAGACGGTGCTGGGCCAGCGCTTCCGTGCCTCCGTCTCGCTGGCGGTCGATATTCAAAAAGCCGGACGGACGGATGACCTGGAGGATACAGTCAGCTATGTCGGCGTGTACGACATCTGCAAGGAAGTGATCGAGGGGAAACCGTTCAAGCTGATTGAAGCAGTCGCCGAAAAGGTGGCAGGACGTATTCTTACCCAATACGCGGGGCAGGTGACGGGCTGCAGGGTGGAAATCATCAAGCCGGACCCGCCCATTCCCGGCCATTATAAGGAAGTAGCGGTGGAGATTGTACGAGGTGTGTTCCGATGAATACGGTATATTTATCCATCGGCACGAACATGGGCGACCGTGAAGCCAACCTGAAGCTTGCCGTGAAGCTCCTGACTGAAGCAAAGGACGTGACGGTTGAAGCGGTTTCCTCCATTTATGAAACTGCCCCGGTCGGTTTTGTAGACCAGGCTTCCTTCCTGAACATTGCGGTCCGTCTTTCCTCCAGCCTATCCCCTTCTGACATGCTCCGGCTATGTCAGGGAATAGAGCAGGAGCTGGGCCGTGTCCGTGAGTTCCGATGGGGTCCACGAATCATCGACCTTGACATTTTGCTTTATAATCACGAAAATATTGAAACAGAGAGCTTGATCGTACCTCACGAACGTATGTTTGAGAGGGCGTTTGTCCTTGTGCCGTTGATGGAAATCAGCGGTCCTGCTGTTGGACAGCTGTGCCGGGCACAGGAAGCACTTGAATTAATGGATATACGGAAAGAAGGCGTCGTGCGATGGAAGAAGGGCGTTGCGGTAGAAGAATTCGTGCGTTCCGAAAGTTAAAGCGCATCCAGCAGGTGGAGTTTGCGAAACGCATCGGTGTTTCTACAACCATTCTAGGGCGGATGGAACGGGGCGAGAAAATCCCCACTGCTGAGCAGCTTCAAAAAATTGCAGACGAACTCCAAATAGATGTACAGGAACTGATCGGTGAATAACGTTAGGGAGGACAAAAGATGATGAACGAGCAAAAGCCGTTTCAAATTGCGGATATCGTCATGGACAACCGTGTCGTACTAGCTCCGATGGCCGGCATTTGCAACTCGGCTTTCCGTCTTACAGTAAAAGAGTTCGGAGCGGGTCTGGTATATGCTGAAATGATCAGCGATAAGGGTCTTGTACAACGCAATCAGAAGACATTGGATATGCTTTATATCGATGAGCAGGAAAATCCACTGTCCCTGCAGATTTTCGGCGGGGATAAAGATACGCTGGTGGAGGCCGCGAAATACGTAGACCAGAATACAACTGCAGATATCATTGACATCAACATGGGCTGCCCGGTCAATAAGATCATCAAATGCGAGGCCGGTGCGCGGCTTCTATTGGACCCGAACAAGGTATATGAAATGGTGGCGGCCGTGGTGGATGCGGTCAAAAAGCCGGTATCCGTAAAAATGCGCGTCGGCTGGGATGAGGAGCATATCTTCGCAGTCGAGAACGCACAGGCGGTGGAGCGTGCCGGCGCATCGGCGGTTGCCGTGCATGGACGTACACGTGTACAGATGTATGAAGGCAAGGCGGACTGGAATATCATTAAACAGGTAAAAGAGAATGTCAATATTCCAGTAATGGGCAACGGTGACGTGGAAACGCCACAGGATGCCAAGCGCATGCTGGAGACGACAGGCGTCGATGCCGTCATGATCGGACGTGCGGCGCTGGGAAATCCGTGGATGATCTATCGTACCGTGCAGTATCTGGAGACGGGCGAGCTGAAGGAAGAGCCGTCGGCGGCGGAAAAAATCGATGTCTGCCTGCTCCACTTTGAGCGTCTGCTTCAACTGAAAGGTGAAAGCGTGGCGGTACGCGAGATGCGTAAGCATGCCTCCTGGTATTTAAAAGGCATCCGAGGAAACGGAAAGATCCGCAATGCCATCAACCAGGCGGAGACGGAAG
Source organism: Lysinibacillus sp. (assembly GCA_051874195.1). Lineage (GTDB taxonomy): Bacteria > Bacillota > Bacilli > Bacillales_A > Planococcaceae > Lysinibacillus_B. The sequence goes on along the minus strand of JBJEFP010000234.1, from coordinate 4,411 downwards.
CCGAGATGCGCGCCCTTTTGACGGGTGTGGTAGCGGAGTACGAAGCATTAGAAGAAAGCATGGCACAGGCCGGTGCGATGTAGGAAGGGAGTGTCACCTTAGTGACGCTCTTTTTTATAATTTAATGGGAATTAGGCCGAAAGTGATGAATACAGGCGGGAATTTGTGTACAATAAGAAATTATGGACAAATGTACCGCATATCTGCGGATGATGAAATAAGGAGTGACAAACTTGTCAAACATGGAAGAATTAAACGACCAGCTTTTGGTGCGACGCCAAAAGATGACAGATATTCGCGATAAAGGCATGGACCCGTTCGGCAGCCGTTTTGAACGCACGCATTTATCAAATGAAGTAAAAGCTGAGAACGAAGAGTTCACGAAAGAGCAGCTAGAAGAAAATCCGCGTGAAGTAGTAATCGCAGGCCGCATCATGACGAAGCGCGGCAAAGGGAAAGCCGGCTTCGCGCACATCCAGGACCTTGGCGGCCAAATCCAGATCTACGTGCGTAAAGATGCAGTAGGCGACGAGGCATACGAATTATTCAACAAGGCGGACCTTGGAGACATCGTAGGCGTGAAGGGGAACGTATTCCGCACGCAGGTTGGGGAATTATCCGTGAAGGCGACGGAATTCACATTCTTGACGAAGGCCCTTCGCCCGATGCCTGAGAAGTTCCACGGCCTGCAAGACGTAGAACAGCGCTACCGTCAACGCTACTTGGATTTAATGACGAATGAAGAGAGCAAGGAAGCGTTCATCATGCGCTCCAAAATCATTCGTGCCATCCGCAACTATCTGGACAACCATGGCTATCTTGAAGTCGAGACACCGATGCTGCATACGATTGCCGGCGGTGCAGCGGCCCGTCCGTTCATTACGCACCACAATGCACTTGATATGGAGCTTTACATGCGTATTGCCATCGAGCTTCACCTGAAGCGTTTAATCGTGGGTGGTCTCGAGAAGGTATATGAAATCGGACGTGTATTCCGAAACGAGGGCATTTCCACTCGTCACAACCCTGAATTCACGATGATCGAGCTTTACGAAGCATATGCGGACTATAAAGATATCATGGATTTAACGGAAAACCTGATTGCCCATGTCGCACAGGAAGTATTAGGTACGACTTCCGTACAATACGGTGAGGATACAATCGAATTAGGTGTAGGCTGGAAACGTATACACATGGTAGATGCCGTGAAGGAAGCAACAGGTGTGGACTTCTGGCAGCCGATGTCCGTAGAGGAAGCGCGCGCTTTAGCTGCAGAGCATGGTGTAGAAATCAAGCCTGCACATGAAGTGGGACATATCATCAATGAATTCTTCGAGCAAAAAGTGGAAGAAACATTAGTGCAGCCTACATTCGTTACAGGCCATCCGGTGGAAATCTCGCCGCTTGCGAAGAAAAATCCGGAAGACCCTCGCTTCACAGACCGCTTTGAATTGTTCATCGTACGCCGTGAGCACGCAAATGCCTTCACGGAATTGAACGACCCGATCGACCAGCGCGAACGCTTCGAAGCGCAAATGGCTGAAAAGGCGGCCGGTAATGATGAAGCGCATGAAATGGACAATGATTTCATCGAAGCATTGGAGTACGGTATGCCGCCGACGGGTGGTCTGGGCATCGGAATCGACCGTTTGATCATGTTGTTGACGAATTCAGCGTCAATCCGTGATGTATTGCTCTTCCCGACAATGCGCCACATAACGAAGTAACAAGAAGTGACCGAATGATTTTCGGTGCATAACAAAGAGCTGCCCCGGCGTCGGAGCAGTGAATGAAGAACAGGAGAATCCCCGTTGGATCCTCCTGTTTTTTTCTTTTGGCGCTAAAATTTTCTGGGGAGGTATCAGAGAGTCGGGATAATAAAAAATCCAATTGCTCATTTTCATTGTAAGCAATCGGATGTGAAAGCGGGTCTGCAAGACGAATGGGCGGTTTTGCCATACTACAAAGCCAATTATTATAATGGTGCTGCCTTAAATCTATTTTGAATTTCATGGATAAAACAGGTAGTTGCTTCTGAATCCTTTATATCTAAAGAAAGAACTGCGTTACTTAATTCGGAATCCTTTTCAAAATGTGTTTGGTTTTCGAAATAGATCTGCAGGGCGGTTGGGTATTGCTTGCCGAGCTTCTCCATCTTCGTTTGGATTTTGTGTTCATTTGTCCCGAAACCGAGTGATGTATAGATCATGATGATGAGGTCCACAACGATATCTAAAAAAATCATAGCTCATCAAACCCCAAGTTGACAGGCTCTAACGGTAATTCCTCAGTATTGGCCAGCATATTCGTTGTCGGTACGCTTTGGTCCACCTCTTCAAATTTAAAGCTGTCGGTCCATACTTCTCCTGTGCCTATTAGCAACACGCCAAAATGAATCGATGCACTGTCTGCAGGCACATCCAAAACGATTGAATAGTAGTTCCAGTCTGTTGTACCGACAATGGGGCGATTATCCATATTATCGAATTGCAGCAAATCTCCCGAGTGATTATCCACACGGCACCATGCCCCGCATTTTACGGTATCCTTTGTTTTGATAAAACAGGACATCTTAAAACGTTTTCCCTGCCACTTTTCTGCAGAGAAGCTCTGCATCATCGTTCCGAATTGCCCTTCGCCAGCTGGTGCCTTTGAAGCGAAATACCCTGATTTTGAACCTGTATGGAATACCGAGCCGTCTGTCTTCATTTCATACATTTCCGGATTTGAGCCGCTTAAGCTCCACCCCTTCACTTGATTGCTAACAGTCATTTTCCCTTCCTCCGTCCTTTGTAAAGTCCGCATGAGTGCGCGGTATTTTCCCGGTGGCATCTTGTATAGTTCTTTAAAGGAACGTGTAAAGGCTTCTTGCGATTGAAAGTGCAGTTCCAAAGATATCTGCATGATGCTCAAATCAGAGTGCAGTAAAAACAATGCCGCCATCGCCAGCCTGCGCTTTCGTATATATTCCCCGATGGTCATGCCTGTTTCCTTTTTGAAGTTCCTTGTTAAATGGAATTTCGAATAGCCTATTTTCTTTGCATAATCCTCTAATTGCCACTCTTCCAGCAAATGCTTTTCCAAGATGAAGATAATATCCCTTACAACTTCGCTATACATTCATGCTCACCTCAATAATAAGTTTATTAGGTTTCACTAAATTGTTTTTGATGAAAATTGCGGTTTTCCAAAATAAGTTGATGTAAATCACCTGCTCTAGCTATGAGACTGAGTACTTTTTCCAAGAATAAAATGAATTTATCTGATGCAAATATTCAATTTATAACGCGCACTTATGATATGTTGGCGAGATTAACGGCCATATCCTGCTTTTATTGATGGAGAATGTTCAATCATTCGCTAGACTTTTTGCTTCTCCTACTAGAGAAAACATAGAAAACATCACCTTTATCAAATGAAATCCTCTTTTTAGAACGTATAGTTGAGAGGCTTGCCTTGCATCAAAAAGGGGCTTGCACTGCTTGCAACCGGCATTCTTCAAGCGTAGGCAGGGGAATTGGCGGAAATGATATACAACATATTTCAGGATAAATGCCAGAAAGGGCTTTTGGCGCTTATTATTAATTAAGTTGTATATCGAAATCGATAAATGACGATTTTGAGCATCCAAAAGAACGGTAGTATCTTTGAGATGGATTGAAATGAATGCTACTGTTTGAATTCAAATGCGTACTTCTTGGCGTGCAGAAATTCAGAATGGAGTTAGAGAGGGGGGAGGGGATTTTTAATCATCGGCCATCCACTTCTATTTTCGTTTATTTTCCGAGCGTTGAATACCAACTTCAACATCCTTGGAGATAATGAAGGGGGAGCTTGTGATGTGTTCGTATTAATCGCTTTTTTATGTCTTAACGTAGAGGCTTATCTGTATGGGCGTAAAATAACAGGTGTGCGACACTCACAATAAGACGGCAGCAGATAAAAGAGGGTGGATGACATTCCGCCGGCTTTACAAACCCCCTGCCATAGATGGCGAGTTTGATGTGCATATCCTTTCTTCCGGACATCTTATAAATTGTTATGTATGGGTCTTTCTTTCGCTTAAGGATATTACATATATAGGATGATGAAGGGAGGAGGGAAGAAGAATGAATTTTTTTAGGAAAAAGGGTTGCGTTAATGATAGAAACGTGTTAAATTATTAAACGTCGCTGAAACAAGGCGTCGAGAAAAATGAAAGTTTTTAAAAAGTTATTGACTTTCGATTGTATCGTTGTTAATATATAAGAGTTGCTGTAAATGAACGGATAAGCAACTCGAAAAAACTTTTAAAAAGTTGTTGACACGAACTTCGGTGAGTGTTAAGATATAAAAGTTGCCGCGAAAGAGCGGTGGCGAAATGAACTTTGAAAACTGAACAAGCAAGACGTTAACAATAATTTTCTTTCTT
>JBJEFP010000233.1:5160-7447 GCA_051874195.1 Lysinibacillus sp. | reverse complement strand
AGACCATGCAATTTACACAAACAGAAGATAACCGTCCGCCATTAGAGCAATTCGGCCGCAATCTAGTAGAGGAAGTAAAGAACGGCAAGATGGATCCGGTGATTGGCCGCGATGAAGAAATCCGTAATGTCATCCGCATACTGACGCGCAAAACGAAAAACAACCCTGTGCTCATCGGGGAGCCCGGTGTTGGTAAGACGGCGATTGTGGAAGGTCTGGCGCAACGCATTGTGCGCAAGGATGTACCAGAAGGCTTGAAGGAATGTCTATTATATGAACTGGATATGAGTGCTCTGATTGCCGGGGCGAGCTATAGAGGGCAATTTGAAGAACGATTGAAAGGCGTATTGAAGCAGGTGAAGGAATCCGAGGGGCGCATCATCCTGTTCATTGATGAGATCCATACGATTGTCGGAGCCGGTAAGACAGATGGCGCGATGGATGCCGGAAATATGCTGAAGCCGATGCTGGCACGCGGTGAGTTGCATTGCATAGGCGCAACGACACTCGATGAATACCGCATGTATATCGAAAAGGATCCAGCGCTTGAACGGCGATTCCAGCAGGTGTTGGTACGGGAACCATCCATTGAGGATACGGTATCAATCCTGCGCGGGCTGAAGGAGCGCTTCGAGCTGCACCACGGTGTACGTATCCATGACCGTGCCATCATTGCGGCAGCCGAGCTGTCGAACCGCTATATTACAGAGCGCTTCCTGCCGGATAAGGCGATCGACCTGATTGATGAGGCTTGTGCGATGATCCGCACGGAGATCGACTCCATGCCACAGGAGCTCGATATGGTGACGCGTCGCCTTATGCAGCTGGAAATTGAAGAGCAGGCGCTGCGTAAGGAAAAGGACGAGGCGAGCAAGAAGCGCTTGGAGGCTCTGCAGGAGGAAATCGGCCATCTGCGTAGCTCCTCGGATGAGCTGCGCAAGCAGTGGGAGCTAGAGAAGAATGGCCTGCAGGAGCTGCAGAAAAAGCGTGAGCAGCTTGATAAATACCGCCGTGAGCTTGAGGAGGCGGAAAGCAAATATGATTTGAATAAGGCGGCCGAGCTAAGACACGGGAAAATTCCGGCGCTGGAGAAGGAGCTCGCAGCATTGGAAGGGGAAATTACAAAGACCGCCGACCACCGCATTCTGAGGGAAGAAGTGACGGAGGAAGAAATCGCCTCCATCGTCTCCCGCTGGACCGGCATTCCTGTGACGAAGCTGGTGGAAGGAGAACGGGAAAAGCTGCTCCGTCTGAAGGAAACGCTCCATGAACGGGTTGTGGGGCAAGATCAGGCCGTCTCCCTTGTAACAGAGGCAGTATGGCGTGCGCGTTCGGGCATCAAGGATCTGTCAAAACCAATCGGCTCCTTCCTGTTCCTAGGACCGACTGGCGTAGGGAAAACAGAGCTTGCGAAGGCACTCGCTGCCCAGCTGTTTGATTCCGAGGAACATTTCATCCGCATCGATATGAGTGAATATATGGAGAAGCACAGCGTCTCCCGTCTTGTCGGGGCACCTCCCGGGTATGTCGGCTATGAGGAGGGCGGTCAGCTGACGGAGGCGGTACGCCGCAATCCATATTCGGTTGTCCTGCTCGACGAAATCGAAAAGGCACATCCGGATGTGGCGAATATCCTGCTGCAAATTTTGGATGATGGGCGGATTACGGATTCACAGGGACGGCTGGTGAACTTCTCTAACACTGTCATCATCATGACATCCAATATCGGTTCGGAATATTTATTGAATCCGACTGACCAGCAGGAAACGGAAGATTTGATCATGATGGCCCTTCGCCAGCACTTCAAGCCGGAACTGCTGAACCGGGTGGACGACATCATCACCTTCCATGCCCTTTCCCCTACTCATTTCCATGCCATCGTACGGAAATATGTAGATCAGCTTGCAAAAAGGGTGGCTGAGCAGGAAATCAAGCTTGTCGTGGATGATGCGGTCATCGATTATGTGGTGGAGCATGGCGCAGACCCGCAATTCGGAGCACGGCCGTTGAAACGGTTTGTACAGCGTCATCTGGAAACAGCGGTGGCAAAAGAGCTGCTGCGTGGTGAAGTGGGGCCAGGCGGTTCCATTGAATTGGTGCTGAAAGATGGAGAAGTCACCATAAAGTAAGTTAGGTTCGCGCCTCCTTGGGGTATGTAATTAAAAAAGGAGGCGTGCAACATGGAAAAACGCGAAGGAAACGGTAAGGATAAAAAACTGCAACAAGGTAAATTGGACAACCCGGATATGCTGGATACAGAAAAAGAGAGTCTGTTTGATATGCATGA
>JBJEFP010000233.1:0-5060 GCA_051874195.1 Lysinibacillus sp. | reverse complement strand
TGGACAACCCGGATATGCTGGATACAGAAAAAGAGAGTCTGTTTGATATGCATGATGATATGAAGCATGTCGATCCAGTGCCGATGGAAGAGTTGAATGACAAGGTGAAGGATGAGGAAAATCCGGAGCATACAAAGTCGACTTCCGCTTCGGAACGCCGTTATAAATAGGTAAGGGAAACTATCGGAATCATTTTCCGGTAGTTTTTTTTGTTTATTTTTTACGGGAAAAAGGAAGAAAGAATAGTAGAGAATTTCGAGGAGGGGAACAGTTTGATGGAAAAAGATTCAAAAAGGAATTCGAATGAGAAAGTAGAACAGCTTAAACAATACCATGCAGTTGATGAAGGAAAAATATTGACAACAAATCAAGGCTTGAAAATGGCGAACGATGAATTTTCACTTAAAGCGGGAGACCGTGGACCGACGCTTATGGAGGACTTCCACTTCCGTGAAAAAATGACGCACTTCGACCATGAACGTATTCCGGAACGAATCGTCCATGCTCGGGGATATGGCGTACATGGAGAATTCCAAGTCTATGAATCTCTGGAGCGCTATACACGTGCCAAGTTTTTGACGGATCCAACGAAAAAGACGCCGGTATTCGTTCGCTTTTCCACAGTGGCCGGATCAAGGGGCTCTGCTGATGTTCCGCGCGATGCACGAGGGTTTGCGGTGAAATTCTATACGGAAGAAGGCAACTACGACTTAGTCAGCAATAATATTCCCGTCTTCTTCATTCAGGACGGCATCAAATTCCCGGACTTGATCCACGCCTTGAAGCCGGAGCCCCACAATGAAATCCCGCAGGCAGCGACCGCTCATGATACATTCTGGGACTTTATTGCGAACAACCAGGAGAGTGCCCATATGATCATGTGGGCGATGAGTGACCGTGCCATCCCGCGAAGCTATCGCATGATGGAAGGATTCGGTGTGCATACATTCCGTCTTGTCAATTCGGCTGGGGAATCCTTCTTTGTGAAATTCCACTGGAAACCGCTGCTGGGTGTTCATTCCGTATGCTGGGATGAAGCGCAGAAAATCAACGGGAAGGACCCGGATTTCCACCGTCGTGATTTATATGAGGCAATTGAGAACGGAGACTACCCTGAGTGGGAGTTGGGCTTGCAGATCATTCCGCAGGCGGATGAATTCAAGTTCGATTTCGACGTACTGGATCCGACAAAAGTCTGGCCAGAAGAGGATGTGCCGGTGCAGCGTGTCGGCCGAATGACATTGAATCGCAATGTAGACAATGTCTTTGCTGAAACGGAGCAGGTCGCTTTCCATCCGGGCCATGTCGTTCCGGGAATCGACTTTACGAATGATCCACTCCTACAGGGCCGCTTGTTCTCGTATACAGATACACAGCTGATCCGCCTGGGAGGACCGAACTTCCATGAGCTGCCAATCAATCGCCCGGTATGTCCGTTCCATAACAACCAGCGCGATGGCTACGGCCGCCAGACGATCAATGTCGGACGGGTAAGCTATTCGAAAAACAGCCTGGCCAACAATACGCCGCATCCAGTATCCGCTGAAAACGGCGGCTACGAGCATTATCAGGAGAAGGTGGAAGGTCATAAAATCCGGGCACGCAGTGAAAGCTTCAATGACCATTTCACGCAAGCAACGATGTTCTGGAACAGTATGTCGGATGTGGAGAAGCAGCATATGATCAATGCATTCAGCTTTGAGCTTGGTAAATGTGAAACGGAGTCCATCCGCATTCAGGTGCTTGAAATGTTCTCGAACGTCAGCCATGAGTTGGTAACGGCGGTGGCGGAAAACCTGGGTCTTCCTGTCCCGTCGGTGAAGCCGGTTCTTACGGACAAAGTGTCGCCTGCGCTCAGCCAGATGAATACGGTGAAAAAGCCGGATACACGTAAAATCGCGGTACTGGCGGCTGATGGATTCTCGAAGGATCTGCCATTATGGCTGCAGACGCTGAAGAGCAAGGGAACGATGCCTGAAATCGTCAGCGACCACCACGGAAAGATAGTGGGTGAGGATGGTACGGAGCTGGAGGTCAAGCATACATTGCTGACGGCCGATTCCGTCTTGTTCGATGCCGTGCTGGTTGCAAGCAAGGATGGCAAGACGCCGCTCTTTGCAAAAGAGGTGCCGGACTTCGTGGAGGAGGCTTTCCTACACTATAAACCAATCGGTGCCTTGAATGATGGCTGCGACATCCTGACAGGCCTTAAAGGCGTAGCAGGTGCCGGTGTCGTCCAAAACAACATCGATGCCTATATTGAGGCAGTGACGGAAGCCCGCTTCTGGGACCGCAACGGGAAGCCGTAAGAAGAGGAGCAACCGCTAATTGAACAATGACCGCCCCGTAAAAGTTGGACGTTGATCTGACTTTTACGGGGCGTTTTTCTTATCTTTTCACAAAATAAAAAAAACGCCCCCTGTTGGAGCGCCTTCTAATTAGTGATGATCAGCGTGTTCTACTGGACCGTTCGGAATCACCGCAGCGATAATTAAAACAATTACTGAGAATGCTACAGAAACGATTACACCAGTCATGAACTCGAATGGTACATTCATTACTGAACTTACTACGTAGTTCAACATAGAAATCAGTAGTAATGACCATACAAATGTCATAATGTATTGCATCATTTTCACCTCTATCAAACGTTATGGAATCTTATTATCTAATTACACCCTCATTATCATACCATACGTTTTAGGAAAAGAAAAATAAACTTTTTTAAACATTTCATGAACGGTCCGGAAAATTTAGCATTGTATAATGTTTTTTTGTGAGCTATAATTATGACCAACTACTAATCGTTAGTGTTAAAAGCAGAGGGGGATGTTGGATGAATGCAGGCATTATAGGATTGGGAAAATATGTGCCGGAAAAGGTGCTGACGAATGCAGACCTGGAAAAAATGCTTGATACATCGGATGAATGGATTCGTACGAGAACAGGGATAGAGGAAAGACACATTGCAGCGGATGATGAACCTACATCGCATATGGCAATCCGTGCTGCGGAGAAGGCGATGGAGAATGCAGGAATTACACCTGAACAGCTGGGGTTGATTATGGTGGCGACCGTTTCTCCGGATCGGGCGTTTCCAAGCGTAGCCTGCCAATTGACCGACCATTTCGGAGTGCGATGTGCGGCAATGGATATTTCGGCCGCATGCTCGGGCTTCATTTACGGGCTTGTCACGGCCAAGCAATTCGTAGAAAACAACAGTTATGAATATATATTAGTAGTAGGTGTTGAAAAATTATCGAAGCTGACGGACTGGGAAGACCGCAATACCGCCGTATTGTTCGGAGATGCGGCCTGTGCCGCCATCGTTTCGAAAGTGTCGGAAGGGCGCGGCATCCTTTCCTATGAGCTGGGTGCGGATGGCTCCGGTGGGAAGCATCTATTCTTGAATGACAGCCAGCACATCTACATGAATGGCCGTGAAGTGTTCAAATTCGCGGTGCGCCAGATGGGGGAATCGGCCGTTTCTGTACTGGAAAAGGCAGGCTTGCAGAAAGAGGACTGCGATTTCCTGATTCCGCACCAGGCCAATATCCGAATCATGGAGGCTGCACGCGAGCGACTTGGCCTGCCGGAGGAAAAGATGTCCAAAACCGTTCATAAATACGGCAATACATCGGCTGCTTCAATCGGCCTTTCCATGATCGAGGAGCTGGAACAAGGAAAAATAAAGGATGACGACATTCTGGTGCTTGTCGGGTTCGGAGGCGGACTGACATGGGGCGCCGTAACCATCAGATGGGGAAAATAAAGAAGGGGGACTATGTATGAAACGCAGGGTAGTAGTAACAGGAATCGGTGCTGTGACACCTTTGGGGAATACAGCCGAAGAGACTTGGTCGGGGGTGAAAGAGGGGAAATCAGGCATCGGTCCGCTGACACGGGTGGATGCAGAGAAATTCACTGCCAAAGTCGCGGCGGAAGTAAAGGACTTCGACATTGAGCAATATGTAGAGCGGAAGGAAGCGCGTAAGATGGACCGCTTCACGCATTATGCACTTGCCTCTGCCCTGATGGCGCATCAGGATTCAGGGTTGGAAATCAACGAAGGGAATGCACATCGGGTCGGCGTCTGGATCGGGTCAGGCATCGGCGGAATGGAAACGTACGAGCAGCAGTTCCTGACGTTCCAGGAGCGCGGGGCAAGACGCGTAAGCCCGTTCTTCATTCCGATGCTGATTCCGGATATGGCATCCGGCCAGGTATCCATCTATCTTGGGGCGAAGGGGCCTAACTCCTGCTCCGTGACGGCATGTGCATCAGGGACGAATTCCATCGGTGATGCCTTCAAGGTCATCGAGCGAGGCGATGCGGATGTGATGGTGACCGGCGGAGCCGAGGCCCCGATCGTCAATATGGCATTGGCCGGCTTCTGTGCCAATACGGCCTTGACGACCAATCCCGATCCTGCCACCGCTTCACGTCCGTTCGACAAAAACCGTGACGGCTTCGTCATTTCGGAAGGTGCCGGGATACTGATTCTGGAAGAACTGGAGCATGCCAAGGCACGTGGGGCGAAAATCTATGCCGAGGTGCTCGGCTACGGATCTACAGGGGATGCGCATCATATTACGGCTCCTGGTCCGGAAGGCGAGGGGGCGGCGCGTGCCATGGCGATGGCGTTGTCGACGGCGGCTGTAGATCCTTCTCAGGTAGGCTACATCAATGCGCATGGTACAAGTACGCCTTATAATGATCAGTTCGAAACGCAGGCAGTAAAGACCGTATTCGGAGAACATGCCTATAAGCTGGCGATGAGTTCGACGAAGTCCATGACGGGCCACCTATTGGGCGCTGCGGGCGGTGTAGAGGCAATCTTCACGGTACTGGCACTGAAAGAGGGCATTTTGCCGCCGACAATCAATCTGCAAGAGGCTGATCCGGAATGTGATCTTGATTATGTACCGAATGAGGCACGCCAGGCCGACATCGAGTATGCCATGAGCAATTCATTGGGCTTTGGCGGACATAATGCAAGTCTTTTATTTAAAAAATATGAATAAGTTAGTACCAGTAGCTTCGGCTGCTGGTTTTTCTTT
>JBJEFP010000232.1:0-45013 GCA_051874195.1 Lysinibacillus sp. | reverse complement strand
TAGGGCAAGATTCATCCAGCGCTCTGCAGAAAGTAAAAATCGCCCTCCACGAAAGAGGGCGATTTAACATTATATCTAATATTACAAAGGAATGTTGCCGTGCTTTTTATATGGACGGTCTTCATGCTTTGTCGAAAGCATATCCAACGCCTGGATCAGCTTGATGCGTGTTTCGCGCGGATCGATGACATCGTCCACCATACCGCGAGATGCTGCAACATATGGATTTGCAAATTTCTCTTTGTACTCTTCGATTTTCTGAGCACGCGTCGCTTCCGGATTCGCCGATTTGGCAATTTCACCGGCATGGATGATGTTTGCCGCACCAGCAGCACCCATTACCGCGATTTCAGCGTTCGGCCATGCGAATACAAGGTCGGCCCCGATTGATTTCGAGTTCAATGCTACATATGCACCGCCGTATGCTTTACGCAGGATGACAGTGATTTTTGGTACTGTTGCTTCCGAGTAAGCATAAAGGATTTTCGCACCGTGGCGGATGATGCCTCCGTGCTCTTGTTTAACGCCCGGGAAGAAGCCGGATACGTCTTCAAATGTGATGACCGGTACGTTGAATGCATCACATGTACGGACAAAGCGTGCCAATTTATCGGATGAATCGATATCCAGACCACCTGCAAGGAACTTTGGCTGGTTACATACAAGGCCGACTGATTCCCCGGCAATGCGTGCAAATCCGACTACGATGTTTTTCGCAAATTCTTTTTGTACTTCCATGAATGAACCTTCGTCCACCACAAGCTCAACTACTTTACGCACGTCATAGGATTTCGTTTGGTCGATCGGCACTACATCCACAAGCTCTGAGCGGTACTCGTCTCCTGCAGCATATTCTGCCTTCGGTGCTTTTTCTTTGTTGTTTTGCGGTAAGTAAGATAATAAGTCCTGAATTTGCTTAATCGCCTCTTCTTCATTTGCTGCGCGGAAGTGGGCGTTACCAGATACAGCATTATGCACCTTCGAACCGCCAAGCCCTTCAGAAGAAATCTTCTCACCTGTTACCGTTTCAATTACTTTCGGACCAGTAATGAACATTTGTGATGTTTTATCCACCATCAAGATAAAGTCGGTGATGGCCGGTGAGTAAACAGCTCCTCCCGCACAAGGTCCCATGATGACGGAGATTTGCGGGATTACACCCGAATAGATGGAGTTGCGGTAGAAGATGTGACCATAACCATCTAATGAAAGTACACCCTCCTGAATACGCGCGCCGCCTGAATCGTTGATGCCGATGAATGGCGTGCCATTTTTAGCTGCCAAATCCATTACTGTCGCGATTTTTTTCGCATGCATTTCGCCAAGCGCCCCGCCGAATACAGTGAAGTCCTGCGCGAACAGGTAGACGTTACGGCCGTTGATTTTACCGAAGCCCGTTACAACTCCATCGCCAGGCCCCTCTAATTTGTCCATGCCGAAGTCTACAGTACGGTGTGTGATGAATGGGTTGATTTCAACGAAAGTGCCTTCATCAAGAAGCATGTCGATGCGCTCACGGGCAGTCATCTTCCCTTTTTCATGCTGCTTTTCAATACGCGCGTCACCGCCGCCGCGTTCAATAATCCCTTTACGGTCATATAGTTCATTGATTTTGTCAAACATGTCTAGAGTAATCGTCATCATTTCTGTTCCCCTTTTCCACTTTTATCACATAGCTCGTATAGTACGCCAAAAGAATCTTTCGGATGCAAGAACGCTACCTCAGCGCCTCCAGCTCCCGGGCCAGGCTCTTCCGAAAGAAGGCGAACTCCCTTCTCCTTCAACTCAGCCATACGTTCACGGATTCCCGTTACACCAAATGCAACATGGTGAATTCCTTCACCGCGCTTTTCCAAAAAGCCGTAAATGGCACTTTTTTCACTCATCGGCTCCAACAGCTCGATTTTCACGTTGCCTGCATCAATGAATGCCACCTTCACCTGCTGGGACTCTACTTCTTCCACTTTCAACAACTTCAGTCCGAGCGTCTCCGTGTAATATGTAATGCGTTCATCAAGATTTTTTACTGCGATTCCAATATGGTCTACTTTTTCCATTATAAAAACCCCTCTTAAAAGCGGCATCAGCCACCTAGACTTAATGATACTACTTGAGAATTTTTTGAAATTTGATACACTATTTAAAGATAAAAGAAGGAGCGAGTTCAATGAGCAATAAAAAAGTCCAAAAGATTGTCGTCTATACAATGGTCATCATCATGCTAATTTCAACGATTGCAATGGGTGTGGCGATGATCGGATAAGGTGGGTGCAGAAGCATCCATCTTTTTTTCATTTCATGCCCTTGAAAGATTGCTTGATCGCCAGGTAGGCATCCATTTCCTCAATGAACTGGTACAAGGCCGCCATCGCCAAAAATGTTTGATGGTCATCCGGCAACGGCATCTTCGCAAACTCCACTTTTACATCTTCCAACTTTTCTCTATAATGACTTGCAGTATTTCCAGAATGCACATTTTCACTTAAATCGTCCATAAAGACAGAAACCAATTCTGCTTGTTGTACTATAACAGGCAGGGCAGTAATTTGCGGCAGCACCCTCTCGATAATTTCCAGCTGCTTCTCCCTCATATCGAAATAAAGATAATAAAGATTCTCTTTTCGGGTAAGATGGTTTTCTACATCATGGAATGCGAGCGCCTTTGCCTTATTTAATATATCAACTGCCTCAACAAGCTCCTTTCCGTCCCAAAGCGTATCGCCTTCCTTTAAATATTTCGCAATTTCAGAAAATATTTTTTTGTAAAGATCCTCTATTTTCTCGCGGTAATAGTTCAGTTCCGGCTGAATATCCGGCATATACATATTAACCAGCAATCCGACTGAATAGCCGATTGCCATTAGTGCGAGCTCATTGTAGAGAAGCTCCAGTGTGAAGTCTGCTACGGAATAGATATGCATGATAATCACAGCGCTTGAAACAAATCCTGCTGAGACTTTGAACGAAACAATGGTCGGTATAAATAATAGGAGCATGAAGCCTAGAATAATCGGGTGATATCCAAATATTTCGAAAAATACGTATGCAAGAATAATGCCGATGATGCTTGCGACGACACGGGTGTATACGGCATGGACAGACTTTTTTTTCGTCGGCTGTACACAAAGAATTGTCAATATCCCGGCAGCACTGAAGAATTGCAAATCAAAATACTGGGCGATTGCTATCGCTATAGAAGCACCGAGGGCCGTTTTTAATGTGCGATAGCCGATTGAGAATTTTTTCATCGACCGCTCTCCCTTAAGCTATTGGTGAGGGCCCTGTTGACCCAGGACCCACAGCAATAAGCAATTATACTTCTTCGCAGTATTCTTCGAAATAGCCCTGCAGGTTCGTTACCACGCTGACAGGGTCATGACCTTCAATTTCATGGCGGCCGACTTCAGCAACTACCTGACCATCCTTCAATAGAACGAATGACGGAGAAGACGGCAGATGATCCTCACCAAAATGATAGCGTGCAGCCGCTGTCGCTTCTTTATCTTGTCCTGCAAAAACAGTCACCAAATGGTCCGGACGTTTGTCGTAATGAACGCATGATGCTGCCGCTGGACGGGCAATGCCTCCTGCGCAGCCGCATACGGAGTTCACCATCACAAGTGTAGTTCCCGGACGGCTAAACGCCTCTTCCACCTCTTCCGGTGTACGTAATTGTTCATAGCCCGCCGCTTCCATTTCAGCACGAGCTGTTGTTGTAATTTGCTGCATGAATAAATCGTAGTCCATATTCATCGATTATCGCTCCTTTCACAATACCATTTTATCATAGCAAGTTCATCCAGGTGTTGCAAAGGACTTTCTTACAGAATCGATTGTTTCATAGCGATTTAGATTTATCCTTGCTTTTCATCAAATAGTTGATTCACACCTTGTGTGACGGTGAGACGGCCATGTAAAATGGCCTCCTCCAAATCTCGCACCTGCACTTTTCGGGATGGATTTTGGTAAAACGAATCAATCAGATGGTCCGTAATCATCGAATGGAACCAGTCACGGGTCTGTTCATGACGGCGCACTGTCCAATAATTCGATTTTTTGATTGTTTGTTCGAATTCCTCCAACATCCCCCACACTTCTTGAAGACCTGTCTTTTCCATTGAGGAGACAGCAAGCGATGTGCTGACCCAGCCTGGTGTAGATGGCTGCAGGAAGTGCAGAATTTGCTTATATTCCTGAACGGTCCTGCGTGCAGGGCGGATATTATCACCGTCTGCCTTATGGACCAGGATGGCATCGGCCAATTCCATGATTCCTTTCTTCATCCCTTGCAGCTCATCCCCTGCACCTGTTAGGACGAGCAGCAGGAAGAAGTCGACCATGCCGCGTACATATGTCTCACTTTGGCCGACGCCGACCGTTTCAATCAAGATGACGTCATAGCCTGCCGCCTCGCAAATGAGCATCGTTTCACGAGTCTTCTTATGGACGCCGCCCAGCGTACCTGCTGAAGGTGATGGGCGGACAAAAGCGTTATCCTGCCGGACAAGCTCCTCCATACGTGTTTTGTCACCCAAAATGCTCCCGCCGGATAAGGAGGAGCTTGGGTCAATGGCAAGCACCGCCACCTTTTTGCCCATCTGGCACAGCATCGTACCGAATGCCTCGATGAAGGAGGACTTCCCGGCACCCGGCACACCTGTGATGCCTATGCGGATACTGTTCCCTGTATAAGGGAGCAACTCCTGCAGTAGGTCCTGCGCCCGCTCCTTGTGCTCAATATTGGAGCTTTCGACAAGCGTAATCGCCTTGGACAGCGAAGTACGTACACCTGCACGCACTTCACTTGCCAGGGCAGGGATATCAAGCTGTTCTTGCTTTTTCTTACGGAATCGCTTCGGTGCCGACTGACCCATACCATCATGACCACCTTTCACGCCTTCCATTACGATTAAGCCTTTATCTTCCATCCCTTTAAAGTATTCCATTAGTTGACCACTTCCTCGTAGCCCAACTGTTTGTAGATTTCCTCAATCAATTTCTGAGCCGCTACCGGAATGACCGTACCAGGACCGAAGATTGCCTTTGCTCCAGCTTCGTATAGGAAGTCATAGTCTTGCGCCGGAATAACGCCGCCGCAAATGACGATGATATCTTCGCGGCCTAATTTTTTCAATTCAGCAATCAATTCAGGCACCAGTGTCTTGTGTCCCGCTGCCAGCGAAGATACACCCACACAGTGTACATCGTTTTCCACTGCCATTTGAGCCGTTTCAGCCGGCGTCATGAATAGCGGAGAAATATCGACGTCAAAACCGAGGTCTGCATAAGCCGTTGCCACGACTTTTGCCCCGCGGTCATGTCCGTCCTGCCCCATTTTTGCGACCAGGATACGAGGACGACGCCCTTCGTTCTCTAAAAATTCTTCCGTCATTTGTTTTACTTCCGCAATTTGCTCATCATCCGCAAAGTTTGAAGAGTACACACCTGAAATTGAACGGATTACTGCCTTATGACGACCGGATACTTTTTCGATTGCATCAGAAATTTCCCCTAAAGATGCGCGAGCACGAGCGGCATCAACCGCTACAGCAAGCAAGTTTTCAGAACCGTCTTCCGCTGCTTTCGTTAAGCGGGCCAAATGCTTTTGTACCTCTTCCTCATTACGCTCAGCCTTCATTTTTTCCAGGCGCTCGATTTGCTTCTGGCGTACAACTGTATTGTCGATGTCAAGAATGTCGATCGGCTCTTCCTCTGTCAAACGATATTGGTTTACGCCCACAATCGTTTCTGCCTTCGAGTCGATTTTTGCCTGGCGTTTTGCTGCTGCTTCTTCAACCTTCATTTTTGGTAAGCCTGTATCGATCGCTTTTGCCATACCACCCAGCTCCTCGATTTCCTCAATTAATTCCCAAGCTTTTCCTTGTAGCTCTTCTGTTAATTTTTCTACATAGTAAGAGCCGCCCCATGGATCGATGACTTTCGTCATGCCTGTTTCCTCTTGCAGGAACAGCTGTGTATTACGTGCAATGCGTGCAGAGAAGTCGGTTGGCAGGGCAATCGCTTCATCTAAAGCGTTTGTATGAAGTGATTGTGTATGCCCCATCGCAGCAGCATTCGCCTCGATCAATGTACGTGTTACATTGTTAAATGGATCCTGCTCCGTCAAAGACCAGCCTGACGTTTGAGAGTGTGTACGCAATGCCAGCGATTTGCTGTTTTTCGGATCAAATGTCGACATCATTTGCGCCCAGATGCGACGGCCTGCACGCATTTTCGCCACTTCCATGTAGTAGTTCATGCCGATTGCCCAGAAGAATGACAAACGCGGTGCAAACTTGTCGATGTCGATGCCTGCTTGTAAACCTGTGCGTACATATTCCAGACCATCCGCAAGCGTATAGCCAAGCTCGATGTCGTTTGTTGCACCCGCTTCTTGGATATGGTAGCCCGAGATGGAGATCGAGTTGAATTTCGGCATGAATTTGGATGTATATTCAAAGATGTCGGCGATGATTTTCATCGACATTGCCGGCGGATAAATGTACGTATTCCGTACCATGTATTCTTTTAAAATATCATTCTGGATTGTACCTGCCAGTTTGTCAGGTGTGACGCCCTGCTCTTCCGCTGCGATGATATAGAACGCCAGGACAGGCAATACCGCCCCGTTCATTGTCATCGATACGGACATTTGATCAAGTGGGATGCCGTCGAACAAAATCTTTGCATCCTCTACGGAGTCGATGGCAACACCGGCTTTCCCAACGTCACCTGTTACGCGTGGATGGTCCGAGTCATAGCCGCGGTGCGTCGCCAAGTCGAACGCTACCGATAGCCCTTTCTGTCCCATCGCTAAATTGCGGCGGTAAAATGCATTTGATTCTTCTGCTGTCGAGAAACCTGCATATTGACGTACCGTCCAAGGACGAGCGACATACATCGTCGGATAAGGGCCGCGTGTATTTGGTGCAATGCCGGCTACATCTTTCGTATGTTTTACATCTTTCACATCTTCTTCATTGTAGACAGATTTCACTTCGATGCCTTCGTTTGTTAGAAATGTGCCAGTTGCTTCTACTTGTTCTGCTTGTAGCACGTCTTCGATTACAACCGATTTAAAGTTTGCGTTCATAGTTGTACCTCCTTCATGCTAGCAGCTACTGTATTTAATTTTTCCACAATGTTTTGCCCGGCGAAGATAAAGCCGTTTAAGCCTTGAGATGTCCAAGCTTCCGCTTCTTCCTTGAACTTACCGGCTGCATCCAAAACAATATGGGGCGGCTTGTCGGCAAGAAGCGCAGGGACTAGCACCTTTGTATCCTCGTCCGTTGCAGCTATACAGATGTAATTGTAATCTGCCTGTGCCAACCAGGCTTTTGCTGCATCGATTGAATCGATAGCACCTGATTGGTCCGGCGTGATGCCTGCCGTATTAAAGAATCCTGCCACAAAGTCAGCACGTGGTTTGAAGTTCTTTAACTCTCCAAAAGTCAGGATGGCGATTCGGTTATTCGCTGCTGAAAACTCCTTACGCAAGTTTTCAAATGGAACGGCCAGACGTTTTACATCCGCAAACTGAGCATTTTCCTCCGTTGGCAATTCATCTACCGGATTTGCGTAAATGTTTGTGCCAATCAGGGAATGTTTGCGTGTTTCCACTTCCTTGATGCGCTGTTCGTAAACTTCCGCAACCTGCCCCGCCAATGTAGCCGCATAGGCATCGATACCGCCAGCTTCCTCAATCTCCAGGAATAACGCCCAAGCCGCTTTTACGTAATCTGCCGTCAAGGATTCAATGAAATATGAACCGCCTGCCGGATCCAAGACATTCAATACCTGTGATTCTTCATTGATGACCAGCAGCACATTTTGCGCAATGCGCGTTGATGTGGCAGTAGGTTTGGACAATACATCATGCGGATGCACTGTAAATACGTCTGCTCCACCAATTGCGCCTGCAAATGCCTCATTTCCGGCCCGTAATAAGTTTACATAGACATCAACCTTCGAGAAGCTGCGCACTGATGTTTCAGCAACAATCGGTACTGCGATTGCCTCCGCTCCGACTCCGGCTGCGAATGCTTTCCATAGTACTTTGAAGGCACGAAGCTTCGCTATTTCCGCAAAGAACTGCGTATCGATCGCGAAGTTCACAAAGAAATTTGCAGCAAACTTTTCATAAGATTCAGCCTCTTTTAATTGCTTTGCCGCAATAGCAAGGGCAATGGCCAATTCCTGTACAGCATTTGCACCGTCATTGTGATAGGTAATTGTATTTGCTACTGATGTACGGACGTTGGGGTAATCCGCTAAATCAATTGCATTCTTGCTTATAATATAGCCTTCTACCTTTTCCCTCTTGCCTTCTTCGATAATATTGAACACTTGCAGAAGTGGGTCATTTCCGTCTTTTATAATAAACTTAAACGAATATTCAGTTAAATAGTCCGATAATTTGGCAATTGTTTGACCGTCTAATGTGAAGGGCAGACGGCTGTCAATTGTAATAACTCTATTGCCGCGCGCCAGGCTATCTTCTAAATTCTTGAAAAATTGCTCTGATGAATCACCTGTGATTTGCTGCGCGATTTGCAATCCATTCGTCGCCGATAACGTACGGATTGTCGCCACTTGCTTTTCAAGCTGGTCACCAAGTTTTTCGACCAGCATTTCTTGTGTATAGAGTGGCTCTAATGTTACCCCTTCAATTGTTTTCGTGAACAACGATTCGAAAGGCTTGCCTTTTAAAGCCTGTATCGCTTGCTCCTTCCATTGTTCGTAACTAGCTGTCTGAAATTCTATTTCTTTCATGTTAGTTGACATGTGGACGCTAATCAGCTTCCCCCCTTACTATATTCTACACAGTATTTTACATGAGAAAGCCTTTCCAATAAAGCATAAAAATCGAAGGAAGCCTATATTTATGGGCTTCCTTCCAGTTGTCAGTAGACTGACATCGTACTTTTATTCGTGTTTTCGAGTATTTCTTTCACTCTTTTTAGAAATTTTCCGCAAATCAGACCATCGAGTATTCGGTGATCTAATGATAAACAAAGATTCACCATATCCCTTGCAGCAAACATATTTCCACCAACAATTACCGGTTTTTTCACAATACTTTCCACCTGTAGTATAGCAGCTTGCGGGTGATTAATGATGCCCATCGACTGGACGGAACCGAATGACCCTGTATTATTGATTGTGAATGTTCCCCCTGTGACATGCTCCGTACGTAGTTTCCCAGCTCTTGCTAGCCCGGAAAGTTCCTGAACCTCTCTTGCAATCCCTTTTACGGACTTTTCATCTGCGTGTTTTATAACAGGCACAAACAATCGGTCGTCCGCAGCGACGGCAATTGACATGTTAATGTCTTTCTTCTGGATGATCTTGTCACCCGCCCATGTAGAATTGATTAGTGGGAATTCTTTCAGTGCCTGCGCGACAGCCTTGAGGAAGAAAGCGAAATACGTCAGGTTGTAGCCTTCCCTCGCCTTGAATTCATCCTTGATGCTGTCACGATATGCCACAAGGTCGGTCACATCGACCTCCATCATCATCCAGGCATGCGGGATTTCCTGTACGCTGCGCACCATATTATTTGCAATCACCCTGCGGATATTGGTTACCGGTATTTCAACATCCCCGTGGGCAGTAGCTGTCTCTTCTTTCCGTTCCGGCTGCATCGGCATTTCAGGCTGTGCCACCTTTTCCGATACTGTAGCGGCAATCGCCTCTGCTCCCTGCTCAGGCTGGATTTTGGCGGGCTGCACACCTGATTCGATGACGGCAAGCACATCTTTACGAGTGATGCGTCCTTCCATTCCCGTCCCTTGGACATCCTCTAGATGAATGTCATGCTGTGCGGCAAGCGATAGGACAGCGGGAGAATAGCGCGCCTTTCGCTTCGGCTCACGTAATTCCCGTTTCTGCTGTGCCTCCTCTTTTTTCGGAAGCGGTTTATGGACGCCAGCATTCATAATGGCGGCGCTCACATTCGATTTCTTCGGCTCCGGCGCAGCCGGCAGTTCCTCTTTTCCTTCTATTTCAATCGTACAGACCACTGTTCCGACCGGAAGGGTCTCCCCCTCTTCCGCGAGCAGTTCTTTGATGACACCCGTGAAAGAAGATGGGATTTCCGCCTGTACTTTATCCGTATTCACTTCTGCAAGTGGATCGTATTTATTGACTTTGTCCCCAACCTTGACGAGCCATCTCTCGATCGTTCCTTCTGTTACACTCTCTCCAAGCTGGGGCATCGTAATATTTTGTATCATAATGGTTCCCTCCTAAAACGCTGCAAGCTCGCGCATAGCCCGTTCTATTTTTTCTGGGTTAATCATGAAGAACTTTTCCATTGTAGGTGCATACGGCATGGCAGGTACATCCGGACCAGCTAAGCGCTGGATTGGCGCATCAAGTTCAAAAAGGCAATGCTCCGCTATGATGGCCGCCACTTCGCTCATGATGCTGCCTTCCTTATTATCCTCCGTCACAAGCAGCACCTTCCCTGTCCTTGAAGCCGCTTCGATGATGGCTTCCTGATCAAGTGGATAGACTGTACGCAAATCAAGGATGTGCGCTTCGATTCCATCAGCAGCCAGACGCTCTGCTGCCTGCATCGCAAAATGGACAGCCAGGCCATACGTAATGACCGTCACATCATCTCCCTCACGTTTGACATCCGCCTTGCCGATTGGAAGCGTGTAGTCGTCAAGGGGCACCTCCCCTTTTACTAGACGATAGGCACGCTTATGCTCAAAGAACAGAACCGGATCCTCATCACGAATCGCCGCCTTCAAAAGGCCCTTTGCGTCATGTGGCGTCGAAGGGATGACAATCTTCAAACCGGGCGTCCCGGCAAACAACGATTCAACTGATTGCGAGTGGTATAAGGCACCATGAATGCCGCCCCCGAACGGAGCGCGCACAACAAGCGGGCAAGACCAGTCGTTATTGGAACGATAGCGGATTTTAGCCGCCTCTGATACAATCTGATTCACTGCGGGCATGATGAAATCGGCAAACTGCATTTCTGCAATCGGTCGCATGCCATACATCGCCGCTCCAATGGCGACTCCTGCTATGGCGCTTTCAGCCAACGGGGTATCCAATACACGGTGCTCCCCGAACTGGTCGTAAAGTCCCGTCGTCGCCTTGAAAACACCGCCTTTGAGTCCAACATCTTCCCCTAATACAAAGACACGCTCATCGCGCTCCATTTCTTCTTTCATTGCTAGATTGATAGCATCAATGTAAGACATTACCGGCATTACTCGTCACTCCCTTCGGCATATACGTACTTGAGGGCATGCTCTGGTGCTGCATACGGTGCAGCCTCGGCATAATCGGTCGCATCATTAACAATTTCCGCTATTTTTTCATTCAACAGCTGCAAATCCTCCTCTGATGCTGTGCCTGTTTCCTTCAAGTAGTTTTCAAACAAGAGAATCGGATCCTTCGCACGGCCTTCCTCGATATCCTCAGCCGTACGATATTGACGGTGGTCATCATCGGAGGAATGCGCCGTCAGCCTGTACGTCACCGTTTCAATCAAGCTCGGACCCTCTCCTCGGCGCGCACGGTCCGCCGCTTCCTTCACAACCTTGTATACTTCAAGCGGATTCTTGCCGTCGACCGTCACACCAGGCATGCCATATCCAATCGCACGGTCTGATACTTTCGCACATCCCAATTGGCGTTCTACCGGTACAGAGATGGCATATTGGTTATTTTCAACCATGATGATGACAGGAAGCTTGTGTACCCCTGCAAAATTTGCACCTTCATGGAAATCTCCCTGATTGGACGAGCCCTCCCCTAGCGTTACGAATGTGAGGAAATCTTTCTTCTGCATCTTCCCTGCAAGTGCTACACCGACAGCGTGCGGTACCTGTGTCGTAACAGGTGAGGAACCTGTCAAAATCCGATTTTTCCTCTGACCGAAGTGACCGGGCATTTGACGGCCTCCGGAATTCGGGTCCTCCGCCTTTGCAAAAGCCGACAGCATCAAATCCCTTGCCGTCATCCCAAAATGAAGCACCACCCCCATATCACGATAGTACGGTGCGATATAATCTTTCGTATAATCCAAGGCGAAAGCAGCGCCAACTTGAGCCGCCTCCTGTCCTTGACATGAAATTACGAATGGAATTTTCCCGGCACGGTTCAATAGCCACATGCGCTCATCCAATCTCCTGGCAAGCAGCATCGTCTCGTACATCTTCAATACATCTTCACCTGTTAGTCCCAAGCTTTCGTGATGTAGCATTCCTTCCATCTGATTATCCCCTTTCCCTTCTAAAAATGAAGCGCCTTTCCTTCCACAGCCATAGCCGCTTCTCCAATGACCTCACTCAAGGATGGATGCGGATGTATCGCTGCACCAATTTCCCATGGTGTGGCATCCAGGAAAATGCCTAATGCCGCCTCCGAAATCAAATCCGTAGCATGTTGTCCAATGATATGCACACCTAGCACATCATTTGTTTCATGATCAGCGATAATCTTCACAAAGCCATCTGTTTCACCATTTACAAGCGCCTTACCAACCGCCTTGAACGGGAATTTACCCACTTTCACCTCGTAGCCCCGCTCTTTCGCCTGATGTTCCGTCAACCCTACACTCGCAATTTCCGGATTCGAATAAACACAGCGCGCAATGTTTTCATAAGCAAGCGGCATCTTCTGCATCCCGGCAATATGCTCCACTGCACGGATGCCTTCATGTGATGCTACATGAGCTAACTGCATGCCGCCTATGACATCGCCGATTGCATAGATATGACTCTCTTTCGTCTGATAGTTTCCATTCACTTTTATGCAAGCGTTTTCAATTTCGATTTCGGTATTTTCAATTCCAATGTTTTCCGTATTAGCTGTACGGCCGACGGAAATGAGCATTTTTTCAGCAGTGAACGTCTCTCCTGTCGCAAGCGGAACGAACACCCCTTCATCCGATATGCTGATAGCCGCTGTATCCATTCTTGCTCCAGTTACGATGCGTATATTACGCTTTTTCAATAACTTCATCATTTCCGAGGAAATATCTTCATCTTCTGTCGGCAAAATACGCTCACCGTATTCGAGAACCGTCACTTCCACATCAAAGTCAGCAAGCATGGAGGCCCACTCTATGCCGATTACTCCACCGCCTACGATAAGCATCGACTTTGGCAGTTCCTCCATTGTCAGTGCCTCATCCGATGTGAGGATGCTCTCGCCATCCACTTCTATCCCTTCAAGCATACGGGGTCTTGAACCTGTAGCAATGATGACATTGGTAGGTACGAGCATCTCGTTCTCCGACCCATCATCCATCTCCACGGAAATTGTCCCAGGCATTGGTGAAAAGATGGAAGGTCCCAAAATACGTCCCGTACCATGGAATACATCGATCTTCCCCTTTTGCATCAGATGCTGAACACCCTTATAAAGTTGTTCAACAATTGTATGTTTGCGTTCCTGGATCTTTTGGAAGTTCAGTGCCACTCCACTGATATCCACACCAAAATCCATCGCCTTTTTGGATTGGGTATATACCTCCGCACTCTTCAAGAGAGCCTTGCTCGGGATACACCCTTTATGTAGACAGGTGCCTCCAAGCTTGCTACGTTCCACGACTGCCGTCTTCAAACCTAGCTGCGAGGCGCGGATTGCGGCTACATAGCCACCTGTCCCGCCGCCTAAAATCACTACATCATAGTCCTTTGCCATAAGCGAACCTCCCTATAGACAAGAGATGAAGGAGTACTTCACCTCCCGTCACGATTTTTCCCGTATTAACCGGCAGTAATTGATTCTGTACTGAAAGCGAAGTCTAGACGTAAGCCAACTGCCTATAGTAACTCGATTCTTCCAGCTCATGAGCAGCAGGGGAAGAAATCTCCCCCTGACTGAACCTTCACATTATCTGCCGTTTAAGATGCTTTTTTCGTTCTGCAGAAATTGACTGCGTGATTTCGCCACACGGGCAATGCGCTGTTCGGCCAACCGATTGGCGGCTAAATATGTTGGAATGTCCTCTTCCTTCGAAATGGCGAATATTTTTGACAGACTATCGTAGATTGTCTCCACCCGTTTCATTGCACGTTCACGGTTGTAGCCGTAAAGCTCATCTGCCACATTGATGACTCCTCCTGCGTTGATGACATAGTCGGGCGCATAGAGGATGCCCTTTTCATGCAATATTTGCCCATGGCGCGATTCCTGGAGCTGATTGTTTGCCGACCCTGCGATTACCTGCGCCTTCAGCTGGGCAATCGTACCGTCATTGATGATGGCTCCCAACGCACACGGTGCGAAAATATCAACATCCTGTCTGTAGATATCATCCGGTGCAACGGCTGTCGCTCCGAAGTTTTCCACAACTCGAGCAACGGCTTTTTCATTGATGTCCGTGACAATCAAATGCGCTCCGTCCCGGTGAAGGTACTCACATAATGTATAAGCTACATTCCCCAATCCTTGAACCGCCACTCTTTTCCCTTCCAAACTTTCTTCGCCATAGGCTTCCTTGACTGCTGCTTTCATTCCTAGATATACACCGTAGGCAGTTACTGGTGAAGGGTTGCCGGATGAGCCGAATGCCGGTGAAATACCCGTTACATAGTTCGTCTCTTCATGGATGATGTCCATATCCGAAACCGTCGTACCGACGTCCTCTGCCGTAATATAGCGACCGTTCAATCCCTGGATGAATCGGCCCAGTGCTCGGAACATCTCTTCATTTTTATCTTTAAACGGGTCTCCGATGATAACCGTCTTACCGCCTCCAAGATTCAACCCTGCCGCCGCGTTTTTATAGGTCATTCCCCTCGCAAGACGAAGCGCATCCTCGATTGCCTGTTCCTCGGACGCGTATGTCCACATGCGGCATCCGCCAAGTGCAGGCCCTAATGTCGTATCATGGATGGCAATAATCGCCTTCAACCCCGACTCTTTATCCTGGCATATAACGAGCTGTTCATAATCATATTTTTCCATGTATTTAAAAATCTCCACAACTTATATCCCCCTTCACATACATTCTCGATTTCCCTTTTAAGAACGCTATTTTTCTGCTTAAAGCGGATATTATGCTTTTTCTGGAATAATAATCCGCCTATGAATTTACAATACTTTCTATCTTAAAAGAACGCAACTAAAAAAACGCGTTTCTCTTTTATTGGGAATATTCAAATTTTTCAAAACAGATGGAATAGTGCTCTTCAACTCTGATAAAACCAGGGATTCTTGACTTTCAAATGCAACATTGTAAAATAAGTATATGATTAGGAGGTTTCCATATGGCTCGTATGGCAGCATTTATCGTACTACTTATTCCCGGCTTGATGGCGGCTGCGGGCATTAAGTTCATGCGTGATACGTTATTCAGTAATTTGATATTTCCATTTCCGTGGCTCTGGCTCCAATTTATTGTCGGCATCGTCTTCTTCCTGATTGGTTTCGGCTTTTTTGCCGGATTCCTGCTTCATCGGGACAGGAAAAAGGGCAAGGTAGCGGATCGATGGCAAAAAAAGCCCATCCCTTCATCCGAAGAACATAAAGAGGTGTAACCGTATAACGGCTACACCTTTTATTATTGCTTCATATGTTTTCTAGCAAGCCGGTCCGGATAATCAGTAATCCATCCAGCCACAATGGAGTGAGGCGATTCTAAAAAGGGCTCTTTTCCTTCAATACCATAAAAGCGCATATGTTTCCCCGCTTCCTCACCAATCTGTAAAAAGCGCGGTTTATAATATCTTTTATGTGCATGGACGGCATTGATATGCTTCATATTCTGCAGGGATGGCCAATCAAACTTCCTCGTGACAATGATCGCCGTCTCAATATGCGGACAATGTTCCTTCAGCTCATATAATAAAGCATCATGGAAGGATGATACGTGACTCCCCTCCGGCAGGCGATGCTTCTTCAAAAGCCGGATGACGGGCTCCATATGGTCAATCAGCGATTCCTTCAGCTCAATGTTCAAAGGGACACGGCGCTCCTCTGCCCATTGTAGTACGTTTTCAAATTTCGGAATGCGCTTCTTTCCAAAACGCCGGAAAAACCCTTTCCCTATCCTGAGTCCTTCCAGCTCTTTTTCGGTACATTCATGGATGAACCTATCGATACCCGCCAGCCTTTTCAGGTTTAAATCATGAAATACGAATAGCGCACCGTCCTTTGAGCGCTGGACATCTAGTTCAATGCCGTCAGCATGAAGGTCAATCGCCTTTTCAAACGCCTCCATGCTGTTTTCAAGCGCGTATGCTGATGCACCACGATGCGCGTAGATTGGGATGTGTTTTACCATTATACATTCAACTCTCCAAACTCTAATAAAAACTTGCCCTTCGTCTCGTTCGTGAGGATGTGGGCCTTCCTTCCGATTTGGATATATGTCCCCGGGTAAGCTGTATGTGTCACTACAATCTCCTCTTTCCCAGCATTGCGCAAATCATTCATCATCTGCTTGATTTCCTGGTCGTAGTGAACCGCCTCCTCCTTATACCGCTGAAGATTCTGCTTCGTCTGCTCAAGAGCAACCACTTGCTGCGAATTTAGCCTTCTGATATTTGGCTGCAGACGGTCCACCTGTTCCTCAAGGATATTTATCTCCTCGTTGAGGCCCTTCAAATGGTTGGCTTTGTCCTGAATGAACGCAAATACCTCTTCCTTATTCACACTATTGATGATGAGTTCCGTCCGTCTCTCCAGACGATTGCCAGATATGGAGGTCACAATCTGATTCTTCGCCACCACCTTTCCGCCGATGATTTTTCCCTTATGCTCATCGACAAAAACCGAAGCTGCTCTCAAATTGGAACCGATTGCATAAAAACCGATATTGATATTTTGGCCTGCGTATAAATTTGCTTCATTGACATGCTTGACGAAAATATTGCCACCTGCCTCCACACGTGTTTCCCCCAGCCCGAATATGCCTCCTCGGATGTATATATCTCCTTCGACCGATTTGATCAGTTTCGCGCCAGAAACACCTTCTGGCGCTTCAATGGAAACGTCCCCCTTAGCGATAACGGAATACCCATTTTGAACAGTCCCGCGGATGCTGATAGACCCTTCGAATTCTATATTGCCTGTTTCAACCCCTACATCGCCATTGATAGGTAGATGGTGGTTAACGGAAATTTGCCCTCGGCTATGCTCAAGGACCCCTCCAATGCGCGAACGCAGGACGAACTTCCCTTCCTCCTCCACTTCATAGGCGGATTTGCGGTCATATTTCATTACGACATCCCTGCCGGCTGGAGCAGGCAGAGTTTCTCCGTGGACATTCATTCCATCTACGCCGGGCTGAGGCGGAATCTTTTCTCCGAGCCATGAACCTTCCTTGATTTCATGTATGAAATTCATATCATAATAGTCCGCCTTGCCATCTTCTCGTATGACAGGCTTTCGGTCGGGGATTTCTAAATAAGTAATCTGGGCATCCTTTCCTTTGACAGGAAGAGTACCCTGGGCAATCAATATTGCCTTTCCTGGAATGATTTTTTCCATATGTAGGGGTAAAACGCCGTTGACGATACCATTTTCCTCCAACAGCTTTTTCACTTGGCTTGCCAGCTCATCCTTGTTCAGGCGGACGTAATCCAGCGTCTCATTGATGAATAGGGAAGCCGACATTTTATCGCGTGAAATCTCGATTTCTACATTCGGCAGCCACTGTCCAATTTCGACTAAAGCGGAATCTGACTTTGATAATGCATTTTTCAACAACGCAAAATTTGTTAATTTGATACGAGGAAAACTACGTAGAATGCTGTCAAATTCCTTCAGTGGGAACCCCGACCTGGCAGTCGTTACATAAACCTTCCCATGTTCTTCGGTAATTTCGAAATAATCATTTTTAAAGACAAGCACGTAAATCCCCCTCCCTTGTAAACTAGTATATACAATCTACCAAGGTTTGTTTAGCAATAAATAACAATCCATTCAACACATTACTTTTTACCTATCATAAACACCCGCATTCGCAATTTTATAAATACAAATAACTACCATCTCTCATTTTCCGTTTAAAAAATCAGGTAAATTAGCACAAAAAGAGCGCCCACCTAAGAGGACGCTAAAATGTTTATATCGAATTTATGATATAAACAATATAAAGAAAGGAGGTAAAACATATCAAGATAGCTTACTGATTCACTTTTACCCCTCTTCTGGCATTTTAAACATACTTTCTGGATTACTCATATCATTGCTGTTCTATAATGGTAATTTCCCTCTTCAAATCCTGCACGGTTGTAATATCCAACATCGCCGCCTTACAATACCGGAGATACATGATAATTTGTTCCGTAATTTCATCCGCCAGAATTCCTTTGCAATCTACTTCATTCTCCACTATGTGCTGGATATTTCTTAACGTCCTAACATCCATTTTATGATGCTTTGCCAAATCAAATGCACGTAGTAAGCCGCCTGTATTCAATCGAATCCCTCCTACAGAAGTGTCCAAGATTAAGCAAGAAATATTCATTATCAGCTTCTATATACTTTTATCCAAATACACGCATCGTCACACAAGATAATTAGCTCGCCACCATCTCAATCCGGATCTTGTCCGCAATCATGGCGATGAACTCACTGTTCGTCGGCTTTGATTTCATATGGTGCACCGTATAGCCGAACATTTCGGAAATCGTCTCATAACTGCCTCGGTTCCATGCTACTTCGATTGCATGGCGGATGGCACGCTCCACACGGGAAGGGGTCGTACTGAATTTTTTGGCGATTTCGGGATACAAGATTTTTGTCACCGAGCCCAACAATTCGATGTCGTAATAAACCATTTGAATAGCTTCACGCAGATAGGAATACCCTTTGATATGGGCAGGCACACCGATTTCCTTGATGATGGCTGTAATGGTCGTATCAAGCTGACGCTGATCCAGTTTTTTATTTTTTACAGGCTGCAGTACGCTCTTCCGCTTCGGCAAGTCCATTTTCGCTCCGGCAACATGCATGATTTTCTGCACAAGCTGATCGAATTCAAAAGGCTTCAGCATGAAGTAGGATGCCCCGTAATTTGCGGCCATCTTCATTACATCATCCTGTCCGAAGGCAGTGAGCATAATGACCGGAATATCCGCCAGCTTCTCGTCGTGATACATGGCCTCGAGGACACCCATTCCATCAAGATGCGGCATGATGATATCCAGCAGCAAGACATCAGGCTGATGCTGTTCCAACATTTTAATACAAACTTTACCATTAGCAGCGGTGAAAATGATTTCAATCGCCTCATGGTTATCAAAAAACGCTTCCATCATTTTGACAAGGTCACGATTATCATCAGCTATTGCAACTTTGATTTTTGACATTATTTTTCCCCCTATTTACAATTTCCCCTGAAATTTATGTCTACTGACACAATTCTGCTATTTCGACAGCTTATAGAAAAAACCTTTAAAAAACACTAAAATGAATACGTAGTAGCATAAAAAACGTCTAATCCGACAGGTATGTTAACATTTTTCATTTTGTCGAATTTTTATTACTAATATTTTAATAAAAAAATGAAAAAACGACTACACTTTACGGGAAAATGTAGTCGTTTTTTCATTAATTGGGTGATTTTTTTATCATTTCTACAATGGTGATAGCTGCACCTTTTGTCGGTTCTTCTACAAACATATGTGTTACCGCCCCGACAAATTGGTTGTCTTGGATGATGGGACTCCCACTCATCCCCTGTATAATGCCACCGGTTTTTTCTAATAGACGCTCATCTGTGACGGTGAACTGGAATGTTTCATCTGTAACTTTTAGGATATTGACATCAAATTTTTCAATGGTTGAGCCTTCTATTGAAGTTAACATTTGCGCTGGACCCGTCTTAATTTCGTTTCCATGTATAATTTCTAGCGGGGGATACAAACTTTGTTGTAGAGGTTGTTGCCATTTGCCAAAAATGCCGTACACTGCATTTTCCAAAATGCTGCCTACCTGTGCTTCATGCCGCTCGCTGCTAGAGATTTTGTAACCAGGATCTCCAGGGCGGCTTTTTTTAATTTGTGAGATGTTGGCGAGGTATAGCGATCCCTTCATTACCTTAGGTTTGATATCGAGTGAATGGTCAACGATTTGATGGCCGAGCGCCCCGTATTCCAAGTCATCCGGGTCAATATATGTCAAAGTGCCGACGCCATCCGTTTCGTTTTTGATGAAGCTCGTCAAATGCTGGAGTTCAGAGCCACTTATTTGGATTGTATGCTCTTTTCCGCCCCGTTTGACAAGCAGCTGTGCATCATTGCCCTTTTCTCCTGACAGCTCCTGCACTTCCTGGCCATCAATTTTCAAAATCTGGTCTCTTTTGCGCAGCCACTCACCGCTATCTAAAAGAACGTCATTCAGCACATAATAATGAGGCATTTCTAATTGGACACTGACGGTATTCCCCATCGGTATGAGCTTTTTTGCTTCGATGGGCACGACGAATGTAAAGAACGCCAGCCAAGCAATCGCTACAGAATGGATGAGCCTTTTGTTCATATTCCACCTCCTTTTTTCTTTATGATGTGGCACTTTCAATCGTTTATGAACGGAAAAAAAAGGACGTGTCCAAAGACACATCCTTAATTGCTTATTTGATTTCCATTTTACGTTGGCGTGCCATTTCTATCAGCTCAGAAGCGTGCTGCAGCGTCAAGTCAGTGATTTCAGCGCCACTCATCATGCGGCTCACTTCCTCGATGCGCTCTCCGTTCTTGATTTCCGACACGGTGGTAAATGTGCGGTCATCCTCGACCTGCTTTTTAATGTAGTAGTGCTGGTCGGCCATTGCAGCCACCTGCGGGAGGTGGGAAATGCAAAGAACCTGTGAATTTGCGGAAATGTCCGAAATTTTTTCAGCAATCGCCTGTGCCACTCGACCGCTGACACCTGTATCCACCTCATCAAAAATGATGGAGGTGATGCCCGTGGAAGAGGAGAAAATTGTTTTCAGTGCAAGCATGATACGGGAAAGTTCCCCGCCCGATGCTATTTTAGGAAGGGATTTCGGAGGTTCCCCGACATTTGTTGAAATATAGAAGGCGACATCGTCCTTGCCGTTCGCATCAAATTGTTCTAGCTGCTCAAATTTCACAATGAATTTCGCCTTTTCCATATGAAGGACACGCAATTCGTTCATAATGGCATCACTCAAACGCCGAGCATTTTCCTGACGAATGCTCGTCAGCTTCTCAGCAAATACGTTCAACTGTTCTTCCATGTCGCGTAATTGCTTCTCACTCTGCTGGATGGTTTCATCCCGGTTGATCAGTTGCATCAGCTCTTCTTCAATTTTTGCCTGGTATATCAGAATCTCTTCGACCGTCGTACCATATTTGCGCTTCATTGCTTGGTATTGTGCCAATCGATGCTCCACTTCATTCATTCGTTCCGGATCGAATTCCAAATCATCAAGCACATTCTTGATTTGATAGGCTGCGTCCTGGAGCGCATAAAAGCTTGAGGCGACAGTTTCAGACGATTCTTTGAAATTAGCATCAAGCTCCATGATATCTTCCAAAGCATTCATCGCATTCCCGATATAGTCCAGCCCATTCCCTTCTCCGGAAATCGCTTCATAGGCCATATTGGCGCGTTCAAAGATTTTATGGAAATTCATAAGGCGGCGGCGTTCTTCTAACAGCTTTTCTTCTTCATCGACTTGAAGAGCCGCTTCCTCCAGTTCATTGATTTGGAATTGGTAGAGGTCGATGCGCTGGGCAGTACGCTGCTCATCCAGGTTCAAGGCTTGTACTTCCCTTTTTAAATCCCGATAAGCTTGATAAAGCCGCCCATATTCCTCCTTGATGTCTTTCAACTCATCATGCGCAAAATAATCAAGCAGGTTGATATGTTGCTTTTCATCCATCAATTCCTGATTTTCATGCTGGCCATGAATATCAATTAAACTGCCACCGATGTCACGCAGTACCGACAATGGTACAAGCTTGCCATTTATACGGCATACGCTTTTGCCATTATCATTCAAATCACGCCTAAGAATAATTGTTCCTTCTTCCGCCTCAAGACCCGCTTCTTCAAGCTTTGTATAAATTGGGTGATCATCATTGGCAACCTGGAACAGGCCGCCCAGCTCTGCCTTCCTCGCGCCATGTCGAATGAACTCCAGCGAGCCGCGCCCGCCGGCCAGTAGATGAACTGCATCGATGATGATTGACTTTCCAGCGCCGGTCTCCCCTGTTAATACTGTTAAACCATCTGAGAAACTGACAGTTAAATCATCTATAATGGCAAAGTTTCGGATACTCAACTCTCTTAACAATAATTTCCACCTCGAATTAAAGCATATCTAACAGTCGATTTTTAATGTCTTCTCTGTCATCTTCCGTACGGCAAATGATGAGGATTGTGTCATCTCCTGAGATAGTGCCCAAAATTTCATTCCACTCCAAATGATCGAGCAGGGCTGCAATGGCATTAGCGTTCCCTGGAAGCGCCTTCATCACTAAAAAGTGGGATGCCCCGTCTATCGATACGAACGCATCCGCCAGTGCCCGATGCAGTTTTTGAATTGGATTGAAGCGCTGATCTGCAGGCAGGCTGTATTTATAGCGGCCATCCTGCAGCGGCACCTTCACTAGATGCAGTTCCTTAATATCGCGTGAGACCGTCGCCTGTGTGACGTTATAGCCCGCCTTTTTTAAATACTCCACTAAATCATCTTGTGTTTCTATCTCATTATTGGTAATAATATCACGAATACGAATGTGACGTTGACCTTTATTCATACATTCACCTCATAAAATTTTTGATTGTATTTTTACACTAACATCTGCATAAAAAAAATACAAGAAAAATTGGAAAAGGGACTCTCAAACCTTTTGTTTCAATAGTTTGACGTTTTCGAAAAATTAAAAAAGGCAGAATCCTACGCATAAGATTCTGCCTTTTTATTATGTTTTTAAGCCGGTTGAAGATTGTTCTATTGCACGGCCCCTATTATTTCAGTTGCTCATGCGCTTCTGCCACAACACGTGAAAAATCAGTAAACGGCACAAGTTCTTCTCCATCTTTCGGGTTTTTCAAATGGAAGAGGAATTCGATATTCCCTTCCCCGCCGGTGATCGGCGAATAAGAGGCATCCACTACTACGAAGCCCACTTGCGTAGCCATGCTAGCAGTCTGTTCAAGCACGGCTAAATGGATTTTCGGGTCACGGACAATTCCTTTTTTACCTACATTTTCCTTACCAGCCTCGAACTGAGGTTTGACGAGGGCCATTACATCCCCGCCTGGTGTCAGTACCGTTTTCAATACCGGGAGAATAAGCGATAGGGAAATGAAGGATACATCAATTGTCGCAAACTCTGGCAGCCCCTCCACGAGGTCCTCTGGCTTTGTATAGCGGAAATTTGTCTTTTCCATTACGGTAACCCGTTCATCTGAACGGATTTTCCACGCCAGCTGGTTGGAGCCTACATCCAGCGCATAGCAATGGCGCGCACCATTTTGCAGTGCACAGTCGGTAAAGCCTCCTGTCGAAGAACCGATATCGAGCATCAATTTCCCCTCAACACTCATATTGAAAATCTGCAGTGCTTTTTCCAGCTTCAGACCGCCGCGGCTTACATATTTTAAATCGGAGCCCTTCACCTGAAGTGGCGCATCGATGGCGATTTTTTCGCCGGCCTTATCGATACGTATTTCATTCGAATAGACAAGTCCCGCCATAATGGAACGTTTGGCCTTTTCCCGTGTTTCACATAGCCCACGCTCCACTAACAGGACGTCTACACGTTCCTTTGGTTGTTTCGTCATACTGTTTCTACCTGCTTTTGCAATAACGCTTGAATTCGCTTGATTGTTTCTTCCGTCGTCACGTTAATTTCGGCAAGGAGCTGGTCCACATTTCCATGTTCGATAAATTCATCCGGAATCCCGATACGATCGATGTCTGCCTTATATCGGTGATCCGCTGCAAACTCGAGGACGGCACTTCCGAACCCTCCTTGCAGGATGGCCTCTTCAATCGTCAGGATTGGAGCACCCTTCTTCATCAAACCATGCAGCATCTCTTCGTCCAGAGGTTTAATGAAGCGTGCATTGACGACCTTTACATTGACTCCTTGGTCTGCCAGCTTTTCAGCAGCCTCCAGCGCCATCGGGATTGTTGTACCGAATGTCAGGATTGTGGCGTCTTGACCTTCACGCAGCACTTCCCACGAACCGATTGGCAGCGGCTTCATTTCCGCATCCATTTCTACGCCTAGTCCATTGCCGCGTGGGTAACGCATGGCGATTGGGCCATCGTTATACTCCAGCGCCGTTTTGACCATGTGCTGGCCTTCGTTTTCATCCTTTGGCATCATAAGGACGATATTTGGAATGTGACGTAGGAAGGCGATGTCGAATACGCCCTGATGAGTTTCACCATCCGCACCGACCAGTCCTGCACGGTCAATCCCGATGAAGACATTCAAGTTCGGACGGGCGATATCATGAAGCACCTGGTCATACGCCCGTTGTAGGAACGTCGAATAGATGGCCAAAAACGGCTTCATTTTCTGTGTGGCAAGACCTGCCGCCATCGTGGCAGCATGCTGCTCAGCTATCCCAACGTCGAAGAAACGTTCCGGATAGTCCTTTTGGATTCCTTCAAGCTTCGATCCAACAGGCATCGCAGGCGTGATGGCAACGATGCGCTCATCATCCTTCATGCACTTGCGGACCGACTCGGCAACAAGGCTACTCCACGCTGGACCCTTTACAGCCGACTTGACGAATTCCCCGTTTTCCATTTTATAAGGGCCGGTGCCATGCCATGTACCTACCGTATCCTCTTCGGCAGGTTTGTAGCCCTTGCCTTTTTTCGTAATGACGTGGACAAGAACAGGACCCTTCACTTTTTTCGCATATTCCAATGTATCTTCGAGCGCTTCGAAATCATGTCCATCAATCGGCCCAAGATATTTAAAGCCCATTTCCTCAAAGAACACGCCTGATACGACAAGATATTTCAGACTGTCTTTTACACGCTCTGCCGTCGTTGCCAATTTGTCTCCAAGAACAGGAATTTTAAGCATCAGACGCTCTAGCTCTTCTTTTGCCTTTGAATATTCCTTTGCCGTACGCAGACGGCCCAACACCCCGTGAAGTGCCCCTACGTTAGGAGCAATCGACATTTCATTATCATTTAAAATGACGATCATATTTGTCTTTTCATGGCCGATGTGGTTCAACGCCTCCAGCGCCATACCACCTGTTAATGCACCATCTCCGATAATTGGCACCACAAAGTTATCCTTTTTTTGGATATCACGAGCCGCCGCCATCCCCATTGCCCCTGACAATGAAGTTGAACTATGCCCAGTTTCCCACTCGTCATGTTCACTTTCCACACGCTTCGGAAATCCACATAATCCTTTAAATTGGCGTAATGTATCAAACTGGCTCGCTCGTCCTGTCAAAATTTTATGGACGTAGGCTTGGTGCCCTACATCCCATAGTAGTTTATCCGTCGGACTATTGAACGCTTTATGCAGAGCGATTGTTAGTTCTACTACACCTAAATTGGGACCGATGTGACCTCCAGTGACAGAACATTTCTCAATCAGAAAGGCACGAATCTCCTTCGCCAACGCCTCCAATTGTTTGTTGTTCAAGCCCTTTAAAAAGGATGGACTAGAAATTTTGTTTAAATCCATCTCTCCACACACCTTTTCATCTATTTATTCACCTTGTTTGAGATTCTCTCTATTATACCAGTGTTAAACGTGAGAATAAAACGTTATACATCTTACTTGCTACGACGAACGATATATGTCGCCAATTCACGTAGCAGTCCCCCATCTACCGAAAGGCGGTCCAATGCTCCGACCGCGGCCTTGTAGTGCTCATCCAGCTTGCTTTTTGCTCCGTCCAGCGTCAATAATGCTGGATACGTGCTCTTGTCGCTTGCCATGTCCTTGCCGGCTGTCTTTCCTAGCTGTTCGCTCGTCCCCTCGATGTCCAGAATATCATCCTGGATTTGGAATGCAAGGCCTATATGATGGGCATATTCCACCAGTGCGTCACGGTCTTCTTTCGTCGCATTGCTCAAAACAGCACCCGATTCGATGCTGAAACGGAGCAGGGCCCCTGTTTTATTAATATGGACGTTTTCAAGCTCATCAAGGTTCAGTTGGCGTTTTTCGCCTTCCATATCTAGAACCTGGCCGCCTACCATTCCTTCTGCCCCGGCACCTTCACTCAGCATACGGATCAGCTCGAGGCGCTGTTCTGCCGGCACTTCATCCATCCGTGCAAGGATGCCGAAACTCAAAGAATTGAGCGCATCGCCGGCCAGTACGGCCAATGCCTCTCCAAACACTTTGTGATTCGTCGGTCTTCCACGGCGCAGGTCATCATCATCCATACATGGCAGGTCGTCATGCATCAATGAATACGTATGAATGATTTCAATTGCCGCCCCCACCGTATACATCGCCTGCTGCGGTTTGTTGAACAGCTCGCATACCGCGGCCACAAACAATGGGCGGATACGTTTGCCACCTGCTTCAAGAGAATAAAGCATCGATTCCTTCAATAGGTGAGGCCCTTGGATTTCCTTAACCAACCCATACATATGTGATTCAATTTTCGTTATATGTTCATTCATAAATCCCTGTAAGCTTGCACTCATCTTCATCCCTCACCTGCATTTGATGAAAACGGCTGCTTCGAACCATCCTCACCGACTATTGAAATCAATTGCTGCTCCGCATTCGTCAGCTTTTCATGACAAAATTGGGAAAGCTCCATGCCCTTTTTATATAGATCAATTGCCTCTTCCAACGGAACGTCCCCCTGTTCCAGTTTGCGCACGATTTCTTCCAAATCCGTCATCGCCGCCGCAAATGATTGCTGTGACATCGTTATTCCTCCTTCTTCTCTACATCAATTATTTTCGCCCGTGCACTACCGTCATGGAATGCAATGTCAATCACTTCATCACTCGAAAGCTGGTCAATTGACTTGACCACTTTTCCTTCCTTGTATGCAACGTTGAATCCTTTGTGCATGATGGCTAGTGGATTTAACGCGCCGAGCGTACGGATTGTGCCATCGAAGTGCCGTCTGTTTTGCTGGATATTGGCAAATGCAGCCCGTGTAAGCTGTTGGGACGTAGTTTCTAATTGGCGCTTCGCATAGACTACCGTCTGCTCCGGTGACTGCATCCGCAGTTGGGCCTGCATCCGTTCTAGGATATTTCGCTGCTTCATAAAATAGAGCGACGTAGCATTTTGCAGCTGCATATCCACCTGCGCCAGCTTTTCTGTAAACGGCCGGTACAGGCGCTCTGGCATCGCAAGCGGATAAGCGTTCTGAAGCTTCATCAGTCGGCTCCGCTCAAAACGGAGACGTGCCGACATCATTTGGTGCATTTGCGATTGCCCCTTTAATACGCGCTGGTATAGCTCCTGGCGATTCGGTACTGCAAGCTCTGCCGCTGCAGTAGGCGTCGGTGCCCGGAGATCCGCCACAAAGTCAGCAATCGTCGTATCCGTTTCATGACCGACTGCACTGATGATGGGAATGCGGCTTTCAAAAATCGCTCGAGCGACAACCTCTTCATTAAAGGCCCATAAATCTTCAATTGAACCTCCGCCACGACCGACGATTAGCACATCGCACATCGCCTGCCTGTTCGCTAGATGGATGTTCTTTGCAATGTCTGAAGCCGCGTTCGTCCCTTGGACAAGCGTCGGGTAAATGCAGATTTCAGCCTGTGGATAACGGCGGCCGATCGTCGTACAAATGTCACGGATGGCAGCCCCAGTCGTCGCTGTCAATACACCGATTGTCTTCGGGTACTGTGGAATCGGCTGCTTGAAATTCGGGTTGAATAGCCCTTCTTTTTGCAGACGCTCCTTCAATTGATTGAAAGCAACAAACAAGCCGCCAATACCATCCGGCTCCATCGTCTGGGCGTATAATTGGTATGAGCCGCCCGCTTCATATACATTGACGTCGCCCTTTATGAACACTTGCATGCCCTCTTCCGGGCGGAACGACAGCTTTGATGCCTGTCCGCGGAACATTGTAGCGTTGATGCGGGCCCCGTCGTCCTTCAATGTAAAATAGATATGGCCGGATGTATGCATCTTTACATTCGATAATTCTCCCTTCACATATACTTCACGAAGGTGTGGATCGGCTTCGAATTTCCGCTTGATGTATTTCGTTAGCGCTTTTACGGTCAAGTATGAAGACGACATAGTTGCGCCCCCTTTACCTTTATGTATTTGCTTATTTGGTTAGTTAGATATGGTGATTACAGACCTGCATCCTTCTAAATCTAATCAATGCAATATGATTTTCCTTTTCTACACCAAAAGAAAAGGATGTCTGTTTGGCATTTAGACACCCTTATCCATACTTTATCTATTTTACATGTTATTGATTACTTTGTCCTGTGCCAGCTTCTTTTCTGCTGCCTGTACCGTGTTTTCCAGCAGCATCGTAATCGTCATCGGACCAACACCGCCAGGCACCGGCGTAATGTGGGAAGCCACCCCACTCACATCTGCAAAATCCACATCTCCGCATAGCTTATTATTTTCGTCCCGATTGATACCGACGTCGATAACAACAGCTCCCGGCTTGATATGGTCTTTTGTGATAAATTTGGCACGGCCAACTGCCGCAATTAGGATATCGGCCTGTTTTGTGAAGGATGGCAGATCAGGCGTTTTGGAATGCGTGTATGTAACGGTCGCATCCTTCTGAAGGAGCAGCTGGCCCATCGGTTTTCCAACAATGTGGCTGCGTCCTACGATAACGGCATGTTTTCCTGCCA
Source organism: Lysinibacillus sp. (assembly GCA_051874195.1). Classification (GTDB taxonomy): domain Bacteria; phylum Bacillota; class Bacilli; order Bacillales_A; family Planococcaceae; genus Lysinibacillus_B. Next base: position 16,248 of record JBJEFP010000232.1, on the reverse strand, counting down.
CTTCAATACCTGAATGCTCTAAAAGTTTCATTACACCGAAAGGAGTACATGGCAAGTACGTATCTTGGCCCAGCATCATCTTCCCTACGCTTACAGGCGAGAAGCCGTCAACATCTTTTTCTGGTGAAATCGTCGCAATGACTGCATCTTCGTCAATATGCTTTGGCAGGGGCAACTGCACAAGGATGCCATGAATGTCTTGGCGTTCATTTAAAATACGAATCTGATCGAGCAGTTCTTCCTGCGTCGCATCTTCCGGCAGTTTAATCAACTCCGAGAACATACCGATTGCTTCACAGGACTTCTGCTTGTTCGCAACGTATGTCTTGCTTGCTGGATTTTCCCCTACTAGAATCACTGCCAGACCAGGTGTCACACCTTGCTGTTTCAGTTTTTCCACACGCTTTTCTATTGACTTACGAATTTCCTGACCAATTTCTTTACCATTAATGATTGCACTTGACATATTGTTACCCCTTCCAATGTTCACCGAATATTATTGTGTAAATTTAGAAAGCACACCATTTACAAACTTGCTCGACTTTTCGTCGCCGTACACTTTGCAAAGCTCGATTGCTTCGTTCAGTACGACCCGTTCAGGCGCGTCCTGCATATATAGGAGTTCGTAAACGGATAAACGTAAAACAGTCCGCTCAATTTTTGGAAGACGACTAAGTGTCCAGTTCTCCAACTTTTCTTCCAGCGCTGCATCGATCTGTTCTTTCTGTTCCATTGTCCCGCGTACAAGCTGTTCTAAAAAGGCATCCGTCTCCTGGCCTTCTAGAACATGCTCAATTGCCTCCTCTACCGGAAGTTCTGTGCTGTCCAATTGAAACAATACCTGCAACGCTTTAGCGCGCGCTTCATGTCGTTTCATACATTAAATCTCCTTCTTGTTCACATTACTTTTTATGATAGCATATTTTCTATTGGGGTACACCGCTACCATAAACTTTTTCTACGAATAACGTCTCATTTTAGCAAAAATCCTCCCTATTAGACAAGCAGGAGCGATTTATGAATCACAACCTGAAAGTGATTCCCGTTATGGCAGTAGCTTTTCGGAGGCCTGCCGGAGAAATGGATTTTTCCGCAAGTGCGTAGGTAACTGTGTTTCCGCCGCAGAAAAACATGGCTTCCCCTGCCGGGAGCTTTGGTATGCAACAAAAAGCGGGGGCCATCAGCTGCAATCTCTGCTTCCGCTCCAATCAAACGCTTTATTAGTCATAATGGTTCATCCCGGGATGAACCGATTGTTTAAAATACAGTAATTATCCGGAGGTGTCCATATGGGCTTTACCATCTTCATACTGCTGTTTGCCATGATTCTAGGTATCATTACGGTGCTTCTCAAACTTCCATTGTGGCTGTTCGTCGCCGCTGTCATCGGCTTGTCCCTGGCTCGAGCTTTCCAGGTCATTCATGTCTTGTATAGAAGCCAGGATGTGGAAAGAATCGCCCGTTTCTTGCAGTCTTCCGCAAAGAACCCTCTATACCATTACACCCTTTCCCTAAAAAGCGGCTCAAGGCAAGCCCAGTTGCAGGCAATCGATCTGGTCCTCGGTGCTTACCGGTCACCCCTCATACAGGGAATGTACCGGTCCAGCAGGGCGATGCTCGAGCATGACTACTCTGCAGCCAAAGGTTTCGCTTCCCAGATTCCGGATGAAGCCATGCGTAGCTACACGCTCGCGCTCGTTGCAGCGGCGCAGGGAGAGAAAGCGGCGGGCAGCTATATATTGCAGAAACCATGGATGTCATCAATCATCGCCGCCACCCAGTTCTATAAAAATGGCGACATGACGGAATTTGAACGGCACAAGCAGGAAGCACTTGCCAACTCCAGGGGCATCCAGTACTTTTCCAACTTCTATTATCTCGAACGAATCCACGAAAACATAAAGGTTTCAGAGCGGAAAAAACGGAAAGGAACAGGCCTTGCATCATCGTAGCCGTTCCGCCCATCCGGAAACCCCATTCCTAACATTCATCCATTACCTCTAATACCGTATTGGTCAAAAGGGCAAATCGTTCAGCGATATGCTCTTTTTCAATATGCTCATATTCGGCATGAATGCCATCACCTACAAGCCCAAGTCCATCCAGCGTACGGACAATCGGGGCAGTGAAGTTCCCGTCGCTGCCGCCGCCCACCTTCGCTTCATGAAGACTCATGCCTAGATGCTCCGCCTCTTCACGAGCTACGTCGAACAGCTTTGCCGTCTGTTGCGTCCGTTCCATCGGCGGTCTATTGATGCCGCCTTCCACCTCGATTTCCACCCGCTCGTCATGTGGCTCTAATTGCTCGAAGTATTCATCTATTTCCCTTTGTTCTTCCTTCGTAGCCGCACGCACATCCACCCCGAGATGCGCTTCGTTCGGTACAACATTCAATTTGCCGCCTCCCTGCACCAGCCCTACATTGAGCGTCGTCCCCTTGTCATAATCGGTCAAACCTTCAATGTCAAGGATTTGTTTTGCCGCCTCCTTGATGGCACTCACACCTTCCTGCGGATTATTTCCGGCATGTGCTGATGTGCCCTGCAGCTTCAGCAAATATTTCGAAGTCCCCTTTCGAGCTGTTTTCAGGGCACCCGTCCCTACAACAGGCGGCTCCAAAATGAAGGCGGCCTCACTCTTTGCCGCTTCTGCCTCCAGGAAAGGACGTGACGATTTACTGCCGACCTCTTCATCGCTGTTGATGAACAGCACAATCTTTTTTTTCAAGGGTATGTTGAAGTGGCCTACATACTTCAGAAACCAGATGGCGCTGATCAGGCTCGCCTTCATATCCAGTATGCCTGGACCATAGATTTTATCCGAAACCTCCCGATATTCCAGAGTGCCCGGCTCCCACACCGTATCATAATGTCCGACAAGCAGTACCTGTCCCGAAGCACTGCCATAGGTGAATTTCAGATGGTTCCCCACCTCCTCCATTACCATCTCCTGCGCCTTCCTGCCAAAGTATGATTTGAACAGCCCCTGCAGCACATCCTTGCACTGGTCGGCCAATTCCTTGTTCAAAGAAGGCGATGCAGCCATGACAAGATGCTTCATGTCCTCGATAATTTCCTTTTCATGGAGTTTGAAATAGTCTTTCGCCTCCATCATACAACCATCCCCTTTTTTCTCCTTTTACCCAAAAGAAAAAGCCTCTACCCTAAAAAGAATAGAGACATTTCGTTTATTTAAAAGCCTGTGCAGCTTTCACCGCTTTATGCCATCCTGCAAGTAATGTTTCCCGCTTCTCCTCTTCCATGGATGGATCAAACTTCCGATTAAGCTGCCAGTTCCTTTGAACAGTGTCCTTGCTTTCCCAGAAACCGACTGCCAGCCCCGCCAAATAAGCAGCACCCAACGCTGTCGTTTCATTCACTGTCGGGCGCTCGACAGGCACATTGAGGATGTCGGACTGGAACTGCATGAGGAAATCATTCATGACCGCACCTCCATCAACACGCAGCTTCTTCATTTCAATACCTGAGTCGGAAGCCATCGCCTCAAACACATCGCGTGTCTGATAAGCAAGGGATTCAAGCGTCGCCCGGACGAAATGCTCCTTGCTCGTCCCTCGCGTAAGCCCGAATACAGCGCCCCGGACATCACTGTCCCAATAAGGTGTACCAAGCCCTACAAATGCGGGTACGACATAAACACCGTCCGTATCCTGAACGCGTTTCGCATACTCCTCGCTATCGCTTGATTTACGGAACATGCGCAGTCCGTCGCGGAGCCATTGGATGGCCGAGCCAGCGACGAAGATACTCCCCTCCAGTGCATAGTGGACCTGACCGTCAATCCCCCATGCAATCGTCGTCAGGAGGCCATGCTCGGACTTGACCGCTTCCTCTCCTGTATTCAGCAGCATGAAGCAGCCTGTTCCATATGTGTTTTTAGCCATTCCCTTTTCAAAGCACGCCTGGCCGAAAAGCGCCGCCTGCTGGTCTCCTGCAATGCCGGCTATCGGTACGGGATGTCCAAAAAAGTGCTTGCCTACTACGGCACCGTAGACTTCCGATGAAGGGCGGACTTCCGGCAGCATCGCAAGAGGTACACCTAATATTTCCAGTATTTCTTCATCCCATTTCAAATCATAGATGTTATACATGAGGGTTCTGGATGCATTCGAGTAGTCCGTCACATGGACCGCTCCATCCGTCAGCTTCCAAATAAGCCATGTATCGATCGTGCCGAAAAGCAGATCGCCGTTCTCCGCCTTTTCACGCGCTCCCTCTACATGATCCAGAATCCATTTTACCTTCGTGCCTGAAAAGTACGCATCGATAAGAAGACCAGTCTTATTACGAAACAGCTCCTCATACCCCTCGCGCTTCAGCTGCTCGCAGATTTCGACGGTCTGGCGTGATTGCCAGACAATGGCGTTGTAGATGGGCTCTCCCGTATTTTTGTCCCACACGACAGTCGTTTCACGCTGGTTCGTGATGCCGATTCCCGCCACCTGCTCAGCTCCTATATTATTCTTCGATAATATCTGAGCAATAACGGATAAAATAGACCCCCAGATTTCCTTCGGGTTATGCTCAACCCATCCGGATTTCGGAAAATGCTGGTTGAACTCCTGCTGGGCGATGTGAACGGGATTGCCCATCTCGTCGAATAGAATCGCCCGGCTGCTCGTCGTTCCCTGGTCCAACGCCATGATATATTTTTTCATACATTATCCCCAACTTTCCTTTTTGACATAGAAACCTGCGCTGCAACAAAGATTGTCAGCACGATAAGTAGGCAAAGCCAAAATGCAATCGAATTTTCACTTAAGAAAAATTGCTTGTAAAATAAAGCCCCGAACACCCCGCCAACAACAGGACCGACAATAGGTACCCACGCATAGGACCAGTCCGAATCGCGCTTGCCGGGTATCGGCAATAAAAAATGGGCAATGCGCGGGCCCAGATCACGTGCCGGGTTGATGGCATATCCCGTCGGCCCCCCCAGGCTCATACCAATCGCCATAACGAGCGTACCGACAATGAGCGGGTTCAGCCCTTCCGTGAATTCATTGGCCCCAATTGCCAAAATGCCGAGGACGAGCGCAAACGTACCGATCACCTCTGCGATGATATTCGATGGGAAATGGCGGATTGCCGGGGAAGTGCTGAACACCGCCAGCTTCAAGTCTGCATCCTTCGTGGCCCTCCAATGAGGGAGATAGACGAGATAGACAAGAACCGCACCGATGATGGCGCCGACCATCTGAGCTGCTATATACACCGGTACAGCTGTCCATGGGAAATCGCCAATGCTTGCAAACGCGATTGTAAGGGCTGGATTCAGATGCGCACCGCTAATATCCCCAACCGCGTAGGCACCCATTGCAACAGCCAGCCCCCATGCAACCGTGACGACGACCCAACCGCCGTTTTCCCCTTTAGAGAATTTTAATACGTTACCGGCAACAACGCCACCCCCGAATAAAATCAAAATCATCGTGCCAATCATTTCTCCCCAAAACTGTGACATATACGGTCCCCCCTGCTGGTGTCATCGTTATACTTTTGCGTTTTTCAGTTCTGCTTCGAGTTCTTGTGCGTAAAGGTTTTTTTGGTCGTCCTTCCAACCAAGCAGGCGCTGCATTTCATCTATGACCGCTTCCTGGTAGGCCTCGACCATAGCAATATTGAAGAACAGGGAACCAGTACGGCGGATGAAGAAGTCCACCGGCTTCGCCACACTTTCATGATGGATGCCATACAGGAGCTGTGCATACAATGCTTTCGGCAGGGAGGATGCATCCTTTGCATAGCCAAGCACCTGGTCGATATTAGTACCGTACAGCCTCGCCAAGTGCTCGCTTTCCTCTCGGGACAGGCCATGCGCCATTCCTTTTTCGATGCTTCTCTCGATATAGGCTTCAAAGTGCTTCGATCCACTCAAGTCGCCTCCTGATAGCGGCATCTTTTTCGTTGTGCACGACCGGTATGTTTTACTGTATTCGGCTTCCAGCTGCTGTACAATCAAGTCTACAATTTTTTCTGCCATTTTGCGGTACCCGGTCAATTTCCCGCCTGCAATGGTGATGACGCCTGTCGATGATTGCCAGATTTCATCCTTGCGGGAAATTTCGGAAGGCGCCTTTCCTTCCTCGTGAATCAATGGACGCACCCCTGCCCATGTCGACTCGATATGCTCCTCGGTCAAGTTCGTCGACGGGAACATATAGGCGATGGCTCCCAGCAGATAGTCAATATCCGACTGCTCCGCCTTCATGTCTCCCGGGTCGCCCTCATGGAAGGTATCGGTCGTTCCGACATACGTCTTTCCTTCACGCGGAATGGCGAATACCATCCTTCCATCCGCAGTGTCGAAGTAGATGGCCTGCCTTAGCGGGAAGTCGGCCTGATCGAATACGACATGGACGCCTTTCGATAGGATGAGATGCTTGCCGCTTACCTCGCCGTCCAGCTTCCGCACTTCATCCACCCACGGGCCCGCTGCATTGACCACCTTCCGTGCCTTGAACGTATGGCGGCTGCATGTAAGGGCGTCCTCTGCCACCACTTCCTTGAACGCGAGGTTATTCGTATTGATTTCCACTGCTTTCATGTAATTGAAAAGGGTCGCCCCACGCTCATGTGCAGACTTCAGCACTTCAATCGTCAAGCGGGCATCATCCGTCCGGTACTCGACATATACACCGCCGCCCAAAAGGCCGTCCGTTTTGACAAGCGGCTCCCTCTCCAGCGTCTCATCCTTTGAAAGCATGAAGCGCCGTTCGCCCTTCTTCACGCCGGCAAGCACATCATAGACCTTCAAGCCAAGCGCCGTCGTGAACTGGCCGAAAGTCCCTCCCTTATGGAAAGGCAGCAGCATCCAGACAGGCGTCGTTACATGAGGGGCGTTCTCGTAGACGATGGCCCGTTCCCTCCCCAATTCCGCCACTTCCTTTATTTCAAATTGCTTTAAATAGCGGAGGCCGCCATGTACAAGCTTCGTCGAGCGGCTCGATGTCCCTTCGGCAAAGTCCTGCATCTCCAGGAGCACGACAGATAGCCCCCGCGCCGCTGCATCGAGTGCAATGCCCGCTCCTGTTATACCTCCACCGATTACAAGCAAGTCAAATGTTTCCTCGGTTGCCCGATCTATTTGTTCGTGACGATTCAATACCGTAAATGTCATGTGCTATCAATCCCTTCGTCTATTTCCATATACTATTGTGCTTTCCCTTAATAATTTAAACAAAAACGTGTGAATCCACTTGCCTAAAGAGTGAAATAGGAACAAAAAAAGAGCAGGAAATGTTGGATTACACATTTCCCGCTCTTCTACTTTATGCTTGGACTTCTTCTTTTTCGAACTGAATGCCTGTAATATGGACATTCACTTCATTCGTCTCGATTGCCGTCATGTTCTGAATGGCCTGACGGATGGAAGTCTGTACACCCTTTGCCACCTTCGGAATGGAATAGCCGTATTTCACTGAGCAAAATACATCAACGGCAATCAGTCCATCTTCTGTCATCGATGCCTTGATGCCTTTTGAATGCACCTTTTTACCGAAGCGCTCTACAACCCCCGACGCAAAATTGCCGCGCGTCGCAGCGACTCCTTCCACTTCGGTAGTCGCAATGCCTGCAATGACCTCCAGCACCTCCGAAGCCACTTCAATGCGGCCAAGTTCCTCTTTCCCTGTCGGTGTAGGTTGTACAAATGATGTTGGTTGTTTTTCGCCCATGGTTAACATCCTCTCTTTATGGTTGCCGGTACGGATCCGGTCGTACACAATCTGATTTCAACTTTCTCGTATCCCTATTATACTACATTTTCCCGGCAATGTGAGATGAAAAACATCACCTTCCCCCGAAAGCTCCCCATACGATTGAAAAACCCCTTTTCCTATCAGAAAAGGGGTCATGTCGAGTTTATTTCACTTTTTCAGCTACGCCCAATACATCGTTCTCTTCTAGGAACTTCGTATTGAACTTCGCAGATTGGAATACTTCGTTGTTCATCAGTGCTAGGTGGAATGGAATCGTCGTGTTGATGCCAGGTCCTGATACTTCGAACTCTGAAAGTGCGCGGTTCATTTTCGCGATTGCCTCTTCACGCGTATCCGCATGAACGATCAGCTTCGCCACCATTGAATCGTAGTATGGAGGAATCGTGTAGCCTGCATATACAGCCGAGTCGATTCGCACGCCGTATCCGCCTGGTGTGATATACGTGTCGACCGTACCAGCTGAAGGCATGAAGTTTTTATATGCATTTTCAGCATTGATTCGGCACTCAATCGCCCAGCCGTTGATTTTGATGTCTTCTTGTTTGAACGGAAGCTCAGCACCAGCAGCGATTTTCAACTGCTGTTGAACAAGGTCGACACCTGTGATCATTTCCGTAACCGGGTGCTCTACCTGGATACGCGTGTTCATTTCCATGAAGTAGAACTTGTCTTCTTGGTAGTCATAGATGAACTCGATTGTACCTGCACCCTCATAGTTACATGCTTGTGCAGCTTTAACAGCCGCTTCACCCATCTCTGCACGGCGTTCTGGAGTTAATGCAGGCGATGGCGCTTCCTCAACTAGCTTCTGCATGCGGCGTTGTACCGTACAGTCACGCTCGCCAAGATGCACTACATTGCCATGGCCATCAGCCAATACTTGGATTTCACAATGACGGAAGTACTCAATGAATTTCTCCAAATAGACGCCTGGGTTGCCGAATGCTGCCGCAGCTTCTTTTTGCGTAATTTCAATGCCTTTTACAAGATCCTCTTCCGTGCGGGCGACGCGGATTCCTTTACCGCCGCCGCCTGCAGTGGCCTTGATGATGACAGGGTAGCCGATTTCCGCCGCCCACTGTTTACCTGTTTCGATATCTGGAACGATTCCTGTACCTGGAACTAAAGGTACGTTCGCTTTTTCCATTTCCGCACGGGCAACGTCTTTGATACCCATGATTTTGATGGAATGTGATGATGGGCCGATGAATTTGATTCCGGCGTTTTCACAAGCTTCTGCAAAATCAGCGTTTTCAGCCAGGAAGCCGTAGCCAGGGTGAATGCCGTCAGCACCCGTTTTTTGCGCCACGCCTAATACGGCCGGGAAACTTAAATAAGAGTCTTTTGATAGTTTTGGACCAATGCAATATGCCTCGTCGGCAAGCTTTACGTGAAGTGCTTCTGCATCTGCTTCGGAATATACTGCCACTGTTTGGATACCTAGTTCTTTGCAGGCACGAATGATTCGTACTGCGATTTCACCACGGTTTGCAATCAATACTTTTTTCATGTCGGTAGCGCTCCTTACTCAGGTTTCACTAAGAATAATGGTTGTCCGTATTCTACTAACTGTCCGTCCTTCACTAGGACTTCTACGATTTCGCCTTTAATTTCTGCTTCGATTTCATTGAATAGCTTCATTGCCTCTACGATACATACGATTGTTTCGTCGCCCACTTTATCGCCCACTTTCACATATGCAGGAGCATCAGGTGATGGCGATTGATAGAATGTTCCTACCATTGGGGAAGTGATTTTATGAAGGTCTGCATCTGACGCTGGTGCTGGTGCCGGTGCCGCCTCTTCTTTAACTGGTGCTGGTGCTGCTGGCGCTAATGTCGTTGCCGCAACTTGTTCTACAACAGGAGCTGATGCCGGTGCTGCCGCTTTAGGGGCTACCACCTCTACAGAACCTCCGTTTTTCTTAAGCTTCACTTTTGAACCTTCAGCTTCATAGATGAACTCATCAATTGAAGAAGCGTCCACTAGTTTAATAATTTCACGGATTTCTTGGATTTTGAACATGAATAACTCTCCCTTGTATGTAATATAAACTACAACCTCTATTTTATAATTAATTACGGGAATTTGAAATAGATATTTGTAAAATTAAAAAAATTCAACATAAATTAGTAGAAACGCTTACATTTTGTATGCAAAATTGCATCCTCTGCTATATAACACAATTGCGAGAGATGCAATTTCCCTTTTCTGTATTAGTAATAGTTTGGATTCGTATCAACGGATACGTGAATCGAAGGATCCAGCTCGGTTCTGACAAGGTAGACAATCTCATTTGCCTGTTGCGTCGACCACTCCTCGGACATGACCGTGACATTTACCTTGCCTTCATCGATGCGTACTAGTGCATCAGAATAGCCCAATGATTTGATGAGCATCTCCAGCATCGCCTCGTTTGATTCCTGCTCAATGAGTGCGTTCATTTGATCGAATGCGGCGCTCTTTTCCTCAGCTGTCGATTCACTAGAAGCCATCTTTACGTTCAGCTGCTCTCTCAGCTGGCTGCGTTCATTGCTCATCTCCAGACGGAATTCCTCAAATGCGTAGCTATCAGTCTGTGTTGTTTCCGTTTCATCAACGCCCGTCAAGATCGCCCCATCCAATGAATCATCCGTAAATAGCGTCGTGAAGCTGAACTCTCCCGGCTTCTCGAATAAATAATAGACAGATATTACTGCCGTCAAACACACCAGCGTCAAAAACCAAACCATTCTCTTCTTAACTTTCATGAAGTTCCCCCTTTTCCATAGGTAAAATAACAATTCGATGTGGAGATAATTGGAGGACGGCGCTTACCGTCTGTACCAACCTCCTCTTGACTGAAGGTGAACCAGCACCTTCGGAAACAATCAAAACCCCTGTGTACGTCGAAGTGTCGTCTGCAGTGCTGAATGAAAATAATGATGACCCCTTTGACGCGTCCGTATGAAGGTATACGGATACTTGTCCAACGCCTTCAATTTTTGCCAGCGTTGCAGCCAGTTGCTCCTCGATCGATTGCTGTTGCGACGGGTTTGAATCCTGCTTCAAAAGCATAAAACCGATGAGGGCCATGACAAGCAACGCGATTATGTTCGCCTTTTTTGTTGCCACATATTGCTTGCCCCCTTTCTGTCAACTTATCCTATGAGAAATATTGAGCCAATATACTTGATATGGCTTGCAATAAATTCAAACATCCATAAAAACACCGCTAGTTTTACAAAGGTAGAAAAATCCTCTTTCCCTAGAATCGCTTGCAGAACAACTGAGAAGAGAATGATATACAACAGTTCGGTCATAGTGATTTCCCCGTTCCGATTTGGACAATGAAAAATAGCAAGAGCCAGATGACGATAAAGCCGATTGCCAGCACAAGCCCAATGGCACAAAGGATGAAGAGCGTCTTGCCGATATCATCCAGCAGGTGGCTGATGCGGATATCCACAAACGGCTCTGCAATTGCTCCTGCCAGCTTGAATGTAAAGGCTTTAATCAGCAGGGTCGCCGCCGGGTAGAACGACATGAGGACAAGCGCCGTTATTGTTGTAAATCCTGTAATCGTTGTGGCTGTCGATTGAAAATTCTTCAGCATGGACATCCCTTCTACCAACAGCGAGCCGATAATCGGCACATTTTGTTCAATGACCTTCTTTAAAGGCGTAGAGAGCGTTTCCTGGATAGAGAAAAAGGCGACACTTGAAAAGGTTAATATAGAAGATAGTAGCAGGATAGAAGCTGCGATGACGCTAAAAACCGTCTTACGAATCAATTCGGCAATCTTCAAAAAAGATACTTGCGGGTACAGCCTCGAACATGCATCGAAAACAAGTGCCATAAAAAGCGCCGGGATTAATAGCTTGTCACACACATAGACGAGCAGCTGTAAAACAAACACGATTGCCGGGCTCCAGGCGACAAATGAAATGACAGACTGCACAATAACGAGCACGGTACTTACCAAAGGGATGAACCCCAAAAAGAAATGCGAAAAAATGGAGGCTAACTCTTTCATTAGCGTGAATGCTTCCACTAGGTGCTTTGTTACGATAACAAGTATGAGGAATAAAAAGATTGTCGATAGAAATTGCCGTGAATGCTTGGCCACCCCTTCGATGATTACCATCAGAAGAAACAGGAAAAGCAGCATAATCAGCATGGCGACAGATTCAGTGAGCGGCTTCAATAATGCTGTCATGGTGGCCCTCTAGCTCAGCTTCTGCAATAGCACGGTTAATTGTGACATGGCCGGCTTCAGCTGCTGGAGCCACAAAAGAATGAGCGATCCGCGCACGGCGATATCTACCCCATCGGAAAGTGCATCATATTCCTGCTCCTCCAGCACCGATTTGATCAGCTGACTGAACAACAGCAGCAGCGCCGTGTAGATGATAAGCTTGCTGTAAGGAATCATGTCGGTGATGGAGACCAGCTCCGAAAACAATGGGTAGAGAACCAGCTGGTAGATTTGTGCAAGGAATAAAAAGAAAAAGATGATGCTGATGATTGAATGAAGCTTACCCATTGCTCCTTTGACAAAGTTTAAAAGTACCATGCAGACGACAGTGAAAAGTAAGTACTTCATATTGAAAAGGAGAGCCATTTCAGAAACTGAGCCAGCTCATCGAAGAACAGCTTCAAAAAGCGGATCAGCTCAATTGTCATATATAGATAAGCGATAAAAAACAAAAAGAATGAAAACTCCTTCTTCCCGGCTTGTTCAAAAAATATATGCAGCAGTGCAACAATCAGCCCAACCGCGGCGACTCGCAATATATCTTGCAACTCCACAGCAACTCTCCCCTCCTCCCGTACCGCAATATATGAAACCTTTACATGAATCAGAACCTCGGACGAAAACTACCAGCCCACCGTAGCCGATGCTATGAATGAATGGAGGATGAATGCATGAACGGATGAAAACCCGCGGCTCAAGCGAGAGGCATGCCATGTCAGCAATCAGCTTTTTCGCTAAAATAATATAAAATTCTAAATATATGTACTATTATTTGATTTTCCCATTTCTTCTACTTAAAATAATGGTAGTTAGCATCCTGGGATGGGTTCATTAGGAAACTCATTCAGATTTTCTCACCTAACCTATTGCTTCTGCCTTTGCAAGAAATACAAGAATCGGCGTAATTCGCCGCCCTAGGAGGATGATTATGTCCATTGATTTACGCAAACAGACGGTAAAAGTCATACTGGAAAAGAAGAAATTAGCAGGGGTGACGGCTCGCGTTGCCTTGGTACTGGATATTTCAGGTTCTATGAGGAAGTTATATAAAGAAGGGGTGGTGCAGGATGCGGTCGAGCGTGTGCTGGCCGTCGCAAGTCAATTCGATGATGACGGCATGCTCGATGTCTGGGTCTATGACAATACATTTTCCCGTCTCCCAGCCGTTTCCGAAAAGGAGCTGCCCGGGTTTGTAGAGCGCGCCATCCTGAACAATGACACCATCCACAAATTCGGACGCAATGACGAGCCGCTTGTCATGAAGGATGTCGTCAACAAATATATAAATGAGGAGCCGAGCAAGGATCCGGCCTTCATCATCTTCATCAATGACGGCGGATGCAGGAGCGGCATCAAAAAATGGATCGTCAGCTCGTCCAACAAGCCCCTGTTCTGGCAGTTTGTCGGCATAGGCAATTCAAACTTCGATGTATTGCGCAAATTGGATACGATGGAGGGACGCACCGTCGATAATGCGAACTTCTTTCATCTCGAGGCATTGGAGGAAACATCCGATGAAGACCTGTACAATTCCCTGCTTGACGAATTTCCTAGCTGGCTGAAAGAAGCCAAGGAAAAAGGCATTCTTTCATAACGGGACAGCGTAGAATTTTCTTTCCTACTTTAAATTCGACAAATAAGAGGCCATCAATTTATTCAAAGGCATCACGGAACCTGTTTACGATATCTTCATCGAGTAAACCCAGCTCTTCAAAATGGCTGACCATGACGGAAACAATCATCTCGTTTCCTTCATGAACCGTGATGTTCCTGAAGATGCGATTGATGATCTCCTTGTTTGTCTCAGGCTCTGCATACAGTGTGTTAAAGGCACGCACCTGCATCTCCAGATTATCACCAAGCGCCGCTTCCTCCAATTCCTCCTGTGGCAGGGGGATGCTGAAAATGGCATACGGATCTTCATATGTCTCACAATAAATGTGCTCGATGCATTCCTCCGTCGTTTCCGCCACCTTTATCCCCCCGACATAAAATCCATCATCTTTCCGCTGTGGCGTCTCTAGATTCCACGGCACAATGGCATCATTGATGAATACATGGCGGTAGGCGGAGTTTAATGATTCCACATATTCGTGAAGACCCATTTCCTCGTCCCTTTCAAAATACGTTGCGGGCCTGAAGTAATAGGCCGCCTCAATTGTTTCACATTCCACCGTCCACTGCATTTCAGGGCAGTCGAAGATGACGCGCAGTGCAACTCCTTTATCTGTCCTTCTCAATTCATCGTATATATAGTAACTACCACTTTCGAGGAAGCCCTCTTCGCTAGAGACATTCACGAACTTTAATAGGATGATTGCCTTCGAGGTAAATCCGCCTTTCATATCGAGCATGACAGCTAGATCATTTCCGATACGCTCCACGTTAGTGACAACACCGTCATGCAGGGAATCCTGGAACACTTCCTGTGCATGTTCCGACAGAAGCGGCAACGCCTCTTCCCGGCTCTCTCCCGCCTTCTCAAGCGTGTTTTCAAACAGCCTGTGCTGCTCCTTCATCCAGCCTACATAATCATCACGAACCTGCTTTGGCAGGGTCGGCGTATTGAGCGTATCATCCTGTACGTATGGATGGAAGCGCTCTGGAATGACGGCAATCAGTTCCTCGCGAATCTCCTCCAGCTCCTGGCGCAATTCTTTAGCTAAATCCCGTCCTTCCTCCTGTGCCTCTCGAATGACAATGTCCCATTCCTCATCCGATTCTTGAATAGGGAGCAGCGATACTCTTTCAAATTGCTTCTTTTTTTCTAATGTCAAATGCCACACTTACTCCACCTGCTTTCTCATCTTTCATGATGCTGTCCTACATTGTGAGATTTTTACATTTCCTTTAAAACAAAAAGCATAGAGAAAGGGATGCCATCCCTTTCCCTACACCTTTTAGGCGCTTCACTCCCACAAAGAATCGATAATTTCCTTAACAGCGCCCCGCCGTGCCATATGGCTGTTCTCCCCCATCCATAAAGACAAATATTCGGGCCTCCCCGCTTTTGCGCTCTCCTGCCGGATTTTGAGCGTTAGATGATGCTGAAGCGGGTAAGGGGCCACAATGGCATGTTCAAGCTGCTCTGTGAATGTATTTTTTAAGCCGCGCGCCGGTTTTCCCGTAAAGGCGGTCGTGATGCATGTCTCTCCCTTTGCAGACTGCAGAATCGCTTCCTTATGATGGATGCTTACACTGCTTTCATCAGCAACCAGTAGCACGGTACCCACTTGGACCGCATCCGCTCCGAGCGTCAGCATTTCCTTGACATGTCCTTTCGTCATGATGCCCCCTGCCGCAATCATTGGAATTTGTACAGTGCCTGCAACCTGTTTCACCAATTCCCTGACAGGGATAAGCTCCCTCGGCTCACGGAAAGAGCCGCGATGACCGCCTGCTTCGCTCCCCTGCAGCACGACTGCATCAAGGCCCGCCTCTTCCACTGCTGCTGCCTCTTCCTTTGTCGTGGCCGTACCAATGACGAAAACGCCTTTACTCTTCAATCGGCGGATTACATCCTGCGGTGGAATCCCGAATGTGAAGGATACAAGTGGCACTTCTTCATCGAGGATTGCCTGAATCTGGCCTTCAAACAATTCGTCAGAAACGACCCGGGGTGTATTTGTAATACCCAGTTCCTCATAAATCGGCTGCAGAGCCATGCGCGCTTCCTGCAGTACCATTACATCAATTTTCGGCTCCTCCTGGACGAACAGGTTGATGCCGAATACCTTGTCCGTCAGGCCTTTCACTTCCCGAATGAACTTTCGTGTATCCTCTTCGTTCAAGTATCCTGCCCCGATAAAACCGGCCACCCCTGCCTCGCAGCATGCAGCGACGAACTCCGGAGATGTCGCCCCTGCCATCGGAGCCTGGATAATCGGTTTTTCAACTTTGAATTTTGTCAGCATCCTTCTCACCTCTTACTAAAATTGTAAGTCCTTTCAAACCAATGCGCCACATGTCCGAAGGTGTATTTTCCTCCTGAGAGGCCTGTTATTTCGTCTCTTTCTTTTCGAAAGCATTACTAATGACCCCTACTTTTGAAGCCCACCCACCAAATGAAAAATTTGCGGAATCAACGCATAGCTTTTTTATCCAACAGGTTGGCCGATTCCCTTCACGTTGAGCATGCTGTACTTGAATGTCCAGGAACTGACCACGCCATTTTCCGCTTGACTTCATCTTGCAATCCCCTCACATACTTTCGCATCAAAAAAGCACCCGCCACAAGGGGCGGGTGCTAGGTAATGCATATGAATGACGC
>JBJEFP010000231.1:0-7472 GCA_051874195.1 Lysinibacillus sp. | reverse complement strand
TAAAAGTGCCGTCTGGAAGGTGTGGAGCCTTCTAAACGGCGCTTTTTATCTATAGAATCGTTTCGCCGTCTATACAGGTAAAAGCCTCCTGCCGGCAGAAGGCGAATGTCGAAACGGGCGCTCAGGGAGTGCTCTTTTTGTCTAAAAAGGCAATCGTACGCTGGAGAAAGTCCATACATAATGAAGAACTAAGTAGAAAAAATGAAATGTAAATAATTTAATTATTTTGAAAATATAGACAGAAGAAGTGTATACGGTTACAATGTAGGAGTAGAATAGTTTGTACGAAAAGGTGGACTGAACATTTATTTTGCTCCTTTATCGTCCGCTGGCTATTTGGCAAGGCACCAGGAGTAGACGCCCCTACGTGAGCAATTCCTGCATCACCCCATAACAGTAGAAAAGCCAACCTACCTCATGAAAAGACGGCTTTTCACCACCGGCATCTAGAGCGTATAGAGCTACCCTCATTCATTTATTTCAGCATCATCAAGAATAGTGAAATTTTTGGCCCCATTGTCACCAACGACATCACCTAGAGAGCACAGCAAAATAACGAGCAGTCGACATTCAACGCGCGGCTTGTTCCTTATGCTTGTTTGATTTTTATTTTCCATTGTTTGCGTAACTGTGGCAATTGAAGGAGGTGAGGAAGATGTGAGGATGTACGAAACGAAAAATCCCCAAGTAACTTGTCCTGGCAGACGTCATACTTGAGGATTTCGCCAGCAGGAGTATACCTGCCTTATTGTAAGTATACTCCTTTTATTGAAATTTTAGTAGAGATAAAATTTGGAAGGAGTAGAAAAGATGAAAAAGAAAGCAGAGTTCAGGATGACGGAGGAGACAAAAATGATTTCGCCATTCCGCGTCAAAGGAACAGGAGAGCTGCATTCGATTGTGTTTCATATAAATGAACTGATCCCGGTTCCAGCGCCTCCGTATGAAATTATCGACTATAATCTGCGGTTATACGGTTCGAGCCTGCGAGGGGCCAAGGATAGTGCCGAGCAGATGTTAGGCACCTCCAGCATGTATCCAGTGGCGCTCGGGAAAAATAAAGAATGGATCTGGTTCATGACCGAAGCAATGAAAAACGAAGATTGTGCCTGGTTTGCGCTGCATCATGTGTGGAAAATTATTTACCTTGATAAGAAGAGCGCAAACATTCTTTTGTACTGTGGACATGAGGAAGAGTTTCATGTATCCGAACGCTCTTTGACCAACCGTAAAAATAATGGGCATCTTCTCCAATCCAAACTGCTTCAAAGCATCTACCCGCATCCTTTTCTGTACGGGCAGCCGCATGAGCGTTTCGGGCTGGTCGGCGAGGGGGACAGCGAACAGTATGAGGTGAAAAAGAAAGATAGGGATGAAGGTCCAAAGTAATTTCCGAACGCCTGATTTTCAAAACCCGTGCCTATCCAAAGTAGGTGCGGGTTTTCTCTCTTCAGCAAATTTATTCGAATATCCATTGGAAATCTCTCCTTCTCCGGCGATTCCATCTGAATATCATGCTCTTCGCCGCCCGGGGAATCTCGCGCCCTCGCTTATAAAATTACTTTTTAGTTAATACAATATTAAACGGTTATTCACTAAATTTTACCGTACAATGGGCGATATAAGAGGATGAATAAAATGCTTGTTTATCAGCTAGGGGTGTTGGAATGATTTATAAAAGAAAAGAAGGGTTCCGCTATGCGTTCGGTGAGTCGATCGAGGCGGGATTCGTTGTGCTAATTGATGGGAAGCCAGTTGGTGTTGGAGAGAGTCGTCTAGCGTGTCATGTCCTCGATATTAGCCCGCACGGCTTGAAAATGGCGACAAATGTGAATCTGAGCGGTTATATGGATAAAATGCTGCAGCTGGAGATTTCCTTCGTCATTGACAAGGCCGAGATCAGGGCAATCGGTGAAATCGTCTGGTGTAAAAAATTTGGGAGCGGGTATCATTATGGTATCGTCTTCTATAATCAGCCGGGTGTCGAATCAATGATCATCAGCGAGCTGAAGGCAAGACGGCGCAGGGAGGCATTGGGACCGAAAACAGGGAAGTAATTACCAAGATGTTTTTTAAAAAATCAGAAGGATTTTGCGGTCGGATATCGAAATAAGCAGTATAGCCGTATTGAAGGAGGAGTTTACATGCTAAAGTTTAACATTCGTGGTGAGAACATTGAGGTAACTCCAGCGATTCGCGAGTATGTAGAAACAAAAATCGAAAAAGTGGAACGCTATTTTAATGAAGATATGGATGCGACAGCAAATGTCAATCTAAAGGTTTACAACGATAAGCAGACGAAAGTGGAAGTAACTATTCCGATGAAAAATTTGACGCTTCGTGCAGAAGAACGTCATAACGATATGTATGCTGCAATCGATCTTATCGTAGATAAATTGGAGCGACAAATCCGCAAGCATAAAACAAAGGTAAACCGTAAATTCCGTGAACGTGAAGGGGCAGGCACTTATTTCGCCAATGTGGCGTTGGCTGAACCGGGAACGGAGACGGATGAAGAGTACCAAGTCGTGCGTACGAAACAGTTCAACCTAAAACCGATGGATCAGGAAGAGGCGATTCTGCAAATGAATATGCTGGGCCATGATTTCTACATCTTTACCGATGCAGAAACGGATGGCACGAACATCGTCTACAAACGAAAAGACGGAAAATATGGCCTGATTGAAACTGAAGCGAACTAAATAAAAAGATATATTACGGAGCTCCCGCTAATGGCGGGGGCTTTTCGTATGAGGAGGAAGATAAGGTGTTTTTGGCATATAAATTCCAAGTAGTACTAGAGGACGTCGAGCCCACGGTAAAACGGACATTCATCATGCCGGCGGAGACGACCTTTGAACGGTTGCATGATACACTGCAGTTTGTCATGGGATGGGAGGATAGCCACTTATATGAGTTCGTAGCACCCTGCAAAGACAAGACGATACGGGTTGTCTGTGATGAGGAAATGATGGGGGATGAGAAGGGCCTGCTTGCATATTACGAGCGTCTTCTCCAGGAGGGAAAGGAACTGGACCGGTTTGATATGAAGCGGTTCGAGCTGTTGAAGAAAACGATTTATAAACGAGCCTGGTCCTATAAACTGCCGCAGGTTTTCCGGGAATGCCAGCAGATAGAATACCTGTATGACTTCGGTGATGGTTGGACCCATAGCGTCACGCTACTCGAAGTGATGGAAGATTATCCGCACCCTCATCCTGTACTGCTGGATTGGGAGGGTGCCTGCCCGCCGGAAGATGTCGGCGGTCCCGGTGGCTATGCTTATTTTTTGGAGGCTTGGCATGATGCGAAGCACGAGGAGCATCGGGAAATGCGTGAATGGGGAGAAGGTCTTTTTAAGGAAACGGTTGACCTGGAGCGCATCAACTGGCTGATGAAGGAAATCCTCAGACTAAAGAGAGTGAAGAAGTAATGAAGTGTCTATAAGTCATTTCGCGCTTTTCGCCCTGTCAATTTGCACCACCATGCTACTAAATGATAAAATGGAAGTTGATACTAAACGGGAAGTGAACAATACATGCTAAACATCTTAAATAAAATGTTTGATTTCAATAAAAAAGAAGTAAAACGTCTCGAGAAGGTAGCAGATCGGGTGGAAGCGCTGGCAGATCAGATGGCGGGACTTTCCGATGAGCAGCTGCAGGCAAAAACGCCTGAATTCAAGAGTCGCTATGAAAACGGCGAGTCATTGGATGATTTGCTGCCGGAAGCGTTTGCCGTGGCACGTGAGGCGGCCAAGCGCGTATTAGGCCTGCATCCCTACAAGGTACAGGTGATGGGTGCTGCCGCCCTGCACGATGGCAACATCGCGGAGATGAAGACCGGGGAAGGGAAGACGCTGACTTCGACGATGGCGGTATACTTGAATGCCCTCACTGGTAAGGGCGTGCATGTCGTGACGGTCAATGAATACCTGGCGACGCGTGATGCGACGGAGATGGGCGAGCTGTACAACTGGCTCGGTCTGTCGGTCGGGCTCAACTTGAACAGCCTGGACAAGAATGGAAAGCGCGAGGCATATGCGGCGGACATTACGTATTCGACGAACAATGAGCTTGGATTCGATTACCTGCGTGACAATATGGTGCTGTATAAGGAAGAAAAGGTGCAGCGCCCGCTTCATTATGCGGTCATCGATGAGGTCGATTCCATCCTGATCGATGAGGCGCGTACACCGCTCATCATTTCCGGCCAGGCAGGGAAGACGGCGCAGCTGTATGTACAGTCGAATGCGTTCGTCCGCATGCTGAAGGCGGAAGAGGACTACAACTATGACGAGCCGACGAAGGGTGTGACGTTGACGGAATCGGGCATCGAGAAGGCGGAGCGTGCGTTCGGCATCGACAACCTGTTCGAATTGACGCATGTCCGCCTCAACCATGCGATCAACCAATCCCTGAAGGCGCATGTATCGATGCATAAAGATGTGGACTATGTGGTACAGGACGGCGAGGTGGTCATCGTTGACGGCTTCACGGGACGTCTGATGAAGGGACGCCGCTATTCTGACGGCCTCCACCAGGCAATCGAGGCGAAGGAAGGCCTGGACATCCAGAATGAATCGATGACGATGGCGACGATCACGTTCCAGAACTACTTCCGTATGTATGAAAAGCTTGCCGGTATGACGGGGACGGCGAAGACGGAGGAAGAGGAGTTCCGCAACATCTACAACATGCAGGTCATCGCCATTCCGACGAACAGACCGATTGCACGTGAGGACAAGCCGGACTTGATCTATGCGACGATGCAAGGAAAGTTCGAGGCGGTCGCGAAGGATATCGCCGAGCGTCACCGCAACGGCCAGCCGGTGCTTGTCGGTACGGTGGCGATCGAAACGTCGGAGATCATTTCGAAATTGCTGACGAAACATAAAATTCCGCATAATGTCCTGAATGCGAAGAACCATGAGCGCGAGGCGGAAATCATTGCGAATGCCGGCAACAAGGGCGCCGTGACGATTGCGACGAACATGGCGGGCCGTGGTACGGACATCAAGCCGGGCGAGGGTGTACTGGAGCTTGGCGGTCTTGCAGTCATCGGGACGGAGCGCCATGAATCCCGACGCATCGACAATCAGCTGCGCGGTCGTTCAGGCCGTCAGGGGAACGCCGGTGTGACGCAGTTCTATCTTTCATTGGAAGATGATCTGATGCGCCGCTTCGGTTCGGACAATATGAAGAACATGATGACGAAGCTGGGGATGGACGACTCCCAGCCGATCCAGTCGAAGATGGTGTCCCGTGCTGTTGAATCCGCGCAGAAACGCGTGGAAGGCAATAACTTCGATGCCCGTAAACGTCTCTTGCAGTATGATGATGTATTGCGCCAGCAGCGTGAAGTCATCTATAAAGAGCGTGAAGCGGTGCTTGATACAGAAAACATGCGCGAGCTTGTTGAAAATATGATCAATGAATCGATCGAGAATGCGGTTGCGCTTCATACGCAGGGGGAGCAGAAAGACTGGAACCTGCAGTCCCTGGTTGATTATGTAGCGGCAAATGTATTGGACGAAGGCGATCTGCAGGTTTCCGACTTCGAAGGCTTGTCTGCCGAGCAGATTACCGACGTGATTAAGGACGCTGCAATCGCCCGCTATAATGAAAAAGAGGAAGCGCTGACGCCTGAGCGCATGCGTGAATTCGAAAAGGTCATCCTGCTGCGTGCCATCGATTCGAAGTGGATCGACCATATCGATGCGATGGACCAGCTCCGACAAGGGATCCATCTGCGTGCATACGGCCAGAACGATCCGCTCCGCGAGTACCAGCAGGAAGGGTTCGCCATGTTCGAGGACATGGTCGCCTCTATTCGTGAGGACGTGACGAAGTATGCGATGAAGGCGGAAATCCGCAACAACCTGCAGCGTGAGGAAGTGGCGAAGGGGCAGGCGGTGAACCCGAAGGAAGAGGGAAGCGCCAAGCCGAAGAAGATGCCGGTCCGCAAGTCCGACACAATCGGCCGCAACGACCCATGCCCATGCGGCAGCGGCAAGAAGTATAAAAACTGCCATGGCGTGGCCGAGTAGGCTTGCCTGGTTGGAACGGCAAACCGGGACTGCCTGGCGGTCCGGTTTGCCGATATGAATGTGTAAGATGAAAGAAGGCCTTCTTGCCGCATGGGAAGCAGGGCCTTCTAAATTTCAGGTTGGAGGATGTAAATATGATTGAATTAGCGGAAGCAAGAAATATCCTGGAAACTACAGCTACGAAACTAGCGGACTTCAGGGGGTCTCTTTGACTTAGAAAACAAAGAGGCACGCATTCAGGAGCTTGATGAAATGATGCTCATGCCGGATTTCTGGAACGACCAGCAGGCGGCGCAGACGGTCATCAATGAAGCGAACGGCATCAAGGCGGTCGTCAATGAATACAACGATTTGCTGTCGACACAGGAAAACCTGGAGATGACGCTGGAGCTGTTGAAGGAAGAGCCGGATGAGGACCTGCAGGAGGAGCTGGGCTCGGAGCTTGAGCAGTTTGAAGCGAAGATGGCCGACTTCGAGCTGCAGATGCTGCTGTCGGAACCTTACGATAAGAACAACGCCATTCTGGAGCTGCATCCGGGTGCAGGCGGTACGGAGTCGCAGGACTGGGGCTCGATGCTGCTGCGGATGTATACGCGCTGGGCGGAGAAGCGAGGCTTCAAGGTGGAGACGCTCGACTACCTGCCTGGTGATGAGGCGGGCATCAAGTCGGTGACGCTGAAGATCTCCGGCCATAATGCGTACGGCTATCTGAAGGCCGAAAAGGGTGTACACCGCCTTGTCCGCATCTCGCCGTTCGATTCATCGGGCCGCCGCCATACATCGTTCGTCTCGTGCGATGTCATGCCGGAATTCAATGATGAAATCGAAATCGACGTGCGCACGGAAGATTTGAAGATTGACACATACCGTGCAACAGGCGCGGGTGGTCAGCACATCAATACGACGGACTCGGCCGTGCGTATCACGCATATTCCAACAGGTGTGGTTGTACAGTGCCAGTCGGAGCGTTCGCAGATCAAAAACCGTGAGAGCGCGATGAAGATGCTGAAGGCGAAGCTGTATCAGCTGGAGATTGAGAAGCAGGAGCAGCAGCTCGCTGAAATCCGTGGAGAGCAAAAGGAAATCGGCTGGGGCTCGCAAATCCGCTCCTATGTCTTCCATCCATACTCCATGGTGAAGGACCATCGTACAAATGAAGAGACAGGGAATACAGGCGCTGTCATGGACGGGGATTTAGACGCGTTCATCAATGCCTACCTCCGTTCCCGCATTGCCAACTAATCTATCGTCCGACCGCAGTTCCTTGCGGTCGGGCGATTTTTTTGTTGTTCAGGGAAATGACCAGCCATATGGGTGCATCCAGATATATGTGGCAGCCGTCCGCCATGTCGGGCAGCATAAATTTACGCTTGCAACTTTGCAAAGAACATGTAAAATAAAAGTAAGAACAAATGTTCGTTTT
>JBJEFP010000230.1:0-7489 GCA_051874195.1 Lysinibacillus sp. | reverse complement strand
GTAATTAGTGTAGAAGGTGAGGATTTTGGATTATGTTTAAGTTGCCGGCATCAGCCGATGTCCATGTCATTGAAGGGCAATATTCGCTACCACTCGTTGTGCTTTCCTTTGTGCTCGCGTTTGCCGCGTCCTATACAGCGTTATTTATCAACCGCCGCATAAAGGAGAATGGTTTTTTTTCCAAAAGTTTTTGGCTGGCGCTTGCTTCTTTAGCGATGGGGCTCGGCATTTGGTCGATGCATTTCATCGGCATGAGCGCATTCATGCTGCCAGTTCATATGGAATATCGCATAAGTGTCACCATTTTATCAATCATTCCAGCAATCATTGCATCCTATTTGGCGCTTTACTTCGCGAACAGAAAAAATAACAGCGTCGTCACCTATATTGCTGCAGGTATTTATATGGGAATCGGCATTTCGTTGATGCATTATATCGGGATGGCCGCCATGGAAATGGGTGCGGACTATGTATATAAGCCAAGTTTATTTATTCTATCCGTCGTGATTGCGATGGGGGCATCATTTGCCTCCTTGTATATCTTTTCGATTATCAACAAGTTCATGGATCGGGTCGTTGTGAAGGTGTTGACATCCTTGCTGCTGGCTGTTGCGATTACGAGCATGCATTACACAGGCATGTCGGCAGTGCAATTTTATACAACGGGCAAAGCTCCCGCAGCAGGGCATGGGGATCATGCAATGGATATCGGGTGGGTTATAGGGCTTGTTACGATTTGTACAATCAGCTTATTTTTATTGGCAGGTTTGACAAGCCAGCTGGATAAATATGTGGACTATCGCTTGAAAAACTTCGACGCCTTGACGAAACTGCCGAATCAAAAGCAGTTTGCAGACGATCAAAAGAATGGGGATAAGGCGTATAGCGTAGCAATTATTCACCTTCACAATTTAGAGAAATATATAATGGGCTACGGTTATTCTGCAGCGGATGACGTTGTCAAAAGCATAAGTGAGAGGATTGAGAGTCTGCTGCCGCAACATGTAAAGCTTTACCAGACGGAAGCAAACCGTTTTACGATTGTTCATACAGAAGGAGGACAATCAGAAAAACTGGTCGCATCTTTGGAGAAGATTTGTGCGGTACTGAAATTACCTGCTTTAATCGAAGGTCGCGCCGTCACGGTGGAGATGGTTTGCGCTCTTTCCACATCGGATGAGCCTGAATACATTCAGAAGCATTTTTCGAATGCCATCGCCGTGCTGCAATCCCCTTCGACTTCCTATAATCACGAAGTCATCGAGTTCAACCCGGCTATCCATACATTCAATTTCGAAAGACAGCTCGCCATGGACATTCAATCTGCGATGGATCATCACCAGCTATTCCTTGTCTATCAGCCGAAAATGGACCCTGAAAAGGAACAGCTTGCAGGATTGGAAGCCTTGATCAGATGGAGGCATCCGGTATATGGAATGATTTCTCCAGGCGTATTTATCCCGATACTGGAGGAATCACAGAAAATATATGATGTGACCGACTGGATCATTGAAAGGGCATGCGAGCAAATCTCCTTATGGAATAAGAAAAATGTGCCTTTTGGGCAGGTGTCCATCAATATTCCGGGCATCTATGTGACTTCGCCCCGATTGACGGGTACGCTGAATGAAAACCTGGAGAAGTACAGTATTCACCCGACGCAATTGGAGCTGGAGATTACAGAGACAAGCGTCATTCATGATATGGATAATGCGATTTTGGCATTAGGGAAGTTCAGGGACAAGGGCTTGTCTGTTGCGCTTGATGATTTTGGAACAGGATTATCCTCTTTGTCTTATCTGAAACGGATGCCGATTACTACGATTAAAATCGATAAATCGTTTGTAGATGGCGTTCCGACTTCAGAAAAGGATGCAGAGCTGTTGAAAGCCATCATCATATTAGGCTACTCGTTAAAACTGCATGTTGTCATCGAAGGGGTGGAAACGAATTCCCAGATAGAGTTCCTACGGGCGATGGAAAAGCAGCCGATCGTGCAGGGGTACTATTATTCAAAGCCGCTGGAGGCTGGTGAATTAGAAGAATGGATGGGCAGGAAGGTTCTTGTGGCTAAATAAAGCCGCAAGAACCTTTTTTCGCTTGAAGGGATTGAGAAAATAGCAGGTACAAAAAAAGGGGAAGTAGAATCCTCCCAATTAATAAAGAAGGAATGAAAAAAACATTATTGAGGGAATAAAGCTAAAATATTGTTAATATAGCGCCTATTGGTGTAGATTGTGCAATTTTTGTTGATTAGAGTGTCTGGTATATGTTAATTTCATAACTAGATTGGAATTATTCTAAAATAGTTAGAATACTAATGTACAAAAAATAGTTTAATAGGAGGAATTATCATGGCATTAATCGGTAAAGAAATCCAAGAATTCACTGCAAAAGCATTCCAAAAAGGCGAATTCATCGACGTATCTTCAGAAAACTTCAAAGGTCAATGGAGCGTAGTGTGCTTCTACCCAGCAGACTTCACATTTGTTTGCCCGACTGAATTAGAAGATTTACAAAACGAATACGCTACATTAAAAGAATTAGGTGTAGAAGTATACTCTGTATCTACAGACACTCATTTCACACACAAAGCATGGCACGATACTTCTGAGACAATCGGTAAAATCGAATACATCATGATTGGTGACCCATCTCACACAATCTCTAGAGCATTCGACGTATTGAACGAAGAGGATGGCCTTGCAGAGCGCGGTACATTCATCATCGATCCAGACGGCATTGTACAAGCGTACGAAATCAATGCGGGCGGCATCGGTCGTGACGCTTCAACATTGGTTAACAAAATCAAAGCGGCTCAATACGTTCGCAACAATCCAGGCGAAGTTTGCCCGGCGAAATGGCAAGAAGGCGCTGAAACGTTAACACCAAGCTTGGACCTAGTAGGTAAAATCTAAGCTTTCGAAATTACACATATAGCGATGCAGGCGACAAAGAACAATCTCTTTGATTGATTTTTGTCGCTCTGTTTTTAACTAAGGAGAATGCGAGGTGAAGGTCTGCTACAACTGTTTTTGTAGCAGCAGACGATATGGTATTAGACAATCAAATCAAGGCACAACTACAGCAATACTTAACGTTGCTTGAAGGCGATCTTGTGTTAAAGATCAGCGCAGGTGAGGATAAAACGTCGCGTGATATGCTAGAGCTTGTCACGGAGCTGGAGAAAATGTCTCCACGGATTACGGTCGAGCATGTACAGCTGGAGCGCACGCCAAGTTTCAGCATCAATAAAGCAGGGGGCGAGGACTCCGGTGTGGTATTTGCCGGTTTGCCGTTGGGGCATGAATTTACCTCTTTAGTGCTGGCCCTGCTGCAAGTGAGCGGCCGTGCACCGAAAGTGGACGAGGCGGTCATCAAACGCATCCAGGCAATTGACGAGCCGCTGCATTTTGAGACGTATGTGAGCCTTACATGCCACAACTGTCCGGATGTGGTGCAGGCGCTGAACATTATGGCCGTTGTAAACCCGAACATTACCCATACTATGGTCGAGGGCGGTACGTTCCAGGACGAAGTGAAGGCGAAAGACATTATGGCTGTACCGACTGTTTTCCTGAACAATGAAAACTTTGCGGGCGGCCGTATGGAAATCGAAGACATTTTGAAAAAGCTGGGCAGCAAATCGGATGGTTCGGAGTTTGCGAATGTCGAGCCGTTTGACGTCCTTGTCGTTGGTGGAGGTCCTGCAGGTGCAAGTGCTGCCATTTACGCCGCACGTAAGGGAATTCGTACGGGAATTGTTGCGGAACGCTTCGGCGGACAAGTAAACGATACATTAGCGATTGAAAATATCATCGGTACAAAATCGACAGAGGGACCGAAATTCGTTGCCAGCCTGGAAGGACATGTCGCCGATTATGACGTTGAGGTCATGAAGTCACAGCGTGCAGTCAATATTTCACGCAAGGAGCTCGTAGAAGTTCAGCTTGAAAACGGCGCTGTGTTAAAAGGCAAAACGGTCATCCTATCGACAGGTACCCGCTATCGCCAGTTGGGTGTCCCAGGAGAAGAAAAATTCAAAAATAAAGGTGTGGCATACTGCCCGCACTGTGACGGTCCAATTTTCAAAGGCAAAAATGTAGCAGTCGTAGGCGGAGGCAACTCTGGTGTCGAGGCGGCGATCGACCTGGCCGGTATCGTCAATCATGTCACATTGCTGCAACGCAGGGATGAGTTAAAAGCTGACCGTGTGCTGCAAGAGCGTCTTCGCAGCCTGCCGAATGTCACAATCCTGACGAATGCTCTAACAGAGGAAATTACAGGAACGGATAAAGTGAACGGCCTTACGTATTTGGACCGTGTGACAGGTCAAGAGCATCATATTGAACTGGAAGGTGTGTTTATTCAAATCGGTCTACTGCCGAACACCGAGTTCTTACAAGGGACGATCGAGTTGAATGCACAAGGTGAAATCATCGTCGACAAGCACGGTGCAACGAGCATGCCGGGTGTATTTGCAGCAGGAGACTGCACGGATACGGTTTATAAACAAATCGTCATTTCCATGGGCTCAGGTGCCACGGCAGCGCTTGGTGCATTTGATTATCTGATTCGTCAAGCAGTGACAACGTCGGAGCATACGCACGCATAAGGTTTCGGTGAAAGGGCTGTCTGCTTCTGCCAGGTGAACTTTGCTTTGTAATCGGTATTCCTAAAAGTAAGGATGCGCGTATAATTGGTTTTTGAAACTTCTCGGCAAGCTCCCGTAACGCATATTTTTTCGTCCCCTTCAAATACTAAGCACTCGAAAAATCATGGTGGGAAGGGGAGAAACAAGTGGCGAAGCACTCGGATACAAGCTGGAAGAAGGATCATCCAAGCACATTGCTGAGCAACTCCGTTCAAAAGGCAAATCGCGCGGTGAAGCAGGCGATGTCGCATCCAGAGGAAATGGCGATCGAGCATGCATTCAATTCCATCGACCATGCCGAAAATGCGCTGCTGAACGCAGAACAGCATCAGGAGCATATGGATACCGTCGAGCAAAATAAAGAAATGCTCGATACGATCAAACAGCAATTGCAGGAAACGAAAGAAAATCACTTATAGCAAATGTGACGTCTGAAAAGGTGTTTGAGGCGTCCACCACAAGCGCAATATTTCTT
Source organism: Lysinibacillus sp. (assembly GCA_051874195.1). Classification (GTDB taxonomy): domain Bacteria; phylum Bacillota; class Bacilli; order Bacillales_A; family Planococcaceae; genus Lysinibacillus_B. Next base: position 2,360 of record JBJEFP010000230.1, on the reverse strand, counting down.
GTGGGAGATGTATCAAGAAATGCGCAGCTGTCCAGAAAGTGCCTGCTTTCTGGACAGCTCATCTTTGGTTCAATAAAGCAGAAGCTTTTCATATATATACATAAGAAATGGCGTAATTTTTTCTGTCAAAACACATCTAGTAACTACTCAGCCACCATAAAAAATACCTGTGTCCTTGACTGCACATTCCACTACGGGTGAGCCGGCTGTAGCGGAAATCCGCTTTCCAATCGACTTCACTAGCAATAAAAGGTAAATCAACACGCGTGCTGTCAAAATTCTCTCTTCATTTTTTTTCAGAAATAAAATCATGTGCAGCTGTATCTTTCTCGTAGCTTGCTCCTGCTTCATGTCGGATATTATCGAGAATTGGCGATTTTTTTATGAATTCCACTCGAAATGATGGGTGCAGTAAGCGTATAAACCGCATCTTTGAGAGAAGTCAAAGTTATTTTAATATAAAGACAAATGTGCTACACTAATACCTGATGAAGCAGGGAATAAAGAAGATATCTCGGCAGTCCTTGGCAGGCGTTACTACAGTCTCCTGAAAGGATGTCTCATCAAGTAGGTTGGAATTATTATATAATAGAGGATATTTCAATCTAAAAATAATTGTGATACACTATGAAATGGTAAAGTTGATACAGGGAAGGTGTTCGCGCCTTGGCTTGGTGTGGCACTTAAGCGGGACGCCTACATCCTTTCTAAAATATACTAGGGAATAAGGATGGTAAAGATGAGCAATAATGAAACGAAAACAGATGTCATTCTAATTGGCGCTGGTATCATGAGTGCTACTTTAGGAACACTACTAAAAGAATTAGCACCAGACTGGAACATCAAAGTATTCGAGCAGCTTGACAAAGCCGGAGAGGAAAGTTCCAACGAATGGAACAATGCCGGAACAGGGCATGCGGCGCTTTGCGAACTGAACTATACTTCAGAAAATGCAGACGGAACAGTGAACATTGCAAAAGCAATCAATGTAAACGAACAGTTCCAAGTTTCGAAACAGTTCTGGTCTTATTTGGTCAACAAGAATCTAATCAGTAATCCAGAAGACTTCATCATGCCACTACCACACATGAGTATGGTACAAGGCGAAGATAATGTACAGTTCTTAAAACGTCGTTATGAAGCAATGAAGCAAAACCCGTTATTCCAAGATATGGAGTTCTCGGATGATCCAGAAACATTGAAAAAATGGATTCCGCTTATTATGAACAACCGTCCGGCAAGCGATCGCATTGCAGCGACAAAAGTGGACGCTGGTACAGATGTAAACTTCGGCGCATTAACACGTATGCTATTTGCACACCTGCAAAACCAAGGTGTCGAAGTGAACTACAAACATAGCGTTAAAGGCTTGAAACGTACAAAAGAAGGCCTATGGGAAGTCAAAGTTCACGACCAAGATGGTTGCAAAATGGAATACCATACTGCGAAATTCGTGTTCCTTGGCGCTGGTGGCGGAAGCTTGGAGCTTCTTCAAAAATCAGGCATCCCAGAAGGAAAACACATTGGTGGATTCCCAATCAGCGGTCTATTCCTAGTATGTAAAAACCAAGAAATCGTCGAGCAGCACCACGCAAAAGTGTATGGAAAAGCAAAAGTTGGCGCTCCGCCAATGTCTGTTCCTCACCTTGATACACGCTTCATCGACAATAAAAAATCATTATTGTTCGGTCCATTCGCAGGCTTCTCGCCGAAGTTCCTGAAAACAGGCTCGAATTTGGATCTATTCGCTTCTGTCAAACCACATAACATTACAACGTTATTGGCAGCGGGCGCAAAAGAAATGAAATTAACAAAATACTTAATTGAGCAATTAATGCTATCAAAACAACAACGTATCGATGAATTACGTGAATTCATCCCGGATGCAAAAATCGAGGATTGGGATATTGTAATTGCCGGCCAACGTGTACAGGTTATTAAAGATACACAAACTGGCGGTAAAGGTACGCTTCAATTCGGTACAGAAGTGGTAAGCGCAGCAGATGGTTCAGTCGCTGCATTACTTGGGGCTTCTCCAGGTGCTTCTACTGCTGTTCAGGTTATGCTTGAAGTCATCAACAAATGCTTCCCTGCACAAGCGAAGGAATGGGAGCCGAAGATCAAAGAAATGATTCCGTCTTACGGCATTTCGTTGGCAGGCAACCCGGAGCTGCTGAAACAAGTCAATGAAGTAGCAGACAAAGCGCTTGGCCTGAATGAAAAAAAAGCGCCTGCCCATATCTGATTCTTCAGTAAAGAAGGAACGGCTGGATGAAGGCTGTATATATCGAGTATAGAGAAGGGGACGCCTGAAAAGTATTTCAGGGCGTCCCCTTTTGCGCATGCGTCGGTCGCTTTTT
>JBJEFP010000229.1:0-7509 GCA_051874195.1 Lysinibacillus sp. | reverse complement strand
AACTTTACATCATTAGTTAGAAAGAAGGCTCTATGAGAGGATAACCTCTTATAGGCCTTCTTTTCGTTTATCCAAACAAATGCATTTTGGACATAGAGCCTTTTCCAAATGGATAGGGAAAAAATCCTCAACATAGGGTATGGATATAGTTTTTTTACACATCTTTAGAAACAGGTATATAAAAATCGCCTATAGCAAAATGACCAGAAATATACTATCATGGGTGAGTCAAACAAATTACATGGAGGTATTATTTTGAAAAGGGTAGTGGTATTGTTCTTGTTCTTACTTCTCGTCAGTGTGCAGCAGGCGGATGCGAATGTAGCACGCACGACGGGGGAGCGGGTGCCGACGTTTTTCATCACGAAGCAATCGGCTCCGGTCTATGATGAGTCGGGAGAGGTAATCGGAAAGGTCTACAGCAAGCAGGATTATTTTTATGAGTCGAAGTCTACGGACTGCTATTATATAGAGGTTGAAAACTATTTAGGGTGTGTCCCTGTCGGTGTAGCGAAGCGGGGAAGCACGATGATGATTCCGGAGAAGCTCAACCGCAAGGGGAAGATGATCTATACGACGAGACGGACGGACTTTACGGATGAGTATGGGCGGCTGGTCTACATGTCGCAGGCGAATAGGCGCCATTATGCCTATAAGGAAGATAAGAAGTTCTATTATGTAGAAACAGGCGGCAGGGTGGCCCGGGTGCCGAAGACGCATGCCGCGGTGGACAAGGGGATACCGGTGCTGATGTACCATCACATCCTAAAAGACAGTGAGAATAAAAAGTACCGGACGTCCACAACGATTTCGGATGTCCAGTTCCGGAAGAACGTGGACATCCTGCAGGAGAAGGGGGTCCGGACGATTACGATGGATGAGCTTTACGAGTTCCTGCAGGGGAAGCGGAATCTCGGGAAGAATGCGGTGGCCATTACGTTTGATGACGGACTCCTCTCGAACCTCATCTATGCCTATCCACTTCTTCAATCACACGGGATGAAGGCGACGAATTTTGTCATCACCTCCCGCGTGATGGACACACCGCAGTATTTCTATGCGGATAACCTGCAGTTCATCTCGAAGGAAGAGATGGAATGGTCGCAGGATGTATTCCATTATGAAGGGCATACGCATCGGCTGCATGATATCCTTGACGGGAAGTCCCTTGTCGTCCAGCAGACGATGAAATCATTGAAGCAGGATCTGGAGACGGCCCGGTCGATCGTGCCGCAGCAGTATTTCGCCTATCCGTTCGGCCAGTACAATGAGACGACGAAGCGCGTATTGAGAAATATGGATTATCGGTTGGCCTTTACGACGAGGACGGGTTACGTGAAGTACGGGGACGACCCGTATGCCTTGAACCGCATCGGCATCGAGCCGAAAACGACGGAAAAGCAGTTCAGGGAGTACCTGGCATATTGAATGAAAAAACGAAGCCTACCAGAGCGGTCAGGCTTCGTTTTTTGTTAAAGGGATGGAAGAAAAAACCGATATGTAACATGGAAGAGGTAAATGGAGCGATACATCATAAGGAGGTATTGGATGACGCAAAAACATACGTTTTACAAATTCATCGCTTGCGCAGGTGTGCTGCCGGTACTGGCGATAGGTGCAGTTCCTGTGGCAGGCGCCATGCATGAAGAGCCGGTGGATGGGCTACAGGTGACAGGGGTGGAAAATAAAAGTTCCACACAGTTTACGGTTCATTTCAATGAGCCGGTGGAGCTGGAGAAGATGAGCAAAAGAGCTGAGCTGCAGAAATACTTCAAGCTGGAGGCCGTGGATGGTACAGGAAAGACACTGCGCGACATTCCATTAAGAAGGGGGGAGCTCAGCAAGGATGGCCGCTCCTATCAATTGACGCCGTCCACTCCGATTTCGGCAAGCGGGGAATACCGGCTGCGCGTCTTCGGCATCTACTCGCAGCAGGGAGAAAAATTGACTACATATAATGAATTGGTCAGCTTCAAGCAGGATCGGACAGCTCCAGCAATCGAATCGGTCGAATGGGTAAGCAAGAACCAATCGGAGGTCATCTTTACGGAACCGGTGAAAAGCACGACGGCAACCTTCAAGCTGAAGGACAGTACGAAGGTGACGGGCATCCGGTCGTCGGTCGATGGCAGCGTCATTACCTATCATCTTGGGAATGCCAAAGCTGACGGCAAACCTTTGCCGGATGGTACAGAAATCACCGTTACATACAGCGGCGTGAAGGACTTGGCGAACAATGCATCGAAGCCGCGCGTGCTGAAGGCTACTATTGTGAAAGGGGAGAATGGCAGTGCGAAGCTGGCGGTGACATCCGTAGAGCAGGTTGGCGCACGGAAGTTCAAGCTAACGTTCAACCACCCCCTCGTATCTTTGCATCCAAGTGATCTGGCGGTTTCTGCGGGGACGAAAAAGTATGCAGTCCAACATGTCGAAGCAGTGGACGATCACACGTATATCGTGACGGTGAACGGCACGCTTCAGGGGAATGTGGCAATCGGTACGGCACCATCCGGCTATGTGACGAACATGGATACGCGGGAGGATGCGACATTCTCCGCCAAGCATGATTTTGATGCACATGCTGCCGGGATGAAGATTGTGAAGACGGAGGTCATCCGTGAAAACAATCTGGAATACCTCTTTGTGACGTTCGACCGAGATGTGAGCGTAAGCGGTAGCACGGCTGCCTCCTTTACAGGGACGTATACAGAGCCGAAGACGAAGCGCAAAAAAACGGTCGAGGGGAAGGAGGTCAAGGTACGTGCCGTCTACAATCAGCCGGCCAAGGTGAAGATTCCTCTACGCGAGCTGCTGCAGCCTCAGGATGTGGAAAATGCAGCGTACGAGCTGGACATCAGCTTCAGCAACCTTTCATACGGGACAATGGACGGCGGCGCGGTTTCCTTCGGGCGTACAAAGGACTATGCATTCAATGGAGAACAGCTGCAGGTGGTGGCGGTGAATACATCCCTGACGGATGCAAGCATTACGGATCCGCGCTTCATTACCATCGATTTCAATCAGCCGGTGGACGAAACGGTCGCTTCCCGGGTGAGCAATTATGAAGTAAGGGGCTATAGGCTGGGACAAGTGCAGGTGAATCCGTCGAATCCTAAGCAGGTCATCCTGAAGATTGAAGGCCGAGGCTACTGGTGGTATGTGACGCCGTATCTGTATATGAGCGGCCTGCGCGCGGACGGCTCGTATGAAGTGATGGCGGATTACTACGAACCGATTGCCCTGCCGGATGTGGTGGCGCCGCATGACAGCTATTGGAACCCGACCTTGACGATGAAGTATGCAATGGAGCTTGTCCTGACGTTCGGACAGTCGGTGTCCATTTCGGATGAAAACGACTTTATCGTCACGGACAGGGACGGCACCTCATATGGAGCGAAAGCATACGTCGATCCGGCAAATGCCCGGAATGTCATCCTGTCGCTGTCGAAGCCGCTGCCGAATTATGCGACGATTACGGTCCGGCTGAAGGATGGCCGGGTCATCCGGGATATGTATCAAAACCCTGGCACATTCGAGGAGAAATCCCTCTATATTTCTACATGGCCTTGGTATCCGTATTAGAAGACAGTTAAAAACGGGCATCCCCGCTCTAGCGTGAGGATGTCCGTTTTTGTATGGGAACATATATTACGTATTTTGTAGTGTAGACAGTTGCTCTGCTTTTCGCTGCAGGTAAAGTGTGTATTTGACCAAGAGAATAGGTATCGAAGAAGTTACGATGATGATGGAAATGATAGAAGGTGCTAGCGTCTCGATGTCAAAGATGAAAGCGTAGATGCAGCTGATCATACCCAATATGACGACCATGAAAAGGAACGGCAGACGGGGGATGAGGAAAGAAATCAAGCCACTCAGCGCCATGAGCACTAGGATGAGGATGGAAAAATGCGAATGGATTGTGAGGTAAAGAATCACTTTGTATCCTCCTTCTTATATCCTTCAGAGAAGTTGCCCCGTAATGAGAGGCCCCGATGACTGGGTGAAGAAAAAGAGATTTCTTCTATTATACATATATGCAACATCCTTAATAGAAAGAATCAAAAATGAGTCTATCTTGTAAGAGAGAGGATGGGATTTCTAAAATCGCGGGTATTTCCTCGGAAATCGCGGGTATTTGTCCGAAAAACGCCGGTATTCGTGCTGAAATCGCCGGTATTTCTCAAAAAAACGCCGGTATCCACCTTCCCCGAAGTCAAGTGCATACAAAAAGAGCGAGCTGTGATAGCTCGCTCTCTCCCTATGGCTGCATGATGAATTTCACGATATCTCGCCACGTCACCTCTCCCACGTTCTCCCATTTATATCTTTCCAATGGGTACGGGCGGAAGGTTGGGGCGTAGATGTTGCGCGGTGTGCCGTCGAGAAGGATTGTCCCGTCTTCGATTGCGCCCGTGAATACTGTTACATCGTACAGCTCCTCTTCGGCGTCTTCCTCTTCTTCTTTCTGCTTAAAGTCCACTGTATAGATGGTCTTTTCCTCTTCGGTCGATTCATCGACGACTTCCTCTTCCTCGACAGGCTCTTCAGCCGGCGGTTCTTCCTCGGCGATGCCTTCGTCTACCGTCCCCTTCTTCTTGAAGGCGACTTCGACCGGCACGAGGCGCGTCTTGCCGTCATAGCCGATTGTGTAGATGTGCGTGTTGCCGACATCCGGCACTTCATAGTCCACAATCCAGTCGTTGCGTACGATGAGGCTGTCGAACACTTCGTCCGTCGTAATCGTCACATCCACCTTTTCACCGAATGGGGTATCGACGAGCAGGTCAAATGGCTGGATTTGCACTTCATACAGCGTTTTAGAAGAATCCAGCTTTTCATGCTTGGCCATCTCTTCGTACCAGAGGGATTCCTCGGCAGGAACTTCCTGCTTTTCGATGACCGTCCCCTCGATGACCATTTCGTCATCCTTGCCCGCACGGATGACGACTTCCGCTCTTTGCTGCGGTTCTACGCGCTGCCACTGGGCTTCGTCGATGTATGTGACAATGCTTTTATCGGCGGCATAGATGATGAAGGTGATCGTATCTCCGTCCTGTACGACCTCTCCGACGACACCCTCAACCGGCGATGCAAGCGCCTGGTCTGTTATCAGCTCTGTCATCATCGCATCGACAATCTCCAGCTGGCGCTCCGTTTCTGCGATATGACGGCGGATGATGGCTTCCCCTTCCGCTGTCGGTGTGTTCTGGTCGATGCCGAATTCCAGCGTAAGGTCGATGTTCCATAATCCCGAGCTACCAAGAGTCGTACTGTCCGTCGCAGTGGACGGACCTGAAGAACCGGACGCCATCGAAAGGTCGGACAGGATATTTTCCAGCTCAGCCAGCTCGGACTCATAGGCGTTGCGCTCGATTTCCAGCTTCTGCTGCTCCTTTTCCACTGCATCGGATTTATAGATGGCCAGCTCCTGCTGGACGGACACGCTATCCCCGCGCTTGACGAGGACCTCCTCGATCGACTGGACAGGGGCGGCCAGGCGAATGTCATTGCTCGTTGCAAGGATGCCCTCTTTCTCCAGCTCCTTCGTATGTACTTTGCCGGCAGCATACTGGATGTCATTTATATAGTAGGATTTCTGGATGACGTCATTGTTTTTCAGCACAAGATAGGCATTGATGACGACAAGTACAGCCAGGATGAAACCGAAAATTTTGAACTTTTTGTTGATTACCATCAGCCAATCCCCCTTCCAATCCATTCAGCAATCGGCAGGATACTGATGCCTGCTACAATCAGGGACAGGACGATCTGTACGCCGATCAGCTTGGCCAAAAGCGCCCCTTTGCTTTCCTCTTCCCACTGAGACAGGAATGTATACTGGATGACAATCATGATGACGGTCGCTACTGTAAGCTGATTCAGGAAATACAATAGGAAATCATGCTGGTACAGGTAGGCGGTCATTGGAGCCAGTGAGAAAAATGTGAGGGGGGTAGAGAAGCCCGCAATCACAAAAACAAGGAATGTAATGGCCTTTTCCAACAGGATGAAAGTAATGACATAAAGCTGGACCCGCTGAATCCACTTGAAGGGCAGGTCCGTCAGTATGTGCAGCACGTATGTAAGAATATAATAGTAGAAAATGAAAAATAGGATGCCCCATAATAGTGCGCCTCCGAGAGAGACGAGTCGTGCAAATGCATAGCGGTCATCCAAGCCGTTCGCCAGGAGTGAAGTAAGTCCTTCCGTATGTATCCCCCATATGTTCCTTACGACGAAAAACAGCAGGGTGGTGAAAAAGAGCACCCATAAAGAAGTTTTGTAGCCCCGGATCTTTTCATACTCATCCTCATGTTCGAGTGTATACGTCAATGAGGATGGATTGAAGAGGAAGTGCCAAAATCGGTATTTCAATACCATATATACCATCCTTTCTAAAAAAAGATATATCCCTACCTGTATTTCCCGCTCATGTATATTCCTAAACGGGTCTATAGTAGAGAAAATACAATAAAAGCAGTTTATTAGACACCATACCTATTATAACGTTTTTTCTTATTTCCTCAATTGTCTAAATCGTTAAATATGGCTAAATATATGGTTTAAATTGTATCAACAACCTTTTATTTCGTGTACAATGGAGTTTGAATACTGATTAGTAGGAGGCTATAAGAAGATGAAAGCTTCATATTATAAATTTGCGGTCGCTGCCACCCTGGCTGCCGTGTCTATAGCATATGTGGCACAGGCGCCGGCAGATGCCGCAGTGCCGTTCAAGGATCTGAAGAATGCAGGGGACCATTATCCAGCCATTGACGAGCTGTACAACCTGGGCATCATTGAAGGGCGGACTTCGACTGTATTTGCCCCGTACGAGGCGGCGACACGCGAGGAACTTGCCCTTTTCATCGCCAATGCACTGGAGCTCGATACGAAAAATATAAAGGACCCGGGCTTCAAGGATGTGCCGAAAAACAGCAAATACCATGGTGCGATTGCGGCACTGAACAAGGAAGGCATCATTAAAGGGTACCCGGACAAAACGTTCAAGCCCAAAAATCCGGTGACACGCGCCCAGGTGGCGAAGATGCTCGTCCTTGCCTTCGAGCTGGAGCTTGCAGAGACAAGCACGTCAAAATTCAAGGATGTCAACGCTATCAAAGATGCGGACACACGCCGCTATATCGAAACACTCGCCCAGCATGGCATCACAAAAGGGACGAGCGCCACGACCTTCAGCCCGAATGAAAACGTCAAGCGGGCCCAGCTTGCCACGTTTTTAAAGAAGGCGAGGGACAATGCGACATCGGACCTAGAAATCATCAGCGTTGAATAATTTTTCAAAACTACCTACTTCGTTATGAGGATAGGTAGTTTTTTTGTAGGGTAAAAATCTAGTATTTGGAAGAACTTTGGGGTTTTGCATAAAATACATCATCATTTTGCCGATAAACAGTACAGAAGAATGCGGAGAAACTTATCATTTCTACATATAAAGAAAGGGTGACCATACATGAAAAATACTGCACGCGTCAGCGTACTGGCTAG
>JBJEFP010000228.1:0-7570 GCA_051874195.1 Lysinibacillus sp. | reverse complement strand
AATGACATGAAGAAAATAAGTCCGATACCGAATGCCATAATTAGAACGTAAGGAATAAGTGGATTGTTTTTCATAGTGTGTACCCTCCCTCATTTAAAAGCTTCTTCTATAAATATAGAATTATTTCAACATTCATTATTGTACTTCATTCGGAATAAAACGGAAAGACCTAAACACCAACTTTTCTTCTCTTTGTAATAATTTTGACATTTATGCGTCAATAAAGATTTATTGGATTAAATTTCTCCTTGGAGTAAATAATAGAAATGGTTGATGAGTTCAATAAGTTATACCGCTATTTTAATATAACTTTATCAACGCTATTTAGTATGATTTGTTGAAGCATCAGTATATCAACGTGATATACTGCTATTTTAAAATAATTTTTTCACAAATTCACTCCCATATACACCAGGATGGCAAGCAGGCCGAGCACTCCCGAAACTGTAAAATAAATGAGCTTCATCTTCCACCCGGACAAGAGCCAGAATAGACTGTTGCCGATGAGCACGCCATATAAAGCAGTATTATTATCAGGAAAATAGGCTACACTTAGTTTGACTGAAAGGCCGAATAATAGTAGAGCGCCACTTATATATAGTACAGGCGCCAATAGCTCGCTTTTCTTTGCATAGTAAAATGCTAAAGCCACACTTGCAATGGCCAGCAGCAGTGCCGGGACGCCCGCAAGCCACATCGAATCGAGCGTAAACAGCAGAACCAATAGGATAACAGCGATAGCCGGGAAGAGAAGGAACACCCATCTGCCCTTCCGTTTTTCACGTCCCTTGATGGACTGCTTTGCATTACCGGCCGGCTCGTCGCCTTGATATTCTCCTTCTGTATAAAGCGTCATCAAAAAATCGCAGTAATGCGATGGCAATAGCTTGTTCTGCTTCCAAAACGTTATTTCATTGATGATTATTTGTTTGCGTTGGTTTGCCATAGACAATTCTCCAAAAAATATAAGTTTTATAAAACTATTCTAATAGATACGACGCCTATTAGACATCCGCAAAAAGTAACAAGAATATACAAAATGCTCTTTTTTAGCAAGTCGAATTACATAAGTCTGCACCCGAATTATCATTCCATTGACACGTAGGGGATGGACGCCGACTTTTCTCTTACCGTAACAATAGAAAAAGCACCTTAAGAACTTCGCCTTAAGGTGCTGTAGTAATCCATGGAAACTTATTCTAAAAAGTCTTTCAAACGCTTGGAGCGGGATGGATGGCGCAATTTCCGCAATGCCTTCGCTTCGATCTGACGAATACGCTCACGTGTGACGCCGAACACCTTCCCTACTTCTTCAAGCGTGCGCGTACGACCGTCATCCAAGCCGAATCGCAAACGTAGAACGTTCTCTTCACGGTCTGTCAGCGTATCCAGGACGTCTTCCAGCTGCTCCTTCAATAGCTCATAGGCTGCATGGTCCGATGGCGACTGCGCTTCAGAGTCTTCGATGAAGTCCCCAAGATGCGAATCGTCCTCTTCTCCAATCGGTGTTTCAAGCGATACCGGCTCCTGTGCAATCTTTAAAATCTCACGTACCTTTTCAGGCGTCAGATCCATCTCTTCACCGATTTCTTCCGGCGTTGGTTCGCGTCCCAAATCCTGCAGTAGCTGGCGTTGGACGCGGATCAGTTTGTTGATCGTTTCAACCATATGCACCGGGATACGGATTGTACGCGCCTGATCGGCAATTGCACGTGTAATCGCCTGGCGAATCCACCATGTTGCATACGTCGAGAATTTGAATCCTTTTCGGTGGTCGAACTTCTCAACCGCTTTGATCAGGCCCATGTTCCCTTCCTGAATCAAATCTAGGAAGAGCATGCCACGCCCTACGTAGCGCTTGGCAATCGATACGACAAGGCGCAGGTTTGCCTCCGCAAGACGTTTGCGGGCTTCTTCGTCCCCTTGCTCAATACGCTCCGCCAGACGAATTTCTTCTTCTGCAGAAAGTAGATCGACACGCCCGATTTCTTTCAAATACATGCGGACCGGGTCATTGATTTTCACACCAGGAGGAACACTTAAATCATTTAAGTCGAATGCTTCTTCGCTTGCTTCTTGTTTTGATAGCGCATCTTCTTCAAATTCTTCCTTACCTTCCACTTGTACATCGCTTTTTTCAATTTCATCCGCAAAGTTGAATACTTCTTCTGTATCCAAATCAAATGTAGCCAGCTTGTCTGAAATCTCCTTCATGGAAATTTCGCCGTCTTGCTTCGCTTTGGATTTAAGAAGAGTTTTCACCTCATCTAAAGTAAGTTCATTTCCTGTTTCTTTCGAACGTTCTGACTTGTCCGCCATAAACCTTCCTCCTTCTATGCAAACCGAATCGGATTACATACTTGCGAGCTGCCGCTTCAGCTGGATCTGCTTAGCGACTAAATCACGAGCACGTAAATAATCAAACATTTTCTCCGCTTCTTTACTTTCATGAATTAAATTATCTATTTCCATTTGGATTCGATACTTTTTTATATGCTTCAAACAATCGGCAACTTCCTGATCACCATTGTCCGGGTCTCGCTCTACTAGGGCTGCTTCCATCACTATTTTCCGTAGATCCGCCTCTTCCAACAGCTCCACAAAGCGGTGGTAGTCTGAACTGGAATACTCTTCATAAAAACCGACCAGCTTGATGAAGACCGTTTTGTAATCATCTCGGATAAACGGATTTGCCTCGTCGCCGTTTAGAATTTTATCGACGACATGCACATTGTGCAGCATATGGGCCAACAGCAGGCGCTCTGCACGCTCCGTAGCAGTCAACGGCTTAGTTTGTGCCGGAAGCTGCTGATTTACCAGCTCTATTTTTTTTTCAGCCTGTCTATGATGCTTTACTTGCTCCGCCTCAAACTTTCGGTACTCGGCCTCTATCGCTTCCTTCGTAATGTTCGTCTCTTTCGCGAGCTGATTGATGTATAAATCCCGCTCTATTGGAGACGTCTTTCCGACCAAATGTCCGAGCACTTCATGAATGTATTGGAATGTATCATTTTCAAACTGGAAGTTTTTCCCCCGTCTTGCATGCATCATCATAAATGCAATATACGCAGACGGCTTTTCTAATATTTGATTGGTAAAGCTCTCAGCTCCGTACCGATTAATATAATCATCCGGGTCGAGTTTATCAGGTAATACCGCTACCTCGATTTTCAGCTTTTCCGCATGCAGCATCTCTGCTGCGCGTTTCGCAGCCTCAAACCCAGCATTGTCCCCATCATAGCAAATCGTAATTTGCTCCACTAAGCGCTTGAGCTTTTGGACATGCTGTGGTGTGAGCGACGTGCCCATCGTCGCAACGGCATTATGCACACCGGCCCGATTTGCAGCCAGCACATCGATGAACCCCTCCATCAGGACGACCTTTCTTGTCTTTCGGATCGATGCACGTGCCTTGTCGAGATTATAAAGAACCTGACTTTTATGAAAAATCGGTGATTCTGGACTGTTTAAATATTTTGCTTCATCTGCATCACTATTTAAGATTCGCCCTGAAAACGCAATTACCTTTCCGTTTTCATCACGAATTGGAAACATTATTCGACCACGGAAGCGATCAAAATAACTATTATCGCCTTCCTTATGAATAATTAGGCCTGATGTTGCCATATCCTCTAACGTAAAACCTTTACGTTCGAGCAGTTTTGCAAGAGCATCCCATTTCGGCAAAGCCCAGCCGATTTTATGAGTGTCAATGAGCTCACGTGTGAAACCACGTTCCATTAAATAATTTAATGCCTGCTCCCCGTCTTCTGTATTGACAAGCAAATGATGATAAAATTCGGTCGCAAACTCGTGTGCCTCGCGCATTTTCACTTCTGCTGGAGAAAGGCCTTTCGCTCCCTCTGTATTCTGCGGCTGCACATCCACCTGTACACCGACCCGCTCCGCCAGCTTGACTACAGCATCCGGAAAAGCAATGTTTTCCATGTCCATTACAAAGGTAATGGCATTGCCCCCTGCTCCACAACCAAAGCAATGGAAAATCTGCTTGTCCTGCGACACTGAAAAAGAGGGGGTCTGCTCGCCATGAAATGGACATAATCCAAACCAGTTACGCCCTCTCTTAGTCAACTGCATATAGTCGCTAATGACGTCGACTATATCGGACTGCGAACGAATCTGCTCAATTAAATGTTCAGGAATTTTCCCAGTCATGTCATCACCATTCTTTTTTGTCCTTAAACACAATTCGAGATAAAATGAAAAATCCCTTTAAATTTCGACAAAAAATTTAACCTTTTTCATACTATCGTCTCTATGTGAGTATTTTTACCACAATTTTATTATTATAAAACAATCGGCAAAATAATTCCATGTTTTTTTACCATACAACGTTAAAAAAACCTCCTCCTTTAGTCGAGGCGGTTTCTAGATGATTTATAGCATTTTCCCTTGTTCTATCCTTCCGATAATCCAATTGGCCGTCTCCTCGACTGCCTTGTTGGTCACATCAACCACATCACAGCCGACTTTTTCGACAATTTTATAGAAATAGCTAATCTCTTCCTCAATGCGTTCATGCTGCGCATAGACGGCACCTTCCATCAAACCCAGCGCAATCAGACGCTCTTTTCTGATATTGTTCAGCTGTCCGGGTGAAATGACGAGCCCGAAGCATTTTTTCGGGTCCACCTGGAATAATTCATCCGGCGGATCGACTTCCGGTAGAACAGGAACGTTCGCGACCTTGTAGCGCTTATGAGCCAAATATTGCGACAGTGGTGTTTTGGACGTACGGGATACGCCGACCAATACGATATCCGCGAGCAGGATTCCCCGGGGATCGCGCCCATCGTCGTATTTCACCGCAAATTCCACTGCTTCGATTTTCTTAAAGTAGTAGTCGTCCAGCTGATGAACGATGCCCGGCTGCTCAAGCGGCCGCTGCTTGATCTTTTCTTCGACCAAATCCATCATGGGACCGAGCAAATCGATTACCGCCACATCATGTTGGACACCCAGGCCATACATCGCTGTACGCAGCTCTTTTTCGACCAGCGTATAGATGATGATGGCATTCAGCTTTTTCGCAGCATTTATGATTTGCTTCAGCTCTTTTTCATCATTGACATACGGAAATCTGCGCACATTAACCTTCTCGAAATCCGGTCTAAATTGGCTGATGACAGCCTTCACCGCCAGTTCTCCCGTCTCACCGACTGAGTCTGACACGACAAAAAAACGTAACTTCTCCATGTGTCACTCCTTATAATTCATGTGTTTCCGCAAGCGAAATAAACGCTTTTGTAATATTCGTCTTCGTCAGACGACCGACGATTTCCAGTCCATCCTTTGTTTCATTCACTACAGGCAAGGAATCGATTTCTCGTTCAATGAGCTTTTTCGCCGCTGTTATGAGAGAATCGTTTTTCGAACAATAGGCAATGTTCGGCAT
Source organism: Lysinibacillus sp. (assembly GCA_051874195.1). Taxonomy (GTDB): domain Bacteria; phylum Bacillota; class Bacilli; order Bacillales_A; family Planococcaceae; genus Lysinibacillus_B. The sequence goes on along the minus strand of JBJEFP010000228.1, from coordinate 2,154 downwards.
GCGTGTCATGATGATATGGACAGGCATCTTATTCAAATCCTGGTTCCCGATGCTTGTACGCAATAAATCCTTCCGTGACAATACGCCTTGCAGGTGGTTGTCCTTATCAGCAACAAAAAGCGTTCCGACATCTTCTAAAAATATGTGCAGAATCGCATCATAAACCATCATATTTTCAGATACTACGACCGGCATAGACTGAAAATCCTTTACTTTTAAATTCATCATCGACTCCGTTAAGGACACGGTATTTTTTTTACCGGCATAAAAATATCCTACACGTGGTCTTGCGTCTAAAAAGCCCGCCATCGTCAAAATTGCCAAATCCGGCCTTAGGGTAGCCCTTGTCAGACCAAGGCGTTCAGCAATGTGCTCGCCTGTAATGGGGCCATTCTCCTTCACAATTTGCAATATGGCGTCTTGACGTTTATTGAGTTCGATTGGACTCACCCACCTCAAATAATGTTATACTTATTCCTTTATTATTATATACTATATCACAAGGGATTGCGAAGAATAAAATCCTGAAGGTTCTGTATTGACACCGCTTCACTTTTATAGCATATTTACAGTATAGATTAAATAGGCGATGAACGGGATATAAGTAATTTTTCACATATCAGCGAGCAGGGATGGTGGAAGCCTGCAACCGAAAAATGAAACGGCACCCGCGAGCTGACTTTCTGAAAGAGGCTTTTTATGATGGCATGCATGCGGTTTTCCTTTGCGAAAACGCTTGGACCACTCTAAAAAGCAAGCGGGGTGGAACCGCGGGTGCACATACCACGCACTCGTCCCCGGGCATATCATATGTCCGGCGGGCGGGTGCTTTTTTGTTCCCGTCCACCGGCACAAAATATAGGAGGAATAGCTGATGGCTCAAAAATCAATGGAAACAATCGTAAGTCTGGCAAAGCAACGTGGCTTTGTTTTCCCAGGTTCCGAAATCTACGGAGGCCTTGCAAACACATGGGATTACGGTCCACTAGGTGTTGAATTGAAGAACAACGTAAAAAAAGCTTGGTGGCAAAAATTCGTTCAGGAATCTGAACACAATGTAGGGTTGGATGCAGCTATCCTGATGAACCCGCGTGCATGGGTTGCCTCAGGTCACGTCGGCAACTTCAATGACCCGATGATCGACTGTAAAGCATGTAAAGCACGTCATCGTGCAGATAAATTGATCGAAGATGCTTCTTTAGCGAAAACAGGTAAAGAAATCATCGTCGACGGCATGAGCTTCGACCAAATGAAGGCAAAAATGGAGGAATTGGAAGTTGACTGCCCAGACTGCGGCAAAAACGACTGGACAGATATCCGCCAGTTCAACTTAATGTTCAAGACGCACCAAGGGGTTACAGAATCTTCATCAAACGAAATCTACTTGCGCCCTGAAACAGCACAAGGTATTTTCGTCAACTTTAAAAACGTGCAGCGCTCCATGCGTAAACGTACACCATTTGGTATTGCACAAATCGGTAAATCATTCCGTAACGAAATCACACCAGGTAACTTCACATTCCGTACACGTGAATTCGAGCAAATGGAACTTGAATTCTTCTGTAAACCAGGTGAAGACCTTGAGTGGCACTCATATTGGAAAAACTTCTGTAAAGATTGGTTATTAAATCTTGGCATGAAAGAAGATTCTATGCGTCTGCGTGACCATGAGGACGATGAATTATCCCACTACTCAAACGCAACAACGGATATCGAATTCCGCTTCCCATTCGGTTGGGGTGAGCTATGGGGAATCGCTGACCGTACAGACTACGACTTGAAACAGCACATGGAGCACTCTGGCGAGGACTTCACATACATCGATCCAGTAACAAATGAACGCTACGTTCCTTACTGCATCGAGCCATCTCTAGGTGCTGACCGTGTTACCCTGGCATTCCTATGCGATGCATATGATGAAGAAGAATTGGAAGGCGGCGATGTACGAAACGTCCTACGCTTCCACCCTGCCCTTGCACCATTCAAGGCTGCAGTACTTCCTTTATCAAAAAAATTAGGCGAAGAAGCTTCTGCCGTCTGGGCAGAATTACGCAAAGCCTTCCCGGTTGATTATGATGAATCACAATCAATCGGTAAACGCTACCGCCGCCAGGACGAAATCGGTACACCGTTCTGCATCACGTACGACTTCGA
>JBJEFP010000227.1:0-7583 GCA_051874195.1 Lysinibacillus sp. | reverse complement strand
TCAAAATCCACAGGTGTGCCAGATTCTAGAGATGAATCAGCTAGTCTGGTAGAATGACACTAACTTTCCAGTGGAAATCCATCCATCTGTGGAAGGGCTGCATCAATAGTTTTACCACCTGAAAATTTTGGAAAGGCGGAAGTGGCTATGACGAACAAAGTGCAATTGGGCTCATCGGATGTATATGTGCATCCAATCGGGCTGGGGACGAATGCTGTTGGCGGACATAACTTGTATCCAAACCTGGACGAGCAGGAGGGCAAAAATCTTGTACGTACCGCGATTGAATCAGGCATTCAGCTGATTGATACGGCATTGATGTATGGACCTTACCGCTCGGAGGAATTGATCGGGGAAGTCGTGAAGGAGATGGGCTGTCGGGCGGAGGTAGCGCTTGCAACAAAAATCGGGCCGAAGTTTGTGGACGGCAAGATGATAATGGACAACTCGCCTGTTTTTCTGCGTGAAGAAGTGGACAAGGCGTTAGAGCGGCTGCAGACGGACTATATTGACCTCATGTATCTGCATTATCCGGATGAACATACGCCGAAGGATGAGGCGGTCGGTGTGCTGAAGGAGCTGAAGGATGCCGGGAAAATCCGGGCGATCGGCGTCTCCAATTTCTCACCGGAGCAGTTGAAGGAAGCGAATAAAGACGGCTATGTGGATGTACTGCAGGGGAATTACAATTTGCTGGAGCGTGAGGCGGAGCAGACCTATTTCCCATACACCAGGGAGCATAACATTTCATTCATCCCGTATTTCCCGCTTGCATCGGGCTTGTTGACAGGGAAGTACAGCAAGGACGACAAATTCGATGACTTCCGCGCCTCTATGCCTCAATTTCAAGGGGAGGCGTTTGCCAAGAATTTGGAGAAGGTCGAGCAGCTACGACAAATTGCCGCAACCAAGGGAGCTGAGGTGGCGCACATTGTATTGGCCTGGTATTTGGCGCAGGACGGGATTGACATCATCATTCCAGGAGCCAAGCGGGCAGACCAGGTGAAGAGCAACCTCCAGACGATGGATGTTCATCTGACACCGGGTGACATCCAGGTGATCGGGCGCCTTTTTGCCTAAGTAGCAGGAGAGTTAGTATAAAATCAGATACTAACTCTCTTTCATTTTGATCGAAGGGTTTTGCTTCAACAGCTGACGAATGAACTCCGTCTTGTTCTTTGGGGAAATCGCAACCGTTTCAAATCGGGCATAATTGATCTCCAGTTTATCCGCGGACAAAGCAGGGGATGAAAATGGGTTTTTCGTTTCCCTGATGCTTTGGATTTCCTCGATTCTGATTTTCTTCTTAAAGGGGCCGACTTGGATTGTCAGAAGGCTGTCCTCGATCGTGTACCCGGTTTTGAGCCAGATCCATAATAAAAATAGCCCGATGGAAGACAAGACAGCAATTTTAATCCACTGCTTATCTAAAAAATCTGGGGTCATCCACACGCCAAGGTTCGGAAAGAAAATCGGCGAAATAATCAGGAAGAGTGCTGAAAGCCAGATGATGCCGGTCATCCAAACGTCTTTTTTTGATGGGAAATACATGGGGATCCTCTCCTTTCATTCTCTTTTATACGTTCTTCACGAGCTGAAAGTTTCAGTGTCTCTATTTTACATAAAAAAAGCGCTCCTCAAAGCATAAAACTGCTCCGAGGAATCGCTTTTTAGCACCAGACGATAATAGCAGAAGGCGTCGTCTGGGCAGGGATGCTTCGTGTACTGGCACCATAGATGACGATGAGGTTGCGGCCTGCCGGGTATCGTGTGAACGGCTGCCCGTTTCTCAGCATAATAGCGGTGTGCGGCGACAGGTTCAGCTTCAGCTGCCCGTCACTGCTAACTAGCTGATTGTCGAAATAACCGACCTTCACATTCTGATAGGGGCTTTCTTTCACGACTACGAGCGCTGGATGCTGCGGGGGATAGATGAGGATGGCCGGAGCGTCACCATCATAGTAGCCCGTCACGCGGTCACCGACTAACACCATCGCCTGGTCGACAAAGTATGTCGTAGGTGATACGACGAAATTGACGATTTCACCCTTCTCATTTTGGACGGACATCAGCTGATTGCATCCACCGTCGTTATCTACCATAAAATCCTCAATTGCGGTTACCGTACCTGAAAAAGAAAAGAAATTCACCATGTTCATTCCTCCGTTTCACTTCCATCCATCTAAGATTATGCAAGGAGAGGGGCAGATGTCCTGTCGAAAAGGACCGGAAATCGATTTGTTTTCTATGCATATACTAAAAAAACAGGGAAGGGTGGAACAATGTCTGTACCATTTCCAGTCAGCATCACGACATTTATCATGAGCGGCGGGCCAAGGAAGACGGTCTTCGTCCCCGAGGCGGTCCACATGATGGATGGTCAGCTCGAAGCATCCATCAATGATGCCATCATTCACAAGACGGAGGCAATGATCGCACAGCAGGAAGCCCAGCTGGAAGAAGCGGCTGTGGAAGAAATGCTGGGAACGTATGAAATCAAAAATAATCAGCGAAATGTCCTTAGTTTATCTCTCAGCAACTATACATATTATACCCATGCAGCACACGGTCTAACAATCCTGCAATCACTGACGTTTGACCTCGAAAAGGGGAAGAAATGTATTCTTGAAGACTTTTTTAAGCCCGGGAGCGACTATGTAAAGAGGCTTTCTGCACTTATTTCGCAACAGATGGAGGAACGTGACATACCGCTCATCAGCGACTTCACCGTCATCCGGCCCGACCAAGACTTCTATGTGGCCGATCAAACGATTGTCATCTATTTTCAGCTATATGAGCTGACGCCGTATGCTTTTGGTTTCCCGATGTTTCCGATTCCACTTTATGAGCTTGGGGACATCATGGACGAAGACGGGCCGCTTGGACGACTGGCGGCGGACCGTTAAAGGCGGGGAGCAATCTTTAGATGGCTCCTCGTCATAATTTTACTCTTTTTAGACAAGCTAATGACAATATCTAAAAAAGGGTGATGAGATGTACAGTCGGAAAAGCAAAAGGGGAACGGACAAATGAAAGGGCCATTCATTCCGAAGCTCGTTTATTTTGAACCAAGGGCACTGGATTATCCGCTAGGCCGGGAACTAAAGGAAAAGTTCGAGAATATGGGAATAGAAATTCGCTATACGACGTCCCACAACCAGGTGCGGGATCTCCCGGGCGACAATGATTTTCAGAAATATCGGATGGCGAAGTCCACACTGGTCGTCGGCGTGCGCAAGACATTGAAGTTCGATACGTCCAAGCCGTCCGCCGAGTATGCCATTCCATTTGCGACGGGGTGCATGGGGCACTGCCACTACTGTTATTTGCAGACGACGATGGGTGCCAAGCCGTATGTCCGTACATATGTGAATGTAGAGGAAATCCTGGACGTCGCAGACCGCTATATCGCAGAGCGGGCCCCGGAAATCACGCGCTTTGAGGCGGCCTGTACATCGGATATTGTCGGTCTTGACCATCTGACGCATACACTGAAGCGGGCAATCGAGCATTTCGGGCAGACAGAGCTGGGACGGCTGCGGTTCGTCACGAAGTTCCATCATGTCGACCATTTGCTTGATGCCGAGCATAACGGCCATACACGCTTCCGCTTCAGCATCAACGCCGACTACGTCATCAAGAATTTCGAACCCGGGACGTCCTCACTGGCGCAACGCATCGAGGCGGCAGGAAAAGTCGCACGTGCCGGATATCCGCTCGGGTTCATCGTGGCACCAATCTACCTATATGACGGATGGGAAGAGGGCTACCGCCATATGTTCGAGCGCCTCGATGCAGAGCTACCTTTAGATGCCCGGGAAGATATAACGTTCGAATTCATCCAGCATCGCTTCACAAAGCCGGCGAAAAAGGTAATCATGAAAAATTATCCGAAGACCAAGCTGGAGCTCGATGAATCGAAGCGAAGGGTCAAGTGGGGCAAGTACGGCATCCACAAATATGTTTACGAGAAGGATCAGGAAGAAGAGATGAAGCAACGCCTCGAGGAATATATGCGTGAATTCTTTCCGAATGCGAAGTATGAATATTTTACGTAGTTGGATGACGGATTTCCTGCATGTGTAGGGAGTCCGTTTTTTATGAGGGGTGCGGGAGGAAAGCCAAGATTCGCGCAATAGAATATAATAAAGATAGTGTTACGTATTAGAAGGGAGTGGAAAATATGAAAAAGTGTATTCTATTAATAGGTGGGATTGTCATCGCTATAGCGGGCCTGCTAGATATCAAGTACAAAGGATTGTTCTACAAAAGCTTGCCGCAATCGGTCCAATCTAGCTTGGATAAAATGATCAAATAAATACCTACATATGAATAGCCGCACCATTTCACGTGGTGCGGCTATCTTTAATCGATTGTAATCAATTTAGACATCGTTTGCATCTCATAGACTATGGGACTGGTAGCTATTTCTTTGCGGTACCCGCGAAAAAAGGGCGGATACCCGCGAAATTTTGAAGTTTACCCGCGAAACCTCCCCATTTACCCGCGATTTCCCCCTAAATACCGGCGATTTCACTAAAACGCCCCATGCATAGGCAGCACCTTTTCATCAACTTCCTTTTTTCCATACAAAAAAGCAGCCCGTAAGCTGCCCTTTCTACTCTTCTACTTCAAAAACGCTGAAATGGTCATCTTCATATTGTAGCTGGAGAACGAAGTCGCCTTTCTGATAGGTAATTGTTTCACCTTCTCGATCATTTTCCTTCCAGCCTCTGTTTTTAATAACAAGCTGATATCCTTTGGAGATGCCATTTGCAACGCTTGCACCGTCCCATTCATAGTGCTTGGCATTTTCCTCTTCGCTTATCAGCTCGGCGGTTTTCGGTACAGGGAAGCCGTCCATGTCATCAAGCGCATCGTAGCCGGCACTCACAATTGTATAGTAGGCAATCCCGATAACAAATACTAAGAGGGCCAGTAAGCTGATAATCACCCATTTTTTTCTGCCAGATTTCTTCATAATGAACTCCTTTCTATGTTGCGTAGTAAATAATCTATCTATCCTTGTTACTACCCAAAAATCTATAGTAATAAAACGATAGGTAATATACAGAAAAGTTAGAAAACATTTTCGGGGACGGACCATTGACAAAAAAGAGGCGCCGCTACTATGTGAAATGCCCCCGTTCATCAGATGGTGCCTGAAGAATCGGGGGCATTATTTTGAAATACTTATTCCTTCACTCTTTTTGGCCAAACAAAGTACGACGCAGAATACAGCAGGTCGATTCCGACGACAAGCGCCCAAATACGTAGCGGATTCAGCAGTCCTGCCGTGCGCTCGGGGTCTCCGATGAAGAAGTGGATGCCCAGGATGAAGGCGCCACCGATGAGGAAGGCGAGCAGGTGCTGGAGTGAGCCCCTCATTTCATGGCGGGCATATTCGAAGCCAAACTTTTTGGCAGGTTTTTCTCCTTGCTTCAAGACGTAGTACGTAAATTGCCTGTCAGCCCAGGCAATCATGCTTTTGCCGAATGCAATGGAGACGCCGAGGTAGATGGCGGCAATCCCGTGGACCGTCGTGGCGGTCGCCCCGTTATATAAATCGAATGTAGTGGCAATCAGCAGCACGAGGTCGATAAGCGGTGTGAGCGCCAGAAAGAATAGTCCGAGCCCCTTCTTTTTTAATATATATCGAGTGATTAATCCAAGCATAATGACTACCCAAAAGGCGATTTCCGCTCCGACAATCAGCCATCCGATTCCTCCCATACTAAAAATCCCCCTCTTTTTTAATACAAATGTATTTTTAAAATATAACACGCTGTTTTAAATAATACAAGTGTATTTTAAAAGCTTTTTTGCTATACTACAGACATGCCAAAGATTGTAGATGTAGAGGAACGAAAAAGAGTCATAGCGGAGGCGACATGGCAAGTCATTCTGGAGAAAGGGATGGAAGGAGCGTCGGTCAGAAATATTGCGAAGGAGGCGGGGCTGTCATTAGGAGCCCTGCGACACTACTTTTCTAACCAGGATGAACTGCTCGTCTACGCCATGAAACTTGTAATGGAGAATGTGAACCAACGGATTGCGGAAGTATTGCAGGAAGACCTGCCGATACAGGAGCAGGTGTTGAAGGTCCTGTTGCAGGTGCTGCCGATTGAGCGGCAGAGCATGCTGGAGATGGAGGTATGGTTTACCTACGTCGCCTCGGTCAAGCACAAGAAAGAAGAGATGAATGTACCGTTTAACGCATTGTCTACCGGTATGGAGAAAATCATCGATGGGCTCGCTGTATATGGACTGCTGCGGGAAGGGCTCAATGTAGAACTGGAGGTGGAAAGGCTGTATGCTGTGGTGGATGGACTGGCTGTACATGCCCTGTTTGAAAGGGAAAGGCTCGACCGGGACCGCGTCATCCGAACACTCGTCTACCACTTGAACTCCATTCTTAGAAAGGAAGCCGCATTAAAGCTGCCTGCTCAAGATAGAGAGGATTAAGAAGAGGTTCTAGAAAGAGGAAGGTGATTGGATTCACCCATCACCTTCCGTTTGATTGGTGTAGGCAAGCTGCATCCCGAAACTATTTAAACCAGCCCTTTTTAGTAAACCAGATAAACATGGAGAGTCCTATGATGGCCATTACCCCAAGCATCAGGAAATAACCATATTTCCACGTCAATTCGGGCATATGCTCAAAGTTCATCCCATAAATCCCTGCAATAAATGTTAATGGAGCAAAAATGGAGGTGATGATTGTGAGCACTTTCATTACATTATTGGTTTGATGTGCGTTCAGCGAGAGATAATTATCCCGTATATCCGCAGTCAGTTCCCTATCGGACATGATCATGTCTGATAGCTTTAAGAGGTGGTCATAAATGTCGGAAAAATATTCCGCTCTGCTAGTTACCCCGCTTAAATGCTGGGAATGTAACATGCGATAAAGCAAATCGCGCATCGGGTTGATGGTATGTATTAGATTCAATAGCATATATCTCGTCTCAAATAATTCATTCATGAGGAGGTTCATTGATTTATGGTTGGTATTGCCTTCGATTTTGTCTAAATTGTCTTCGATTTTATAGATAATAGGAAAGTAGTTATCCACTGTTTTATCTAGAATTTGGTGAAATACATAAAAGGAATCCCATTGTTCTTTGTTATCTTGAGATAATATTCTATTCCGAACCGCATCCACTTCATCAGCCTGTGTAAGATGAAATGTCACAATAAAATTGTCCCCAATAAAATAATTCAGCTCTTCTTTCCAGATTTCGTTCCCGTCCTCCCTGACAATATGCGTGACGAAGAAAGTATAATCATCGTAATGGTCCAGCTTAGGACGCTGAAGCCTTTGCACACAGTCCTCAATAGCGAGGGGATGAAAGTGGAAAGTATCCGCCAACTGTTTTTCCTCTTCCTTGGTAGGCTGATTAAAATCCGTCCAAAACCATTTATAAGCGGAGAAATCAATATTCCTTATAGATGTTTCTGTTTTTACCTGATTGTCGTTTGTAACCCCCATAAAATGAATCAACGAACATACACCTTCTTCATACGTAATTCACCCCACTGTGTAAGATGCTTTCGATTATATCCTTCCCATCTGTTGGAGC
>JBJEFP010000226.1:5252-7602 GCA_051874195.1 Lysinibacillus sp. | reverse complement strand
TTGCCTTTTACTTCATCACGGAAGGCAAAGCCGTCTAAAATGATTAATGCTACTGGCTGTTTAGGCATTTGCGCCGGCCTCCAATAATTTTAAATAAGATTCCACCTGCAGGCTTGCACCGCCTACAAGTGCGCCGTCGATATGCTCCTTGGACAGAAGCTCGACGATGTTTTCAGGCTTCACGGATCCGCCGTATTGAATGCGGATTGCGTCTGCCGTTTCCGTACCGTACAGTTCCTTTACTACGTCACGGATGGCACCGCATACTTGATTGGCATCATCAGCTGTTGCCGTCTTGCCTGTACCGATTGCCCAGATTGGCTCATAGGCAAGGACCATATGCGCTACCTCTTCTGCTATGAAGCCTTCAAGAGCTGCACGAATCTGGCCGGATACTTTCGCTTCCGTCTTGCCAGCCTCGCGCTCCTCCAATGTTTCCCCGCAGCAAATAATCGGAACAATCCCGTGGGATAGTGCTGCTTTTACCTTTTTATTAACCGCTTCATCCGTTTCATTGAACATTTCCCGGCGTTCCGAATGCCCGAGAATGACATAGTCCACATGGATGGAAGCTAGCTGGGAAGGGCTCACCTCGCCAGTGAACGCCCCCTCCTCTTCAAAGTGCATATTTTGGGCACCGATCGCTAAATCTGTTTCCATGGTCATATCGACTAGCGTCGGCAGGTAGATGGCGGGCGCACATACGACCGCATCCACCTTTTCATCAGAAGGAACAGCTTCTCGAACCGCTTCGACAAACTCAACTGCTTCATCAAATGATTTATACATTTTCCAGTTGCCTGCAATAATTGGTTTACGCATATAATCCCTCCGTTATTTGTCGTTTAGTGCAACAATTCCAGGGAGCTCTTTGCCTTCCATGAGCTCTAGTGACGCGCCGCCGCCTGTTGAGATGTGGTCCATCTTATCGGCCACTTCGAACTTTTCGACAGCCGCTGCAGAGTCACCGCCACCGATGACCGTATAGCCCTGCGTTTCCGCCATGGCCTGCGCCACTTTCTTCGTACCATTTGCAAACTTGTCCATTTCGAATACGCCCATTGGACCGTTCCAAATAATTAATTTTGAGTTTTTGATAATGTCCGCATATTTCTCGGCTGTTTTCGGACCGATGTCCAGTCCCATCCAGTCAGACGGAATTGCATCGATATCCACTACCTTCGTTTCTGCGTCCTTAGAAAATTCGTTTGCTACTACCGCATCGATTGGCATATGCAGCTCAACGCCTTTTTCCTTCGCTTTTTCGATAAACGATTTTGCAAGCTCGATTTTATCTTCCTCCAACAAGGATTTTCCGATATCGTAGCCCTCCGCTTTTGTAAATGTATAGGATAGACCGCCGCCGATGATCAGGTGGTCGACCTTATCAAGCAGGTTTTCGATGACGCCGATTTTATCCTTTACCTTCGCTCCACCGATGATGGCAGTGAATGGACGCTCCGGCTGTGACAATGCCTTGCCCAGTACATCCAGTTCCTTTTGCATCAGGTAGCCTGATACCGCTGTCTCGACATGCTTTGCGATGCCTTCTGTAGAAGCGTGTGCACGGTGAGCAGCACCGAATGCATCATTGACATAGATGTCCGCCAGGCGTGCGAACGCCTTCGCCAGCTCTTCGTCGTTCTTTTCTTCGCCTTTGTGGAAACGAACGTTTTCCAGAAGCACGATGTCTCCGTCCTTCATTTCTGCTACAGCGGCCTCTACCGCTTCACCGATTGACTCATCAAGCTTTTTCACTGGCTTATTCATCAATTCAGAAAGGCGCTCGCCGACAGCTGTCAGGCGCATGTCTTCCTTCACTTCGCCTTTTGGACGGCCAAGGTGGGAGGCTAAAATAACTTTTGCCCCTGCATTTGATAGTGCCTCGATTGTCGGGATGGCTGCACGGATGCGCGTTTCGTCCGTGATTTTGCCTTCTTCCATCGGTACATTGAAGTCCACGCGTACAAATACGCGCTTCCCTTTTACATTTACATCATCCATCGTCTTCTTTAAAAACATGAAGAAAACCCTCCTTCAATTTTAAAAACAGGCGTTGCCCTTTTATATAGTAGACTTTCCTTTTAAATAGTAACAAAAGTCAATATGCCATGTCTCTCGTAAGCACAGGGCTTCTCCCCCATTTTCACAAGAATGAATAGATAGTCTTTAAAAAGGGCGAGCTGGTAAGCCCGCTCGCCCCTTTTACCTTTTTACATTATAATAGTTCAGTTACTTAAAGGCTATACTTTTCCGTTACATTTTCTCTTATTGTGCCACACTTTTTCATCTATATTCCAAAAGTATGACACATTCATCTGGAGGGTAAGCAAAACATACGATTGGCTGC
>JBJEFP010000226.1:0-5152 GCA_051874195.1 Lysinibacillus sp. | reverse complement strand
TGCTGGTCACGAAGGCGGTGTCACACGATGTGACGCTATTAGCCTTCGCTCTCTTTTTTTGCCGAGGCTTTGCCCTGCATCAAAAGCACTCGCCATCCGATGTTTCATATGCTTTTTCTCTGAAAAGAACGGCTTTCGGCACGGAACCTTTATTTAAAGGCGTTTGTACGTCTTATTTCAAGCCTTGCTTCCCTACATATAATGCTAGGTCCATCAGACGTGTTGAGTAACCAACTTCATTGTCATACCAAGCGACAACCTTCGCCATGCGGCCTTCCATAACCATTGTAGATAAGCCGTCGACTGTAGAAGAAGCATGGTTGCCGTTGTAGTCGATTGATACAAGTGGCAGTTCGTTATAGTCTAGAATGCCCTTTAATTCGCCTTCTGATGCTTCTTTTAATGCTGCGTTGATTGACTCAACTGTCACATCTTTCTCTAATTCCACTACAAGGTCAACGCAAGATACGTTCGGTGTTGGGACACGCATAGAGAAGCCGTCCAATTTCCCTTTAAGTTGTGGTAATACTTTTGCAACCGCTACTGCAGCACCAGTCGTTGTCGGAATCATGGATACAGCACCTGCACGCGCACGACGTGGGTCAGCGTGAGGTAGGTCAAGGATTCGTTGGTCATTTGTATAAGAGTGGATTGTTGTCATCATACCGCGTTTGATGCCGAATTCTGCATCAAGCACTTTTGCGATTGGTGATAAGCAGTTTGTTGTACAAGAAGCGTTTGAGATGACGTCCATTGTATTCGGATCGTATTCCTTCTCGTTTACACCCATAACGAATGTTGGCATGTCGCCTTTTGCCGGAGCAGAAAGGATTGCCTTCTTCGCGCCCGCCTTCACGTGCATTGATACCTGTTCCAATGAACGGAAGATACCTGTACATTCCAATACTACATCCACGCCAAGTTCGCCCCATGGCAGGTTTAACGGATCTCTTTCGGAAATTACGCGAATGCGTTTTCCATCAACGATGAATGCATCTTTTTCTGCAGATACTTCTCCATCGTAGATTCCATGAACTGAGTCGTATTTCAGCAGGTGTGCCAGTTGTCCTGCATCTGTCAAGTCATTGACAGCCACTACTTCGATTTCGTCATGCTTCATCGCTTCACGAAATACTAATCGACCGATACGACCGAATCCATTGATTGCTAATTTTAATGCCATGTTAAATTCCTCCGTAATCATTATTTTGTGAAATAGCACCAAGGCTATTTATAACATCTCATTGGCAGCTGCTTCGTCTGTGATGAAAATCGTCTGTTTTGCCGCATTTTTAAAATAGGCTTCAATCGCCTCCGCTTTCTCTACACCGCCTGCAATGGCTATGACATGGCGGCTCTGTCTGACATGCTCTGGCTGGATACAGATTGTACGGATTTGATGTACAATCGTTCCCTCCCCGTTAAAGTAATAGCCGAATGCCTCGCCGACAGCTCCCTTTTCCTGAAGGAGTGACTTCTCCTCTTCACTGCTCCCGCGTTTTTCCGCCATCGCTTGTGCAGTGCCGATGCCATGGAGGACGATATCCACCTCTTCATAAAGACGGATGATGTCCTGTATGCTCGGCTCCGCCTTCATGGCGACATATGCCTGTTCACTCAGGAATTCCGGCAGAAACAGCGTTTTGTAGGAAGCATGACAGGCCTGTGCAAATTGAGAGACGAGTATGTTTGCCTGCTGGCTCATTTCTTTTCCCATCCCGCTCCGGGCAGCGATAAACGTTGCACTCGGCAGATGGTGAACCGGCTGTAAATAGGGAGCAATCGCTGCAACAGAGCTTCCTCCGGTGACGGCAATGTTGCTTCCTTCCTCCACAAGTCCCGCTAGCAGTTTGCTTGCTTCTTTCCCCAGCAGGATGCGGCTCGCCTCGCTTTGGAAGGACCCAGGGATGATGACCACCCGCTCGACGCCAAACCTTTCAGCCAGCTTCTGCTCCTTTTGCCAAAGACCGGAAAGCTCATAATACAACGGTTTTAACTGCTCAAGTACTTGATACCCAACTTGCGTGCAAATCATACCTTTTTGGCCTATTTCAATTAATTGCTGTTCGTGCAGCAATGTAGTTTCTTTACGGACTTCCCGCTCCGTCGCCTGCAGGAAATCCGCCAGCGTCCGCCTTCCCAAGGGACCTGCCACCTGTATGGCTTGAAGAATGCGGAAACGCCTTTTCAGCAGCACATCGATTTCTGGTATCAACTGACGACCCGCTTGATATAAAGTGGGTTCATCCATCACAGCCACCTCCAGTCCAGAGGGACGTTTTTTGTCCCACTAAACGACTTTTTGTCCCGCTCAGGGTAAAAAAATTTATTTCCCGAGCTTTATTATATCCATTATTATTATATTCCGCAAACCATTTTATACAACCTCTTTTTGGCAAGAAAGAGGGCGCCTGGCTTATTAACCAAGCTCCTCTAGAAGCGTCGCATAATCCAATCGCCCATATTGAATAATTTTTTCACGTTCCTCAACGACCGGAATCATGAGCATATACCGCTCATGCAGCATGTCGTCCTCTTCGATATTCCTTACCTCGATGTCAAACGGCACATCCTCCTGTACAAGCTTCAGCGTGAGCAGCCCCTCTTCACATAGCGGGCAGTCTGGACGGGAATAAAAGGTCACCTTTTTCAACTCCATCACTCCTTTTTGACTCCATTATACAAATAATTGCACTTATGCATAATGAACTGACCGCTGAAAAAGGCTAAAACCTCCGACCAGCTCCCCCACCTGCGGAACCGCCGCCGCCGAAGCCGCCGAAGCCTCCTCCCGAGCCGCCTCTGAATCCTCCCCCAAAGCCGCCCACATAGTAGCGTCTTGGTCCGCGGCGTCCTCCCCCGCCTCCGAAGCCGCTGAACATAAAATAGAGGATGAGGAGCATGATCAGAAAGCCAAGCCCGAAGCCGCCGCCGCCTCCTGTGGGCAGTGGCTCATCCGTCGCTTCGCCGCCCATGTCCTCGTACAGCACGTTGATGATATTGGCGAATGCACTCGTGTAATCGCCCTGCTGCAAATACGGCAACATATACGCATCGATCATCCCGCCGATTTTCCCGTCCGGATAATCGCCTTCCAGCCCTTGTCCGACCGATATCCAAACATCATTCCCACCCGTCCCCTGCTCCGTGGTGGCGAAGATCAGCATGCCGTTGTTGCGCTCGGCCTGTCCGATTCCCCATTCGCGTATCACCTGTGTGCCGAATGCAAAAGCATCCAGGTCGCCGATTGTATCAATCGTCATCACCACCACTTCATTGGCGGTGCTGTTTTCAAGCTGCTGCAGCACCTGCACCATCCGCTGCTCCACAGCATCGTCCAAGACATCCGCATAATCGTAGACATACGAGTTATATGCCGGTTTTGGAGGGATGGCGGCAAATGCGGCAGTCGGCAATAATAGTAAAAAAATGAGGTTCAGACTTACGATCCGAATCGTCACCGCCTCCTTATGAAGAATTTCCCGCAGCACAGCCGTGTTCATACGAACTTCTTCACCATGCCGCATGAAAAAGATGAGCAGCAGCATACTACTGCGAACTACAGCTTGCCCGTCGTTATTCCTCTACGTCAAAATTAACCGCCGGCGCCGTTTCTGCCCCGTTTGATGCTTCAAAGTATTCCTCCGTCTCGAAGCCGAACAGGCCGGCAATCAAATTTCCCGGGAAAGACCGAACATTGCGATTGAATGTACGGACGACCTCATTATAGTCTTGCCGGGCGACGGCCAATCGATTTTCCGTCCCGGCCAATTCATCCATCAGCCGGGTAAACTGGACATCCGCCTTCAACTGCGGATAGTTTTCCACAACGACAAGCAGCCGGCTCAGCGCGCTTGTCAGATCATCGTTCGCCCGGGCCACTTCCTCGACTGTAGCAGCACCGCCATATTCGGTACGTGCCTGTGCAATCTGCGTAAACACCTCTTCCTCATGGGCAGCATATCCCTTTGCAGTCTGCACCAGGTTCGGAATCAGGTCGAACCTGCGCTGCAATTGATTTTCCACCTGCGCCCACGATGCCACCACCTGTTCTTCTCCATTCACCAGGCTGTTATACTTCGGCACGATGAGCAGCAGGGCAATGACGATGATTGCCACGACCGCCATGATGATGATTTTGGAACTGCTCGTACTTCCTTTTCCCATTGGTCTCCTCCCTCTTCCACCTTCAAAAATTTCTTATGAATAGCTCCTATAAAAGCAACCATAATAACAGCGTACCCAAAAAGAATGGAGGATTATCACATGTTCACACAATCATCTGAATCACAAGGCAATGAACAGCCGATGTCTATGAACCACGGCGCACATGAAGTTCTGGACGTACATGAAGTACTAGGTGCATCAATTGGCGCTTTAAACCAATGCGTGCTTATGCGTGACCAAATCCAGGACCCTGAACTCCTCGCTATTTTAGACCGTCAATACGCCTTTATGTTAGATGAGTACAACATCACAGCCGAAGCCTACAAAACAGGCCATGATCCAAAGCACCCGACAAAAACATACAATATGCAAATAAGCAATGATGTAAATTACGGTCTCACTGCCGGCGAACCAAAAAAACCAATCCAATCCCCTACTGAGGTGAATGATGGTATTTTAGCCGGCTCTCTTCTTGCCATGCATAAAACAGGCGCGGTCGGGAAAACACAGGCAGCCCTCGAATCCACAAACCCTGTCGTTCGTCGTGTATTGCAGGATTCTGTACCGAACTGCGTCGAAATGGCATATGAAGTATCACTTTACCTGAATAAGCGCGGCATTTACCAAGTGCCACAGCTTTCCCAAAACGATATGAACATCATGCTCAACATGTACGGCCAGGCAGACAAAGCGAAGAACATGCCGAACTAACCAATTAAAGAGTGCATTTGCACCCCTTACATCAAATCTATTCCTCTGTAAACACAAAAAAAATCCATTCAAGCAGCCCGTCTTGAATGGATTTTTCATTTTATAGTACTTTCCCTAAAAAGGCTTTCGTCCGCTCATTCTGAGGATTTCCGAATACATCCTCCGGTCGGCCTTCCTCTACAATATAGCCGCCGTCCATGAACAGCACACGGTCGCCCATTTCACGCGCGAAGCCCATTTCATGCGTGACGACGACCATCGTCATGCCTTCTTT
>JBJEFP010000225.1:0-7781 GCA_051874195.1 Lysinibacillus sp. | reverse complement strand
AAGCGTCCGCCCGGAACGGAATATGCGGTCAAGCACATATTTTGGAGAAGAGCCGTTAAGGAAATTATAAAAATTCGCATTGTGGATAACGATAGAAAAGGTATCGTCTACGTCTAGGCATTCGCGCCAGCTGCTCGAGGTCGCTTCAGCAATCACTACGCGTGTCGAGCTCGCTAGGTGATTGCTTAAAGCACTTGTCGCAGCTGAACGGGCGCGAATGCGCTTTTGTTCTGTGGAAGAAGAAAAAACATTATTCCTAGTTGACTAATAGGTTATATATAGTATACTGATTATAAAGAAAATTCTCCATAAGAAGGAAGCAAGACGATTGGCCTTCTGGAAATGGGGATTCATACAATTGCTGACTAGAAAAACTAGAGGCGTTTTAATGCAGGCATCATGCGGGCATTAGAGCGCCTTTTTGCGTATATAGGGGGGAAAGAAATGTTAACTTATTCTACCTGGCAACAGCCGGAGCTGGAAATAGAACCGGATGAAACATACAAGGGGGCACTTGATGTCCTGAAGTGGGCCTATGAGCATTACAAGGAGGAAATCGTTTATGCATGCAGCTTTGGCATTGAAGGAATTGTACTAATCGATTTAATTTCAAAAGTGAAACCGGATGCCAAAATTGTATTTCTAGATACGGATGTTCATTTTAAGGAAACCTATGAAACAATCGAGCGTGTAAAGGAGAAATATCCGCAGCTGCGCATCGAGATGAAGAAGCCCTCCCTGACATTGGAGGAGCAGGCCGAAAAATTCGGCCCGGCCCTTTGGGAGAGGGAGCCGAACCAATGCTGTAACATTCGTAAGCTGGTTCCGCTGAATGAAACATTGTCAGGAGCAAAGGCGTGGATTTCAGGCCTTCGCCGTGAACAGTCACCGACACGGGCGAATGTCGAATTCATCAATCTGGATAAACGGTTCGAATCGATCAAGGTCTGTCCGCTCATCCACTGGACGTGGAAGGATGTATGGAGATATGTCTCGAAGCACGACCTCCCATACAACCCGCTGCATGACAGGGGCTATCCGAGTATTGGATGTGAAACTTGTACAAAGCCGGCCTTTACGATGGATGACTTGCGATCCGGCCGTTGGTCAGGGCAAGGAAAAACGGAGTGCGGCCTGCACGGCTAAAGGGGGAGTTCCATGCTCGAATATATCGCAATTGCCATTGCACTCTTTTTTGCAGCGAACATAGGAGCGAGCGGTGCCGCCGCCTCCATGGGGGTGGCGTATGGCTCGGGAGCGATTAAGAATGCCAGGGTGGCACTGCTTGCCTGTGCCATCGGTGTACTATTGGGAGCAGTGGTAGGTGGAGGGGAGGTCGTCAAAACAATCAGCGGCGGCATCATTCCCGAAAGCATCATTACGGTGAAGCTTGTCATCATCATCCTCATTGCAGCGACGAGTACTTTATTTATTGCAAATGTCATGGGCATTCCTCTATCGACGAGTGAAGTGACCGTGGGGGCGATTGTCGGGGTGGGGGTTGCCTATCAGGTGCTCTTCATCGACAAATTGCTCTATATCATGGCTTTTTGGGTAATCATTCCGGTAGTGGCGTTTGGCATGTTGTTCATCGGAGGGAAGATTCTGTATCATCTGCAGGGAAAGGGCCGTTTGAAGGACCGCCCTCTCTTTACATACTTGCTGATTCTGGCCGGATTTTTTGAAGCCTTTTCGGCAGGGATGAACAATGTCGCGAACGCCGTCGGACCACTTGTAGGGGCAAGCATCATGACGGTTCCCCAAGGAATCTGGATTGGCGGCATCTCCGTCGGGTTGGGGGCGCTGTTTCTAGGGAAGCGGGTGCTGGAGACGAACGGCAAGAAGATTACCCGTTATGAAAAGACGGAAGGGATTTTAATTTCCAGTACAGGGGCCATATTAGTGACGATCAGCTCCATATTCGGTCTCCCTGTCCCCTTAACACAAGTCACTTCCTCAGGTATCATCGGGCTGGGGGTGGCGAAGAACGGCGCCAAAGTGTTTGATAAGAATATTGTAAAAAAGATTTTTAGAATCTGGATTGTGTCCCCGCTGTTCTCATTGGCGATTTCCTATATGCTCGTCAAGGTCTTCGTTGAAAGTGATTTCTATTCCCTTGTTGTTCTTGCAAGCATAGCAATCGCAATCATCGGCTCCATGAGCTTGTTGAAGATTGTACGGGAAGAGGCGCGGACGTTCAATGATGAAGGATCAGGTATTTAAACCGACCAAACGAATTGGAGGAATAGGAAATGAGTTTACAACCACACGGAGGAAATTTAATAAACGCATATTATCCGGAAACAGAGCTAGCAACGCTAACAAAGGAAATTGAAATCGACGCAATTGCTTTAAGTGATCTGGAGCTAATCGCTATCGGGGCGTACAGTCCGATTGACGGATTCATGAACAGGGACGACTATCAGGCGGTCGTAAAAACTATGCGTCTCGCATCAGGTGTTGTGTGGAGCATCCCGATTACATTACCGGTCGACCCTGCCGTGGCACGGACGCTGGAGAAGGGGGAAGAAGTCAAGCTTGTCCAAAATGGTACGGTTTACGGTACGCTGACGGTCGGTGACATATACGAGCCCGATAAGGAAGAGGAAGCTGTGAATGTATATGGGACGGATGATAAGGCGCACCCCGGCGTAGCGAAATTATTCGAACGTCCTTCCGTCTATGTCGGCGGATCTGTGAAGCTGGTTAAAAAGTCAGAAAAGCCTTTTCCAGGCTATACGTTTGAACCGAAGGAAACGCGCCAGCTGTTCAAGGATAAAGGATGGAAGACAATTGTCGGCTTCCAGACACGCAACCCCGTCCACCGTGCCCATGAGTACATCCAAAAGGTGGCGTTGGAGATTGTGGACGGGCTGTTTTTAAATCCGCTTGTAGGAGAAACGAAGTCGGATGACATCTCTGCAGCCATCCGTATGGAAAGCTATGAAGTGCTGTTGGAGAAATATTATCCGCAGGAGCGTGTCCAGCTTGGGGTATTCCTGGCGGCAATGCGCTATGCAGGACCACGCGAGGCGATTTTCCATGCGCTGGTGCGCAAAAACTATGGATGTACGCATTTCATCGTCGGGCGGGACCATGCAGGTGTCGGCGACTACTACGGCACATACGATGCGCAGAAGCTGTTCGACCTCTTTACGCCTGAAGAAATCGGCATTATCCCGCTGAAGTTCGAACACAGCTTCTACTGCACGGAATGTGAAGGGATGGCGACGACGAAGACATGTGCCCATGGAGCAGAGTCGCGTGTCATTTTATCAGGAACGAAGGTTCGTGAAATGCTGCGGGCAGGAGAAATTCCGCCGAGTACATTCAGCCGCAAGGAAGTAATTGAAGTACTGATTCGCGGTCTGCGCGAAGAAGCGACGGTTTAGGAGGAAGGATATGAGCACAAACATCGTATGGCATGAAGCCTCTATCGCAAAACAACAACGCCGTGAAAAGAACGGTCATTCAAGCTTTATTCTCTGGTTCACTGGACTTTCTGCATCGGGCAAGTCGTCCGTTGCCAATGCCTTCGCCCATAGGCTGTTCGAAGACGGCAAGCAGGCATTTGTGCTGGACGGAGACAACATTCGCCATGGACTCAACAGTGATTTGGGATTTGATGAGGCAAGCCGCAAGGAGAACATCCGCCGCATCGGGGAAGTGGCTAAATTGTTTGTGGAGGGAGGCCAGATTGTACTGACGGCCTTCATCTCCCCGTACCGAGAAGACCGGCAAGTCGTGCGCAGCCTGGTGCAGGAGGGGGAATTCATTGAAGTGTTCGTCAAATGCTCGGTGGAGGCGTGTGAAAAGCGCGATCCAAAAGGGCTTTACAAAAAGGCGCGCAATAATGAAATCCCGAATTTCACAGGCGTCAGTGCCCCGTACGAGGAGCCTATCAATCCGGAAATTATCCTAGATACGGAAAACCAGACGATTGAGGAATGCGTGGAGCAGCTACAGAAAGTACTGACGCAAAAAGGATATATCTAACAGCAAAAGCGGTCGACAAGCGTCGGCCGCTTTTTAGATGGTGAAAAGCGGGGCCATCCCGGTCTGCACTGTCTACAGCGATATAGATTCCTTTTTACCCATCGCCTTCTAGTAATGCTAGAAGTATGCAATTGTCATAGTATGTTCATTGAAGTCTTTATCTAAGAACTCTATAATGGAGATATTGAAGTTTAAAGGAGCGCAAAGTTTATGTCGTTACGTATATTTGGTTTCCAGGCGCTGTGGAGCCCTTATTTGATGGGCATTATTGTATTTTTGACGGTGGTATATTTTTTAACGACGACTGTTTGGCGAAAAGATTTTAAAGTGAGTGAACCTTTAAAGAAGAGTGAGGCGACTTACTTTATTTTAGGGATGATTTCTCTTTATATTATCAAAGGGTCCCCGGTCGATTTGATGGGGCATATTACATTCACCATGCATATGACACAAATGGCGTTGCTGTTGCTGTTGGTACCCATTTTCATCATTAAGGGAATCCCATGGTGGGTATGGAAGGTTGTAGTCGAAGCCCCTGTATTGCGGACAATCTTTAAAATATTTACGAAACCTTTAGTGGCAATCATTATTTTTGTTTTCATGTTCAGCTTCTATCATCTTCCATCTGTCTTTGATGTCATCAAGCTGGACATGACATTGCATGGCATATACACGTTCCTCCTGTTTATCAGCGCTGTGTTCATGTACTGGCCGCTGCTTAACGAAGTGGAAGGGCAGTATAAGATGAAAAACATCCATAAGCTGGCGTATATTGCCGGAAATGCCGTGCTGATTACACCGGCCTGTGCATTGATCATTTTTGCAAGCCATCCTTTGTATGCCACTTTTTCCGAAGCGGAGTCTTGGTTGAAGGCGATGGAGCTGTGTGTATCTAGCGATATGCTGGCGAGCCTGAACTTATCGGGTCCTGAGTTATTCACGAATATGGATGCTGTGAGTGACCAGCAAGTGGGCGGCGTATTGATGAAGATTATTCAGGAAATCATCTTTGGCGTCATTTTGTACCGTGTATTCCGCGTTTGGTGGAATAGTGAACGGGCGAACCCCGAGGACATTACGGAAAAGGCGTTACGCGACTTCCAAAACCGCACAAACTACAACTAATTTAGAGAATGAATAGGAGAATAAGAAATGAGCGTACCAATTTTACCGACGATTAGTACAACATTCATCGTATTAAGTGCTATTTTAGTAGCGATTGGATGGGTTTTGATTGCAAAGAGGAAAATCGAGGCACATAAGAAGGTTATGACTGCAGCTGGCGTTGCGGCGGTTGTGTTCTTTACCATCTATGCTTCACGTACAGTGTTCGTCGGAAATACAGCATTCGGCGGCCCGGATGAATTAAAGGGCTATTATACGTTCTTCTTGATTTTCCACATTACACTGGCGACGACTGGGGCTGTCTGTGGAATCACCAGCCTTTGGACAGGTTATAAAAACAATATGAAAATCCATCGCAAAATCGGTCCGATTTCTAGCATCATCTGGTTCTTTACAGCGATTACAGGAGTAATGGTATACTTGCTGCTCTATGTAATCTATGAGGGCGGCGAAACGACTTCGGTCATCAAGGCGATTTTAGGGTTTTAGTGCAGGAGGGGGACGTCTGAAAAGTATTCACAGGCGTCCCTTTTTTGACGGGTATGGCAGCCTTCTGATGAGGCGAAGGAGCAAGATTTCCTGGTAGATGATTATCAAGAGAAAGGGTGCTGTTCCACTTTGGGCTGCGCCTT
Source organism: Lysinibacillus sp. (assembly GCA_051874195.1). GTDB lineage: Bacteria > Bacillota > Bacilli > Bacillales_A > Planococcaceae > Lysinibacillus_B. Next base: position 2,028 of record JBJEFP010000225.1, on the reverse strand, counting down.
TTTTATAGCCGGAGGAAATAGAATGAACCGTGATGGGAATTGTGAAAAAAGGGCGTTGGTCTACATGCGGACCAACCGTATGGAATCTGAACGGGCTTTCGTATAGCGGTTTTAGCGGGCAATCCTTTATGGGATGCCTGCAGGGGGGACAAAAAAGGCAACCTTGCAGGGTTGCCGTTGATTTACTATTTTAGTTGCTATGCGCGTTGCTTTGACAAGTCTTTTACAGCAGTCCCCGGCGTTTGCTCACGGTCTTTGACAACGATGCCGTATTTTGATAAGTCTTTTGCAACAGCATCCAGGATTTGTTCGCAATCCCTAACAAGGTGTGACGGGAATACTTCGTCAGTGTATTCGACACCGTGTGGATAGTAGTACTTGCCGATCGCCGGCTTTAGGATTTTCAAAGTTGCATCATGCGCCCCTACATCGCCGGAGATTGCGTCGCAGAATACACGTAGATAGAAACGCCCTTCACGTACATCAAAGCGGCGGTCGAACGTCATGCGGTCGTAGTCCCAAGCTCCGTGACATTCCAAACCGTGTTTTTTTAAGATGTCCGTTAGAAACTCCTGGTCAACAATAATATTTTCAATCGATGTGTTTTCAAAATACATTATTTTATCCTCCTTTACCAAATCGTACATAATTTATGTGCTTCATTGTTAATAATAGAGCAAATAGGCATTTGTTGCAATGACAACATTGTGTCAGACGTTACCAAATTGGTATAATGATATACATTACAAACAAAAACAGGAGGGTGATCCATGAAGGCGCTGTTCCGTATTCTAATCGTTGCGACCATTATAGGCATTATTTTTTATTATTGGGCATTCGATGATGAACATGCCCCCCTTGAAGGTCCAAATACAGTGCAGCAGGCGATTCCCTCTGAACAGTACATCAATGACTATAATGGAGTGCTGTCAAGACCTGCTACAGGAATTTCGACAATCATTGGGCAGCCTGTCGAGACATTGGTGCAAAGTCATGGGGAGCCTAGGCGAGTGGATATGTCTGCTTTTGGTTATGAATGGTGGGTCTATGAACAGGCAATGTTCGGCATTGAACAGGGCAAGGTAACCCAGGTATACACCAACTCGGCGGATGTGGATGTCAGTCCCTATAAGGTGGGTCAATCTATAGAAGAAATTTACCGAATGACAATCTTGGATGCTGAAGTGTCCGTCACGATTGGAGACAACATCTACATGTTCACTATGAGTGAGGAAGATACAAAAAACCGCCTTCTTGCTAAGTTTGAGACACTGTATGCGCAGTTATACATAGACCAGGAAGAAGGGGAATTGGCAGGCGTCCGTTTTATCGATGGCAAGACACTTGTCCTTCATCAGCCGTATGAAATGCAGTTTGTCGGTGAATTGATCGTCAAGGAGACGCCTTCCTCCTTTCAGCAATTTGAAATCAATGAGGCGAGTGCAGAACAGTTTTTTGAATTGACCAACGTCTATCGGAAAAAATACGGGGCCGAGCCACTGGTGCCTTCTGAACGGCTGAATGAGACAGCCATGGCCCATAGTGAGGATATGTTTTTGGAGGATTTCATCTCTCATGATTCTCCAACATATGGTTCATTGGAAAAAAGGCTGGAAAAGGAATCGATTTCTTACGAGGAAGCGAATGAAAATGTGGCGATGGCCTATTATGATGCCGTCGAGGCTGTACATGGCCTATTGAATTCGCCAGACCACAGAAAAATCATGCTGAACCCCGAATATACACACGGCGGAACAGGAGTCTATTATGATTATTATACGCAAATCTTTATAAAGAAAAAATTTCATGAGAAAAGCGGTCTGCAATAACGCGGGGCACTGAAAAAGTCCTCCTGCTATAGGCAAGAGCGTCCAGGAACGAAAATTCGTTTCTGGACGCTCTTTTTCTTCGGTTGATTTCCATTCCAGCGGACGCTTTTCGCGGGCACGGCTCCAGCCTTCTCAGGCCAACAGGATGTTGGTCATAAAGGCGTTGCCACAGGACGTGGCGTTCTTAGCCTTTATTCCT
>JBJEFP010000224.1:0-7812 GCA_051874195.1 Lysinibacillus sp. | reverse complement strand
AAGACACCGCCCTTTCACGGCGGTAACACGGGTTCGAATCCCGTACGGGTCATATTCATTATGCAGCAATTGCTGCATATTTTAGAGCGAAGCAGGTCTCCCCTGCTTCGCTTTTTTATTGCCTCTTATACCTAGTCCGTTTTCCTTTTTCGATTGGAAAAATGATTATGCTTTTGGGCGTCATGTAAAACCGTCGGCAAGAAGTGAGGAATCATTTCCCACTCCTCTATGCTTTTTCTCTTCCACCAGCCAGGGAACCTCCTTCCAATCCAGGATGCCCTCGTCCGCTCCCTTTGCTGTCTCGTAGTCGTATCCATCATCCAGCTTCACCGGCTAAATATAGAGTCCGCCGGAAAAGGCATGGTCCACCTTCCATGAAACTGCCCCCTTATCGAATATAGGGCGGCTGCTTCTATCAATGTCCATCCCTTCCTTTACTTCACGTATGAGGCATGCCACGGGCGTTTCTTCAGCTTCCAATTTTTCCGCCGACACCTTTCCATAGCGCCTGTGCCGGCGTATTCTTTCTATATGAGCATGAGCGATCCGTCATTTTTCGAATGAAGCGCAGTGTTTGATTCTGCATATTCTTCCTTCGTACCTATCTGTATGAACTGAACGGGTGTAATAACCGTGCCTCCCCCTATAAAGCCTTTTGCATTTCCTTGAGCAGGTCTTCCGGATTAATGCCTTTTTCTCCGCCCCCCTGGACGAGTGCATCATTTCCGCCGCCCTTGCCGTTTATGAGAGGCAGCACCTTTCCGGAGACTTCCTTCATGGATACGGCGACATCCGTTCCACGTGCAGCAACGAACTGTAGCTTGTCCGCATTTTCCGCGACGAGAAGGGCCACTGCCTGTGAATTTGCAGCAACGATAAAACGAGCAAGCTTCTGCAGCTCCTGGATTGTCCGGTTTTGATAGGCTTGGCTGATGACCGATTCCCCCTGGCCTGCCAGGTCCTGCGCTTCATAGGCAAGCAGGGCTTCGCGCGCCTCCGCTAAAGCCTTGTCCGCCTGTTTTGCGGTCTGCATCACCTTCATCAGTGCCGCTCCAGCTTCCCTTTCCGGGACGCTCAGCTGGCGTGCGACATCCGTCAGTACGTTTTTGCGCATGTCCAGCTGCTGGCGCACACGGTCGCCGCAGACGAAATGGACACGGATATTGGACTTCATCTTTTCCGTTTCCATAATTTTAATCATCTGCACCTGGCCTGTAGACGTCGGATGGGTGCCGCCGCAGCCATTGTAGTCATAGTCAGGGATGATGACGAGGCGAATATCGTCATCGACTGTGACATCCTTTCTGAGGCTGTACTGCGCCAATTCCTCTTTTGTCACCCATCTCGTTTCAATTGGGCGGTTTTCCAAAACGATGTCATTGGCGCGCTTCTCTGCTTCGGCCAGTTGCTCGGCTGTAATCTCAGTTGTATTCAAATCGATGGCAACAAGCTCTCCCCCTAGATGGAAGCTGACCGTCTGGTAGCCGAACAGTTCCACGAAAGCGGCCGTCAGAATATGCTGGCCTGTATGCTGCTGCATATGATCAAAGCGCCTCGCCCAATCGAGCTTTCCGATAACCGTTCCTGTGATGCCTTCCACCTGGCCGTTTATGTAATGGCGGATTTCCTCCTCCACTTTTTCGACATTGACGACTTCAAGACCGCCGATCCACCCTGTATCATGCGGCTGCCCGCCACCTGTCGGGTAGAATGCCGTATTGGACAGCACGACATAGTCACCAAGGTCGTCTGTACCGGTATTTACAACGTCCGCTGAGAACTCCCGCATCATCGAGTCCTGATAATAAAATAATTCCTTCATGTCCTTCACTCCTTTAGTAGCTATTGTAGCGCGAATCGTTCATTTGACGCCAAACAAAAAATGTTTATGATTAAATAGAGAGATACGGGAAAGAAGGAGTGACAAATATGGAGATCGGTGCGTTTTCAGTAGAAGAAATAAAAGATCCGACAAATATCATCGAGGGCAAGCGCTTTGAATTTCTAATAGACCTGGAAGTGGATGAAGAGGATGACCTGTATTCAGAGGCGGGGATAGAAATCCGTGTCATTGTCGGCCAGAAGGAAGAAGAAGTGCGTATCTTGAATTATTTCCTGATTGATAAGGCGGATAATGGGATATTGGAATTTGGCTTGGACGAAGATGAGGAAGAAATGATCTTCCGTTTTGTGCAGGAAGAATTGACGGTTGAGAATACTGGTGAATAGCCGGTATTTTCTTTTATAAAAAAATGTAGTTTATTTATAGGTAATGAAGGTTTTATTCGGTTATCCTACAGATAGGGAATGCCATTGAAATGTTGGAAATTGAGCGGAAAATGAAAAGGCAGGCATGCTACAACTTGATAATACCCACCGTGGTATATGGGGTAATAAATATGGAAAAGGGGAATGAAGTATGAGAAAAAAAGTAGTGGTAGTCGGAGGAGTAGCGGGCGGGGCTTCAGCGGCTGCGCGCATCCGTCGTCTGGATGAGCAGGCGGAAATCGTGATGTTTGAAAAGGGGCCGCACGTGTCCTTCTCCAACTGTTCTCTGCCGTTCCATCTGAGCGGCATTGTGGAAGACAGCAGTCGCCTGTTGCTGATGAATCCGGACTCCTTCAAGTCGCGCTACAACCTGGATGCGCGTCCAAACTCCGAAGTCCTCCGCATCAATCGGGAGGAAAAGACGGTGACTGTCCGCAATCTATCGACAAAGGAAGAGTATGACGAGTCCTACGATAAATTAGTATTGTCCCCCGGTGCTGCAGCGATTGTTCCGGAGATAGAAGGGGCGAGGGCAGAGCACGTCTTCACGGTCCGCAATGTAGTGGACATCGAAAGGCTGCAGCGGGCGATTGTGGAGAAGGATGCACAAAACATCGCCGTCATCGGGGGCGGCTATATCGGTGTCGAAGTCGCGGAGAACCTGCGCCTTGCCGGCCGGAATGTGACGCTCGTCCAAAATGCGCCGCACATTTTGCGGGCATTCGATTTTGGCATGGCGCAGATTCTGCAGAAGGAGATGCTCGATAAGGGTGTCGGGCTGATTGTCGGGGACGGCCTGGCAGGCATCGAAGCCGAATACGTGACGCTTGCCTCAGGAAGACGGGTCGAGGCGGATATCGTGGTGCTAGCAGTGGGTGTCCGTCCGGAAACGGGGCTTGCGGAAGAAGCCGGCCTGGCGATTGGAATGACCGGCGCAATCAAGGTGAATCAGAACTACCTGACGAACGACCCGCACATCTATGCAGTGGGGGATGCAATCGAGGTCTATCATCGTCTGCTGCATCGTCCTGTACGTCTTGCGCTGGCAGGGCCTGCACAGCGTCAGGCACGTGCGGTAGCGGATCATATTTATGGGATTACTAATCAAAATAAAGGGGTCATCGGATCAACAAGCATCCAGGTGTTTGACTATGCGGCGGCGGCGACAGGGCTCACGGAAGAGGCGGCCCGTCATGCAGGATTCCAGGTGGAAAGTGTATATGTCATTTCCCCTGATAAAGTGGGTCTGATGCCGACAAGCAATCCGCTGCACTTCAAGCTTGTATACGAGGTGCCAACAGGACGCATCCTAGGGGCACAGGCAATCGGCAAGGGCAATGCCGACAAGCGTGTGGACGTCATTGCGACCTTGATCACGATGGGGGGCACGATTGATGATCTGAAGGATCTGGAGCTTTCCTACTCGCCGATGTTCAGCACGGCCAAGGATGTGGTCAACATGGCGGCGCTCGTGGCGAACAACCTCATGTCCGGCCGTCTGCGCCAGGTACAGGTGTCCGATGTGCGCGGCCTCGTGGAAGCAGGAGCCTATTTTATCGATGTGCGTGAAGAAAATGAATTTGCGAATGGCCATCTGAGAGGGGCTTACAACATTCCGCTCAGCCAGTTCCGCGAACGCATGGCGGAGGTTCCAAAGGACAGACCGGTATACATCTACTGCCGCTCAGCCCAGCGCAGCTACAATGCGGTGCGGGCACTGATGGGTTCCGGGTGGGATAATGTGGCGAACGTGTCGGGCTCTTTCCTTGGCATCAGCCTCTATGAATACTTTACGGACATCCAGACAGGCCGCGAGCCGGTTGTCACGGCCTACAACTTCAAATGACCGCCTTTCTTTATTGAAGGCACAGGTCTGGGCGCCGTCCAATGCAACATGGCCACCGGATGATGGGGACACTGTTTCATTCGGGTCCCACGTTTAGGTGGATGAGAGGGTGGTAACTGTATGTAGGAGAGGCGCAGCTAAAAGTGCATTGTTTCAGCTGCGTTGCTACGGCTTGCCGTTTTACCGAATACACTAAGGGAGACAGCCTGCTTACCGTGCATCTGACACCGGCGGGATGTTTGTTTGGAGCAAGAGAGGGACGAAATGAGTGGAAGGGGATATTCATATGAAATTTACGCAACCATTTACATTGAAATCAGGGGTGGAGTTAAAAAACCGCATCCTCATGGCGCCGATGACCATTTCGGCCTCCCAGCCGAATGGCGATGTCACAGAAGAGGAGCTGGCCTACTACCATCGCCGCGCCAAGAGCGGCATCGGAGCAGTCATTACAGCCTGTGCCTATATAAATGGCCTGGCTTTGGGCTTTCCGGACTCATTGGGTGCGGAGTCGGATGAACGCATCCCTAGCCTGAAGCGGCTGGCTGACTCCATCCATTCAGGTGGAGCAAAAGCCATTCTGCAAATTTACCACGCCGGAAGGATGACGAACTCAAAGCTATTGGGGGAGCAGCCTGTATCGGCCAGCGACATTCCTGCGCTGAGGCCGAATGCTGAAACACCAAGGCCGTTAACGGAGGAAGAGGTAAAGGCGACGATTCAGGACTTCGCCGAAGCGACAAGACGTGCCATCGAAGCAGGATTTGACGGGGTTGAATTGCACGGTGCCAATACCTACCTATTGCAGCAGTTCTTCTCGCCGCATTCCAACCGCCGTACGGATGAATGGGGCGGGGATGCAAAGGAGCGCATGGCCTTCCCGTTGGCCGTGGTCGATGCTGTGAAGGGGGCCGTTGCCAAGCATGCAACAGAGCCATTTGCGGTCGGCTACCGCTTCAGTCCGGAAGAAAAGGAGGAGCCGGGCATTACGATGGATGATACCATCATGTTCATCAATGCCCTTGCCGATAAAGAAATCGATTACCTGCATGTATCGGTCAACCGGTTCGATGCAGGCTCCATGCGGGGCGACCAAGACGCACGCGGCCGTATCGCAATCGTTCAAGAAGCCGTAGGGGAGCGCATTCCCGTCATCGGCGTCGGCGGCCTGCAAACGGTGGGGCAGGTGGAGTCCGCCCTCGATGTAGTGCCTCTCGTGTCATTGGGGCATGCCCTAGTGATGGATCCGGAATGGTATGAAAAAGCGTCCAGTCAGAGGGAAGATGAAATCTTTACGGCGCTCCACTTAAGCAAGGAAAAAGAGCTCGATATCCCCAAGTCGTTGTGGAATTTGATTATGAATGTTCCAGGATGGTTTAAGGTAGAGGAGTAGGAGTGAGGCGCCCTTTAGCAGGCGCCTTTTTCCAAGGAAAAAGGCAAAGATGCATGCACCTTTGCCTTCATGTGGAAGCGGGCGAGCTTGCCCGTTTTTATTTTTGCCCGTCATACAGGTAATACATCTGGGCATGCGCCTCATGGAAGAGCTGCATGGCCGTTTTCCCTTCCTGCGGATAAACGATGGCCAACGGGATGCGGGGCAGGTTGCATGCAGGAAAGTCGGCGGGGATTTCCCTGTCCTCCATTACATAGAGGAATCGATTCCCTGATAATTCAAGGTGGGGGCAAGGGTATTCCCGGAGTTCCTGGTGGCAGGCTGCATCCTCCGCGAACGCCAGCAGGTAAAGGAACTTTTCCCCGTTTGCCAAGCGCTTTTCGATGGATTGGTGGAAATGAAAAACAGCCGTCTCCTCGCAGTACGCCCCTCCTCTTCTCACGCTATGGTGGAAGTGGGAGGAAGCCTGCATGGCCAGCTTCCTCGTCCGCTCTATTTTTTTCTCCAGTGCGTCGGCTCTTTCAGGCAGGACCTTTAGGACAAACTCCCTTTGTACAAGAAGCTGCTCTAGCAGAAGAACATATTCCTGCCGCTTTTCATAGTGCATGGAAGCCTGGTCCATCAGACAAAGGGCCTGTGCATAATAGCCCCGTCCCCTCAACAAGTTTGCCCGCAGCACTTGGAGACGGGCCAGCTCGTTCGGGAAGCGCGGCAGGGAAGGCAATGATGACAGCTGCCCCACCAGCTTTTCGAACTGCTCCCCGTTCCCCGTCAGGCAATAGCACTCCAATAGCGCCATTGCCGCTGAAATGCGCACTCCCTCTTTTGGGGGCTCCGGCCAGTGTGAAAAAATGCAGGCAAGCTCCGCCAGTGCCAGCAGCTTGTCGACATCCACCTCATCCACACGGTGACGGATTATATATTTGATGAACGCTGCCAGGCTATTATATTCCTTTTTTTCAAAGGCCGAGGCCAGTCCTTCCTGATAGCAGGCAAGGGCGGTTTGGGCATCGCCGTGTATCCGCATATGGAAATGGCCCTTAAATAGAAGATGGTATATGGGAAAGACAGGGTCTTCTACAGTGTTGACCATCTTTTCGAAAAGCGGGAAGTAATAAGCCGCTTCCTGGAACTTTGCCAGCTGGAAAGCGGATTCGATCAGTGCGCAAAGTACCCTCGCCTGCTGCGTTTCATCGTGCAGTTGAGGCAGAAGGAGGATGCCTTGCTGCAGGCATTCCTCAAACTGCCCTGTATGTGTTAGATCAACTAGATGTTGAATGGATTCTTCGTCAGACAGTATATGTGCCAACATATGCAGTCCCTCCAGATGGTAAATTAAATATGACTAAAGGTCTGCTCATATCGAAGATGGAATTCCCGGATGTCCTTGGAAATTTCCTTCATCTGCTGGGAGAAGGTTTCTTCGCTTTTTACCTTTTGCTGATGGAGCTCCTTGATCGCCTCCGCCTGTATTTCTACGAAGAGGGAAGGGTAGGGCTCCACTTGCTTGAATTGTTCATCGAACAGCTTGCCGATATCAAAAGACAGGAAGGTTTTGATTTTTTGGCGGGCCTCCTCAGGCATGCCTTTATAGTAGCTGTACAATTGATCGATGAAGAAGTTGGCGCAATAGATGGCCGCCAGCATCGATTCCGATCCACGGGCGACGGTGGTGGTCTTCAGGCGTTGCATGGCCTCATCTTCGCTAATCAGCTTCAGCGCCATGGAACGCACGCCATAGATCAGGTTATGCTCCGGGTGCAGCACAAGCTCCTCATCCTTGAAGTAGAAATAATTCCACAGGTCATGGACCAGCGAGAGGATATGGAAATTATGCTGGAAGCCGTTTCTCAACAGGTAGGTATACAGCATGTAGGAATCATACTTTTCTTCAATTTCATTCCTCATAAAATCAGTCTGGATGTGCAGTGCACCATACAGCTCTTTCACCTTGAAAGCCTCCCTTTTAGGACGGTCACTAGTCCTCTAATCACTAAGATTATAAGGAATAAATGTATATATTTACAAATGTTTTTTTATTCCCCGCGCTTTGGTACGGGAAAAAGGGGCCGAACCGGCATTTACTATGTAGGATTCCCTCCGAATGCGCAAGAGAATAGGATGGATGATGTAAAATAACATACATGAAAAACCGCGCTTCTTGAGCAGGAAGAGCGGTTTTTCACGTTCAAAATAGAGGTGTTTTTTCAATGTCCAAATGTGGGTGAGTAAATTTCGGATACACGTTCAAAAGTAGCTCTATCTACTTTGCGGAATGTGAACGTCATGCGAAATGCTTTGGAAC
>JBJEFP010000223.1:0-7832 GCA_051874195.1 Lysinibacillus sp. | reverse complement strand
AACCTAGGCATGACGGAATCAAAATCCGTTGCCTTACCGCTTGGCTATACCCCAACGAATGGCGGTCCCGACCGGGATCGAACCGGCGATCTCCTGCGTGACAGGCAGGCATGTTAACCGCTACACCACGGGACCAAAAGTTTTGTTTGTGATATTCCTAATAAAAAAGTGGTGACCCGTACGGGATTCGAACCCGTGTTACCGCCGTGAAAGGGCGGTGTCTTAACCACTTGACCAACGGGCCATGGCTCCGAAGGTAGGACTCGAACCTACGACCAACCGGTTAACAGCCGGTTGCTCTACCACTGAGCTACTTCGGAATGTCGTTTTCTGTCGCGCATCACGCTGTCGACTTTTATTATTATAGACACCCTTTTTTAAAACGTCAACACTTTTTTATATCTTTTTTGAAAAACCTTTAAAACCTTGATACATCAAGGTTTCAATTGTTCTAAATTCTTTCGTCCTTCCAGAGCAGAAGGTTTTTTTCTACTATTCCCTAGCTGCTTCACTTTTCGTATATACAATTTGACCCTTACACTTGCCGCAGCAATATTTGCTCACATTCATCTTTCGCTTCCTTCTATATACTTGGTGGCAGCTCACACAAATATACATATGGATTGTCTGTTTGCGCATCTTTTTTTCGGTTTCTATTGTAGAGCAGAACCTCGGCGCCCCGACTTTCTCTAAAAGATGGCGGAAATCTTTGTCCCTATGCTTGTACCCCTTGCCCATTATATGTAGATGGTAATGGCAGAGCTCATGCAATATGATGCCCCGAAGCTCTTCTTCCCCAAAATGGTCATACAGTTTTTTGTTCAGCTCAATGTTATGGGAGCGCAACAGGTAGCGCCCACCGGTTGTCTTCAAGCGGCCATTGAAATACGCTTTATGGAGGAAAGGTAAATTGAAGTGCTGCAAGGACAGCTCTTCCACCATTCGTTGCACTTGTTCGTCTGTCATATTTTTCACCCCTAAATAGAACTGAAGCATAGTCGCACCCAACGCGAGAAGGGAAGCGCGGCAAAATAGCTTTCAGTGCTGAAGACAGCACCTTTTCATATATCATCCATATACTTACTTTATCCATTTTCTAAACAGCGAAAAAGTGCACGGCATTCAACCGTACACTTCTTATTTTAATCGTTTTGCGATGAAGGTGGTAGCATCGTAAGGGAAATACGCCCCTTTCTCACTTCCACTTCTTCTACCCATACCGTGACGATGTCTCCGAGCGACACGATATCAAGCGGGTGTTTGACGCGGCGATTGGCCAATTTGGAAATATGAACAAGACCATCTTGCTTTACTCCGATATCTACAAACGCACCAAAATCCACTACATTTCTGACTGTTCCTTGGAGCTCCATTCCCCGCTGTAAATCTTCCATTTGCAAAACATCCGTTTTTAATAAAGGTTGCGGGAATTCATCGCGGGGATCTCGCGCCGGCTTCATCAATGTATCTACAATATCCCGGATGGTCACTTCGCCTACTCCCAGTTGGCTACTCAAGCTTTCAATGGATAATGTGGCAAGTGCCTCCTCGACTTTTTTCGTCCCTACATCTTTTTTCGTTACACCAGCTAATTCAAGGATCTGTTCGGCCAGTTTATAGCTTTCAGGGTGAATGCCTGTTGCGTCAAGAGGGTTTTTCGCTCCCGGAATCCGCAAAAAGCCGACTGCCTGCTCATATGTTTTCGCACCGAGCCGCGGAATCTTCTTCAATTGGGCACGTGAAGTGAACTTTCCACCCTCCGCCCGGGCCTGCACGATGTTTTCGGCAACTGTTTTGGACAAGCCTGAAACATACTGCAGTAATGAAGCTGAAGCCGTATTCACATCCACCCCTACTTGGTTTACTGCCGTTTCCACAATGAAAGTCAGCGATTCGGCGAGCTGCTTTTGAGAAACATCGTGCTGATACTGGCCGACTCCGACTGCTTTTGGATCAATCTTCACCAACTCAGAGAGAGGATCCTGCAGGCGACGTGCAATGGAAACCGCACTTCGCTGTTCGACCTGCAGATCGGGGAATTCGGCCCGGGCCACTTCAGAGGCCGAGTAAACAGAAGCTCCCGCCTCATTTACAATTACATACGCCGCTTTATCGTCCGTCTCTTTCAATGTATCAGCGATAAATTGTTCCGTTTCCCTAGAGGCTGTACCATTTCCGATTGCGATGATTGTAATGGGGTATTTTTCGAGCAACGTCTGAACCGTTTTCTTCGCCTTCGCTGTGTCGCGCTGAGGTTTATGAGGATAGATCGCCGTTACTTCAAGCATCTTTCCTGTTTCATCAACTACAGCCAGTTTACAGCCCGTACGATAGGCGGGATCGACGCCGAGCACCATCTTCCCACGGATCGGCGGCTGGAGAAGAAGATTACGCAAATTCTCCGAAAAGATATGAATCGCTTGTGCTTCCGCTTTTTCCGTCAGCTCCGAACGGATTTCCCGTTCAATGGATGGCTCGATAAGCCGCTTGTAGCTGTCACCAATCGCCTCTTTCACCTGTTCGATTGCTTCCCCTGTAAAATTTCGTGGAATCCACTTGTTCTCCATTATTTGAACAGCCCGTTCTACCGGAACGGATATACCTATCCGGAGAACCTCCTCCTTCTCTCCGCGGTTCATAGCCAATATACGGTGCGGCACAATACGATTTACCGGTTCCTCATATTCGTAGTACATTTCAAACACTTGCTTTTCGTCTTTCTCTGCATTCTTCACAGCAGACACTACCTTGCCATTACGTCGGGCCAGCTGGCGTAGCTGGTCGCGGACGCCTGCATCGTCGGCAAAGCGTTCAGCCAGGATATCCCGTGCCCCCGCCAATGCCTCTTCAAGCGTGCCTACCCCTTTGTCAGCGTCTATGTAGGACGAAGCGACATCGTTCAAACCGCCTTTGGGAAACTTCATCAGTTTGTCTGCTAATGGTTCAAGTCCGCGTTCCTTCGCAATCGTCGCCTTCGTCCGCCGCTTCTGCTTATAAGGGCGGTATAGGTCTTCCACCCTCTGCAGGATAGTAGCGGCCTTGATGGCGGCGGCTAATTCTTCCGTCAGCTTGCCCTGCTCATCAATCAGTCGCAGCACTTCTTCTTTTCTCTGTTCAACCTGCTGTACGTAATGGTAGCGGTCCTCAATCTCCTTGATTTGGACTTCATCAAGTGAACCAGTCGCCTCTTTTCGATAACGTGCAATAAAAGGCACCGTATTGCCTTCTTCTAAGAGCTTGATTACCGCTTCTGCCTGATGAGCTTTCACTTTTGATGCTGCCGCAATCATCCGTAGCATTTCTTTTTGTTCCATCACTCCACAGCCTTTCTTTTAACATGATTCCATTCTATCATTAACATCATAAATGCGCAGGTCGCAGAAGTAAGTTGGGATATGGCTTCTTGAAAGTCGATGAGCCCTTTCTTCCGTGAACAACAAAGTCATGTTCCCTCACTTCCAAACAATCAAAAAGAGTCTACTATCCTCAAATAGTAGACTCCTAGCTTTATAGCGTGACACTGCCGCTTACAGCGATAGCTTCTTGCAGCTTCTTTATTGCTTTCCGTTGTATGCGCGATACATGCATTTGAGAGATACCTAGCCGCTCTCCAGCTTCTTTTTGACTAAGCTGCTCTAGATAAGTGAGCTGGATGATTTGCTTTTCACGATCATTCAGAATGCCCATCGCCTCAGCGACAATCATCCGGCGGTTGGTCATTTCGAATTCTTCGTCTTCCTTACCGACTACATCAAACAGCGTCACTGTACTTCCGTCAGAGTCGGATTCAATGGAATGATCCATCGATAAGGCCTGATAGCTGCGCCCCATCTCCATCGCTTCCAGAACATCCTCATCCTGCACTTCTAGATAATTGGCGATTTCACTAATTGAGGGGGAGCGCTGCAATTCCGTGGTCAGCGCTTCTACAGCCGCTTTAATGCGAGGTCCAAGCTCTTTAATGCGTCGCGGTACATGGACGTCCCACGTCTTGTCCCTTAAGAAACGCTTAATTTCCCCGACGATAGTCGGTACGGCAAAAGCCTCAAAGCTTCTGCCGAATGATGGATCGAAACGTCGAATCGCTCCCAGCAAACCGAGCATCCCTACTTGAACAATATCGTCGTAATAAGATTTACCATGTGAATATTTCCGCGCAATCGACTCCACAAGTTGTTGATAGTGCAGCACTAATTTCGTCTGCGCCTCTTCATCCTGTGATTGCTGGTATTTTTCTATCCACATCAGCACTTCTTCTTTGGACGAGTTTTTAGGTAGTGATTCTTTCGACATTTTCTTCCACCTGCTCTCTCGTGACATATTTTGTCATGAAAACAGTGACGCCGCCTTCGTTATTTAATTTCACCTCGTCCATTAAAGTATCCATTAAATACAGCCCCAAGCCACCTTCTCGTAACATTGCTACATTTTCATCTTCTTTATATGGACCAATCTTTGTTTTGATTTCCTCGAAATTGAAGCTATTGCCGTAATCAGCTACCATGATTTCCATTTTATCTTCGTATAGGGCACACCCCATTACAACTTCGCCCTCTTCGCCGTCGTAGGCATGGTGGACAACGTTTGTAACGGCTTCCCCCGTAGCGATCTTCAAATCCTCAATTTCATCATACGTAAATCCTAACCGGGACGCTAAGCCAGAAACAGCAAGCCTAATCACACTAACATATTGCGGTTTGGCAGGCACACGAATTTCGACATAATCAAATGCTTTCATTACTGATTTCCACCTTTTTATCCGTTTCGATATTCATTAATTCGCTTAATCCTGTAATTTCAAAAAGGCGAACAAGGCGGTCTGTCAAACCAACCAGCTTGAATTCCCCTTTCTCCCTTACAACCTTTTTATAAAATGCAACGAAAATTCCCAAACCTGTACTATCCATATAGCTTACTTTCGATAAATCCAACTCAATAACTAATCCTTCATTAATACGAATCGAGTCCAGCTCTTCACGTAAAATTGGAGCTGTGAAAGTATCAATTTCACCTTCTACAAACCCTCGCATTACATTTCCATCTTCCCGAAATTGTACATTAACATTCATACCGGACACCTCCAATTAGACTATATTACAATTCCCTTACTTAAAAAACCTAAACCTGCTTTTCCTCATTTTTTCAAAATTACTACCGTGAAATCATCTTCCAGCCCGAAATCCTGAAGTTTCTGCAGTTCTTTATATAGCATCTCGCACATTTGCTGCGCCTCCAAATCGAGATATTTCAATAGCAGGGCTTCAATGATTTCACGAGAATCTACATCTTCCTGCTTTCTGAATTCCGTCACTCCATCCGTCATCATGACGATGAAATCTCCGTCATCCAAGGTAATATCGAACTGCGGATATTTGACTTCCGGCATAATGCCCAGCAAAAGCCCCTTCGACTCCAAGGCATGGAACCTCTTTTCGGATGCCTTATAGTACAATGCCGGCTCATGGCCAGCCGAGCCATAGGTAAAGAGGCTGTTTTCAATATCCAGGCGTCCGAAGAACATGGATACGAACATGCTATCATCTACACTTCTTTCAATGATACGGTTCAATACCTCCAGAACATAGGAAGGGTTGCCATTTGCATATTCAAGCGTATCCAGACCGTATTTCACCATGGACATGCAAAGAGCTGCGGGAACTCCCTTTCCTACGACATCCGTGACTGCTACACTCACAGAATGCGCGTCATCATTCAAAAAATGGACATAGTCCCCATTCATCTTGCGGATTGGAACCGACACCATGCCGATATCAATTGACGCTACTTTCGGAACGGTCGTCTTCAGCAGCATGTTCTGAATTTTCGTCGCTACATTCATTTCAATCCGAAGTTCTTCTTGCTGTTCCAAAAGGCTCTGGCGCTCTCGAAGCGTCAGCCCGAAATGCACCATGATTTCTATCAGGAAATCATACCCATGCGAAACAGCGACCGGTAATTCGGGACAAATTTCTTCCATCGAAGCTTTATGGATGCTGATCACTTCTTCAGGCGCTACATTCTTTTGGATGAGCTGCCGGATGAAATTCTGCCCTATATATAAATTGCGCTCGGTCTGGCTTTCGATATAATCAGCCAAAATCCGTTTGTATTGAACCTGAAGCTCCTTCATTGTTCACCACGTCCCATCACAGCCATTTTTCAACTTTTACAGTCGTCCCCTTGCCCATCGATGATTGAATCTCGATATGGTCCATCAGCCGCCTCACACCAGGCAAGCCCGCGCCAAGTCCTCCTGAAGTAGAATAACCGTCCTCCATTACCTTACGGACATCACCTATTCCGGGGCCTTTATCGATAGCTGTAATCGAAATACCGTTTTTCGCCGCATCCTCCAGAGGCTCGATGACAATTTCACCGGCCCGCGCATACAGATAGATATTCCTAGCCAGTTCACTGATTGCGGTCGTAATCCGAGCCTGGTCCACTGTGCCAAAGCCGATTTCCTTTGCTATATTGCGGCCGATTTGTCGTGCAGCCACAATATCCCATTCCGTTATAATATCGATTGTAGATTTTCCACTCATTTCCGAGCCCCCAATTCCATCGGGAGATTCCTGCTCAAATTATTTTAATGCAATCTTGTCGCTACCTGTCTTTTTATCATAGCGACTCCCGGATGACTAAGAATATTTGGATAGGAACTCCTTTTTAGATTATATATCATTTATAAGAAAGCACATTGCCTCTTTATGTTTTCTACAAATCGGAACGCAGTCGTTTTCCTATAATTTTTAAAATCGGCCAAAACCCCCAGATAATGCTCCCCTAGTTCCTACCTTATAAATTAACCTATATGCCAAATATAAACAAGATTCCATTCTCCCCAAATCGGAGGGAATAAAAAAAGAAAAGCACCGACACAATGTCCTGTCCCGATGCTTTCCATTTATGTATTTAAAATTTGACTAGCCCTAAGCTGATCGCCAATGCGACGTCAACTTTTTCCATCAGTGCATCATCCAACTGCGTAATCCGGTCTGTCAACCGGGATTTATCAATAGTACGCAATTGCTCAAGCAAAATCACCGAATCACGTTCGAAACCGTATTTTTTCGCATCAATTTCAACATGCGTAGGTAATTTTGCTTTTTGAATTTGCGCAGTAATTGCAGCGATGATTACCGTCGGGCTAAATCGATTACCGATATCGTTTTGAATAATTAACACAGGTCTTGTACCACCTTGCTCGGAACCAATCACAGGTGAAAGATCTGCGAAAAAAACGTCCCCACGCTTTACAATCAAATTGTCATCCCCCGCTAACGAGACGCTCCACCATATGCTCCGCTTCATATTCTGCATGTAGACATTCACTACAAATAGTCAGATTTATGTGCGACATTTCCACATAGCCTTTCATTAAAGCTTCCCGTATTTGATTTGGTTGCTTATGCCTCGAAAACCTTTCAGTCGACATGTACGTGAC
The DNA here is from genome assembly GCA_051874195.1 of Lysinibacillus sp. Classification (GTDB taxonomy): domain Bacteria; phylum Bacillota; class Bacilli; order Bacillales_A; family Planococcaceae; genus Lysinibacillus_B. The sequence continues at coordinate 385 of JBJEFP010000223.1, read as the reverse complement.
CTCATTTTCGCCAAAATAACTTAGTTCAAACGATTCGTTGAACTGGAGTATAAAATCATTTGGTTGCTTAACAATTACGTCCTGCATTTCTAATTTTTTCGCGTACACAAAAGCACCTCCACCAAAAACCATACGTGCACTTCTCAATTACAAGTTTATTTTAACACCGATGACCCGGCATGAAAAGACAAGAATAGAAAAAGTTTGACAATTCCTGTTTTTAATTATGGTTTTTAGGGAACTATAGATATTTACTCATTTTTGTATACTCTTGGGACGCGAGAAGTGATAATGCACGGCACCTCATAATTAATTGTGTCGCATTTTGTCGCCCACTCGTCAATCGAAATGAAATCGTTTCCTTGTGCACCCAGCAATGTTACTA
>JBJEFP010000222.1:5745-7844 GCA_051874195.1 Lysinibacillus sp. | reverse complement strand
AAAAACAGGGTCCGTTCTCTTGGTACGTCCCTGTTTCCTTCAGTATGCTGCTTCAAATCTGTATATTTTTGAAAAACTCCTTTGCCACGTCTTTTTCGGTGAGGTGGAGAAACTTCATGGCGGTGACGACCTTCGCCAGGATGATCTCCATCTCCTCTGAAGGCACGAGCTCGACGTTGTATTCCTTTTCCAGATACGATTCGAAGTCCCTCTTTTCAGGACCGATCGACTGGTACTCGTTTTCGCACTCGATGAACAGCATCTCGATGAACGGTGCAATGAGCGGATGCTTGTCATAAAGCGGGTGCGAGGCGGGGGCTTCGAGCACGGTAAATTCCTTCAGCATCAGCTGGACGATTGTTTCCTTCGGGATGATTTGCTTGATGCGCTCGACGAACTTCCCCGACTCCTCCCGCTCGAATTCCTGCGTAATCAAGCTCTTGCCGGCCACTGCAAGTACTTCGGCCGTCTGTACATTATCATCTACGGAAAAATGGACGGCATATCTCGAGCCGAGCTCCCTCAGCATGAACTGGATTTCCCCAGCCTGCACGGTGACGAAATAGGCATCAACCCGTCCCATATTCCGGATTTTTATTTCCTGGTCTTTCTTGGACACAACAAACATTGGAACACCTCCTGATCGTCCCCATATGATCAAACGATATGCGGAGTTCTGGATGAATCTCCTTAGTATATGCGCACCCAAAAACAAAAACCGTGCGCTCGTTCCGGCGCACGGTGTAAAAAGCTATCCAAATCAGTCATCAAGCAAAGTGTCCTTCGTAAACATGTACGAACGGTAATGGAATCTCATGCTGAACACGAGTCCGAGTGCGAGGGCATTCCCCATTAACGAACTGCCCCCGTAACTGATAAACGGCAAAGGAATCCCCGTAATCGGCAGCAGTTGGATCGTCATGCCGATATTTTCGATTACATGGAATGTAATCATCGCGATAATGCCGGCACACACGTATGTACAAAATGGGTCACGCATCATGAACGTCAGTTTCGTCAAATGGTAAATGAGGACGAAGTATAGGCAGATGATGAGGCTTGCCCCAAAGAATCCCCATTCCTCCCCGATTACGGTGAAAATGAAATCGGTATGGTTTTCAACGACATACACTTCCCGCTGCTGATAGCCCTTCCCGAAAATCTCCCCGGAGCCGATTGCATTCATGGAGGAGATGAGCTGGTACCCTTCATTGGAGGAATACTGTTCCGGATCCAGCCAGGAATAGATGCGGGCGGTCTGGTATGGATCGAAGCCCAGCCCCTCCACCACATCCGGCATGTAGAGCGCCATCCAGATGAATGATCCACCTATTCCGCCGACTAGTACAAGCGCAGGCAGGATAATCCGCCAGGAAATCCCCGCCAGGATGACCAACGCTATAGTGATTGCTATGAATACAAGGCCCGATCCAAGGTCGGACTGTGCCATGACGAGGGCAAAAGGGACGATGAATGCGCCGAAAATCTTGCCAAGCAGCAGCAGGTCCGTCTTCACCGTACGCAGCACATGAATCTCATTATGCTTGCTGATGAGATGCGCACACGCCAATATATAGAAGGTCTTCATGAATTCAGAGGGCTGGATGTTCCCTAAAGGCGTGTGGTACCAACTTTTTGCACCGTTGACCAATTCGCCGATTTGGCCCTCTCCTTCCGGCATGAAGATCAATGCCACCAACAAAAAGAGCCCGAAGCCATATAAAACCCATACAAGCTTCTTATATTGCTCCATATCGAAATACATGACCACGGCAATAATCACTGCCAAAATTCCATAATAAACGAGCTGTCTCGGTACAAAGTTGATTCCTGTGTAACTGGTCGTCTGGGCTGAGGAAATGGCCAATAAACTCGTACACAAAAACAGCAATAAAATGATAACCAGCATCCAATCAATACGTCTTACAAGTTGTTTTCTATCCATAGGCTCCCTCTAATCCTTTTCTATTTCTCTCGTGTGAGCTTACATCATTCAGAGGACATCGGTGCAGAATCATATAGTAGGAGCCTGGACAGTGTCTCCCCTTGCTCCATCATTTTGTATGTATGACATTCCTGAGGCGCCTTGGTCGAATGAC
>JBJEFP010000222.1:2642-5645 GCA_051874195.1 Lysinibacillus sp. | reverse complement strand
AGAAAAGTGATGCGCGTCATCGGTATTTGGGGTATACCTTTTCATGTAGAGGGAATAGTAAGGAATCCGGATGGTTCCCTGATTCGTACGGGCGATTCCTTCCTCGTTTCATTTTTTTCGTGCCGGGTACGAGTATAGGGACCAACGTCGAGAACACATGAGGAGGAATAGGATATGTCACATGAACAACACCAAGGAATCATCCAAGCTTTACATGAATGCATGGCTGCCTGCAACCACTGCTTCGATGCATGCCTGCGTGAAGAGGATGTCAAAATGATGGCCGAGTGCATCAGACTGGACCGTGAATGTGCAGACATCTGCAACTTTATGGAACAGGCATTATCACGGAATACACCATTCGCCTCAGCGCTCGCCTCTGTCTGCGCAACAATTTGCGAGGCGTGCGGCAACGAGTGCAAAAAGCATGACCACGACCATTGCCAGCATTGCGCGGAAGCGTGCTTCAAATGTGCGGAGGCGTGCAGGAAACTCGCTGCTTAAACGAAACAAGAGTTTTTTCTTCAACAAAAGAAAAGGCGTCCAATTAATGGGCGTCTTTTGCGTTTTTTTTGGGCATAGTAAGCATATCTGGCCGGCCATCACAATGGGCGCGGCCAATCCAACGAAAAACGGGAATATTCACAAAGGAAGTGTCGCCAATTGGACAACAAGCTACAGAAGGCAAGGCCATCACCAGAACACAACTGGCTCATTGAAACAAAATCTCCCTACCTGCTTCAGCATGCGAACAATCCAATCAACTGGTACCCATGGACAGACGAGGCATTCGAGCGGGCCAAGGCTGAAAACAAGCCGATTTTCCTGTCCATCGGCTATTCGACGTGCCACTGGTGCCATGTGATGGCAAGAGAGAGCTTCGAGGATCAGGAAATCGCCGACTACTTGAATGAACACTACATCGCCATCAAGGTGGATCGCGAGGAGCGGCCGGATATCGACAACCTGTACATGAATGTCTGCATGATGATGGACGAACAAGGCGGCTGGCCCCTTTCCATCTTCATGACACCTGGACAGGTACCGTTTTACGCAGGGACCTATTTTCCAAAGACGACTTCATTGAAGACGGTCGGCTTCCAGGAGCTGATTGTACGTCTCCATAAGCTGTATGAAAGCGACCAGGCACAGATCACCTCGATTGGAGCGGAAATCAAGCGGGCACTAGCACAGCTGCAGACCCGACATGCTGGAGGCTCCCTTCCGCCGTCCGTCTTCGACAAGGCGTTCGAGCAACTGTATAGGACATATGACAATGAACATGGCGGTTTCGGAAGGGGCATGAAATTTCCAATGCCGCACCAGCTCATGTTTCTCCTGCGCTACGCAAGATTCAATGACGAGCCGGTTGCTGAAAAAATGGCACTGAATACACTGAGAAGCCTTTACAGCGGCGGCATCTACGACCAGATCGGCTTCGGCTTTTCGCGCTACTCGGTCGATGAAACCTATATCGTGCCGCACTTCGAAAAAATGCTGTATGATAACGCCCTGCTGCTGTATGCGACGGCGGAGGCATATCAGGTCACAAAGGATACCTTCTTCGAGCAGAGGATGCGCGAGCTGATCATGTACATCCGCCGGGTCATGACATCCCCTGAAGGCGGCTTCTACAGCGCGGAGGACGCCGATACAGAGCATGAGGAAGGAAAGTTCTATACGTGGACGAAGGAGGAGGTAATGAAATGCCTCGGCAAAAACCTTGGTCCATTGTATTGCGAAGCTTTTCATATAACGGAGGAAGGGAATTTCGAAGGGAAGAATATCCCCCACCTCATGCATACGGACCTGGAAGAGCTAGCACAGACAGCCGGCATGGACATAGATCACTTACGTCAGGAGCTGGAAAAGGCCCGCCAGATGCTGTTCGAACTCCGGGAGAAGCGAACGCATCCGCATAAGGACGATAAGATTTTGACGAGCTGGAACGGGCTCATGATTGCAGCGCTCGCCAAGGCGAATGCCGTTCTGCAGGATGAGGGCGTCGAGCGGCTTGCTGCCGGTGCCATGCGCTTTTTGGAAAAAAACCTCATTCAAAGCGGACGGCTGATGCGCCGCTATCGTGAGGGCGAGGTGAAGGAACTCGGCATATTCGACGACTACGCGGCGGTGCTTTGGGCATATGTCGAGCTATATGAGGCGACCTACTCCCCTGAATGGCTGCAAAAAGCCGTACAGCTAGCTGATGAGATGGTGGAGCTGTTCTGGGACAAACAGGACGGCGGCTTTTTCCTGACGGGGAGCGACGCCGAATCACTGCTCGTACGCCAATGGGAGATGTATGACGATGCCATTCCCTCGGGCAGCAGTATCGCTGCGGCTGCACTCACCCGCCTTGCCCGCCTCACAAGCCGGCCTGATTACGAGGAGAAGGTCATCACCCTCCTGCAGCTAAGTGCAAGCGCCATCGAGGCACAGCCCCACGGCTTCTTCTACCTGCTGAGCGCCTACATGCTGCTGACGGAAGGGACGAAGGAGGTCATCATGGTCGGACGATTGTCGGACGACCAAAAGCAGCTGCTGTCTGCCATGAAGAGAAGCTTCCAGCCGAACACGCTCTATCTGCACTGCGAGGATGTGGAGGCATTCAAGGAGTTCATCCCCTCCCTTGCAGACTACAAGCCGGCCGAAACCGGAGCGAACTTCTACATCTGCGAAAACTACACATGCCAGCAACCTGTGCATCGTCCGGAAGATATCCGGGAGAGGCTCGGGGTTGATTGAAGAAAGGGACGTCTGTATGGACGTTCCTTTTTCTGTTGTGCGCCTCCACCCCGTTTCTTTTGCGAACAGGATTCACCGACAAAAAGCATGAAGAAAGACCGCTCACTTGCCTTGATTTGCTTTGTGCCTGGATAGAAAAAGGCTGAAGATAGCACTCACAATGATTGAAATGACTATTTTGATCAGGTAGTTATTTGTGAGTCCTTCCATCACAGACCCCTTCAACTTCTGGGGAAAGGTTGCTTCCGGAACCCAATC
>JBJEFP010000222.1:0-2542 GCA_051874195.1 Lysinibacillus sp. | reverse complement strand
TAGTATTATTCCTCTTACTAATAACTTTTGTAACCATCAAAATGACATTCTATCCAAGTTTAAATAATGTTACTGTAAATCAAGTGGAAAAAGTTAGTGAAATCACATCACCAGATAATAGCTATAAACTACATATCTATTTTCACGGTGGAGTATTATTAAAGTGGGATTATAGCTACATAGGTGAATTGGAAAATGTAAAGACTTCAGAGAAAAGGAATATTTTGTGGCTACCGCCGGAAACTCCTGAAATCCAATGGCTCGACAATGATACCTTGTTGGTAGGCGATGAGAAGGTAAGGGTTGACAAAGACACGTATGATGCCAGATAAACATCCAATATAAAAGCAGTGTGATTTTCAAAATCCACTGCTTTTATGTTGGACAGATGCTTTTCTGCATTTTTTAGATGTCCGATTCCTTTTTAAAACCGGACCCGTTACGTATCTAGCACTTAGTTATAAATTTGCCCACCGGCACAGTTGATTGTGGCACCTGTTAATAATTGACCATTTTTCATAGCGAAGATCATGGCTTCAGCTACTTCTTCTGCAGTTGCTGCAATGTTTGGAGGTGTAGTTTCGTGAATCGCTTTTCCGATTTCCTCATTCATTGTAACGGCAGCATTCGCTGAAATGTTTGTTTTCATGTTATTCGGCGCGACACCTACAGCGAAGATTTGCTTGTCTTGATAATCTTGCCCGATCGATTTCGTCAACCCAATCACAGCATGCTTCGTTGCTGCGTAGATGCCATTATAGGCAGTTGGTTTGAATGAGTTGGATGAAACCGTATTGACGATTGTTCCTCCACCGTTTTCCAGCATGACAGGAATTACGTATTTCAACCCTAAAAACGCACCCTTCACATTGATGTTCATAATACGGTCATATTCATTTACGTCATATTCATGAATCAGTCGGAACGGTACCATGATTCCTGCATTGTTAAAGAAGTAGTCAATCGTTCCGAATGCTTCTACAGCTTGCGCTACATAGTTTTTCACATCTTCTTCATTGGATACGTCAGCTTTAACGAAGATCGCCTCTGCCCCTGATTCTTTGGCCATTTCTGCCGTTTTTACGCCTTCTTCTTCGTTAAAATCGACAATAACCAACCGATATTGTTCTTTCGCCAATTTTAATGCAGTGGCACGGCCCAGACCTGTTGCCGCCCCTGTAATCACTACTACGTTACTCATATTCATTTCCCGCCTTTCAAGTAATTTGTCTGTTAACCAACAGCTGTATGGTAAAATTATAAAAATAGAAAACTGAAAATTGAACGACAACCTAACACGACTCGTTGGTTATCCAACACTTGATTGAAATTTGTTGCGAAAAAGGAGCAAGGACATTGAAAGAACAGGATCTGCGTGTCATCAAAACGAAAAAAGCATTGTTTCAAGCATTGGTCGAACTGCTGAAATCAGAGCATTTCCACGAAATTACGGTCACAAAAATCTGTAACAGCGCCCAAGTGAACCGCTCCACTTTTTATGCCCACTATGCAAATATAGATGAGCTTTTTGAGCAATACTTTAATGATATTATGGAAGATTTAGAAGAAGATTATGAAGGGATTGTAGAGCAGCTGAACAAGCTGAAAAAAGAAAGCATGGTACCTTTATATGAACACATTCTGGCGAATCGCTCATTTTACGACATGCTGCTGTCTGAAAACGCTCCGTTGAAATATGTATCTGTATTCAATCAATTATTAATTCGCTTTCCAAAAGAAGTCATTGATCAAAATGTAAGTGAAGAAACAGATTTGGAATTGTATTATGCCTTCTGTGCGAGTGCAACGATGGGTATTATCTACCATTGGAAAAACTCAGGTTATGCAAAAACGCCACGAGAAGTAGGTATTCAAACGATGAATTTTTTCACTCGTGATTTGTGATGAAGGACTGTACCATCAACCCCATAGAGCAGATTCCTCATGCACCTGCTCTATGGGGATTTTCAATGTTGCTTCACTGTTTTTTCACAATAGCTGCTATAAAGGATGGCGTTTACTCTTACATAAGCCTTCTATTTTCCTAGCTGCACCTCAATCGGATCCATCGGCAGTTCCTCATGCCCTTTTCCATACATCAAACTCAGAATGGTAGTCGGCTGGATGATTAGCTTCGTGGCGTCCTCATGGATGGTACCGGTCGTTATCGTCCATTTGTACGTAATCCCTGAATCATGAGATATCCCGCCGCCTCCCCTGCTTCGCGGATACGCATTTCCTAAATCATCGGTGATTTCGAAGACAGGTGAAACATCCGGCCATTTCTCGGCAACTGCCTCGTCAATCGTCTGCTCGAACTGCAGGACGGTCGATATATCTGTCCGTTCAATCGATTGCAACCGTAACGTCACCCCTTCCTTTGAAACGGCTTCATTCACCAGCTGCACATCACCATCGATGCGGCTCAGTGAAAATTCGAAAGACCAGTCACCTTCAATAACAGTTTCACCTGCTTCATTCTCAAACGCTGTTGGCTTCCAAGTCACATGAACCGTTTCTGGAGCAGATTCCTTTTTATCAA
>JBJEFP010000221.1:1424-7880 GCA_051874195.1 Lysinibacillus sp. | reverse complement strand
TTTGTTTAGGATTTACTAGTAAAATAAAGGGGGGAGATGATAAACATGAATGCATTTCAGATGCACTTAATTGAGAAGCAAGCGATGAAGTTATTGAATAGTTTGTCCACCTCCAAGGATGAAAAAGTATTGGAAGCAGTACGCGGGCTTATTGATACAACCTTAACGGAAGCTGAGGTACCGCGCGCCATCATCGAAGAGGTGCTTACTTTACAAGAGCGTCAGCAACTGGAGCCGTTTTTGGGTATGGTAAAGGAAAACGTACAGCCGTTTCCGGAAGTTTCCGAGCAGGTGATCAAACGCCTATGGAAGAAGGAAAAGAAGCTGAAGGCGCCGAAAGTGACGAATCCACAAGTGACATTTGTCGCCTGGGATGATTCGTCCACTCGCACACGCTTTTTCGTGTATGAGCAGGAGGGCGAGCTGACAGGAGTCAAGGGTGTTCTTTCAGCGGAGCAGATAAAGGGTGTATGTGCGCTTTGCCGCCAGCATCAAAGCGTTTCTCTTTTCACGACGAAGGAAAAGGGACAAATCGAGGGAACCTATAAAAAATACAGCCAGTATATTTGCGCGGACACGGAAAAGTGCGAGCAGGGAATTGATTCCGAGGAAAAATTATATGGCTTTATGGAAACGGTGAAGCCGGGGTCATAAAGAGAACGCGTCTCAAGTGTGAGACGCGTTTTTTTGGGGGAGATTCAAGGGTATTTCATTGAAAATCGCGGGTATTCGTCCTCGATTCGCGGGTATCCTTCACGAAATCGCGGGTATTCGTCCCTGATTCGCGGGTATCCACTCCAAAACCACGGGTATCCACCTCACAAAGATGGTGAACTCAGGGAAGCCAAATTTTTATTTTCAGTCAAAGTAGTGTCCAGTCCCCCTGTTTATGCTACGCTCGCTTTGAGGTGAGGAGATGATCTTAATTGAACGGGATGAATCCAAAAAGCTGTATACATTGCAGGCAGGAGTTAGGCGTGGTCTTACAGAATGGCGGGATGCATTGTACCGAATTGAATCAGGGCTGGCTGGAGAGAAGTATGTTGACCGGGCATGGGCAGACTTTCAACTGAAAGAACCCTATTTTCTGCTTCATAATTATTGTGTCGGTAAACATCAAATGGATACAGTGTTTCTATGCAGTCGCTTTCTTCTCATTGTAGAAATTAAGCATATGAGCGGCCGCATCTCCATCGAAGAGCAAAAAGCGCAATTTTTACGGACAAGAGAAGATGGTTCGGTTGAAAGCTTCCGTAATCCAATTGATCAGGTGAAAAGACATGTCCGGTTCATGGAGCACCTCATCAATCGATGTCTGCCAGTCCTTTATGCAGTCATCTTTTCACATACTCGTACGATTATTGGGCAGGTGCCGGCAGGGGAGCCGATTTTTAAATTAAGCGGACTGGAATCCTTTATCCGTCGAATGATTGCCGATCACCCTGAAAAACTAGATTTTGACGAGTTGGACACAGTGGCCCATTCCCTTGCTGAGCAGCACAGTCCACGTCATTTCGATATGCCGATTGACTTTTCGAGGTTAAGAAGAGGTGTCATCTGTTCAGAATGCGGCAATACGATGGCGTTTCAACACGGGAGGTTTACTTGCAAGAACTGTGGACGGACGGGGCTTCATGATTTTTATAAGGGGTTGATTGATTATCGATATTGTATTTCTGAGTGGATATCGAATCAGGAGTTGAGGGCATTTTACAATATTCATTCTGAAGATGCCGCTAGAAGGTTATTGAAGAACTTGGATTTCGAATATGAGGGCGCCTTTAAAAAGAGAAGGTATAGAATATGTATAGAAAAATTGAATTCGCGGGTAAATGAATGATTTTCGCGGGTATTTGTTCTAAAATCGCGGGTATCCCATCCCAAATCGCGGGTATCCGCCCTCAAATCGCGGGTATCCAATCCCACCAATAAAAACCCCGCGGTACATATAGCCCGCGGGGGAATCTGGTTAACTATTCACTTTCTCGACAGGTGCATAGGCATGCAGGATGGTGCCGAGTCGTTTGATGCCCTCCTCGATCATTTCAGGCGTCGAGTTTGTATAGTTGAGGCGCAGTGTATTGACGTTTTCGGGATGTGTATAGAACGGATCGCCCGGTACGAAGGCAACCTTCGCATCCATGGCCGCATGGAATACTTCCAGCGCGGAAACGCCTTCCTGAAGTGTGACCCAGATGAACATACCGCCGTCCGGCTTTGTATATTTCACCGTAGAAGGGAAATGCTTCGCCATGGCAGCCAGCATCGTATCCGACTGCGCACGGTAAAGGGCGACGATGTTATCGACATGCTCCTTGTACTCGTTGTGCGCCAGGTAGTCATGGATGACATATTGTGAAAAGATATTTGTATGCAGGTCCGTCGCCTGTTTCGCCGTCTCGATATGGGCCATAAGCTCCTTGTTCTTCGTCACAATCCAGCCGATGCGCATGCCCGGTGCAACCGTTTTGGAGAAGGAACCCAGCAGGACGGAGTTTTCCAATCGGCCGCCGCCGATGTAGGGCAATGCTTCGCCGCGGAAGCGTAGCTCGCCGTATGGATCGTCTTCGACCAAGATGACATCATGGTCCTTCACCACGTTATAGATTGCCTCGCGTTTTTCCGCAGAATACGTAATGCCAGTCGGATTGTGGAAATTCGGCACCGTATAGATGAGTTTCACGTCCGGGTTTTGCAGCTGTTCCTCAAGCTCCTGTACGTCTAATCCATCCTCCTCCAATGTGACAGAGTGGAAGGTTGGCTCAGCCATTGTAAATGCCTGGATCGCTCCAAGATAGCCGGGTGCCTCCATGATGATGCCGTCGCCTTTATTAATCAGTACTTTCCCAATCAGCTCCAACGCCTGTTGAGAGCCCGTCGTAATGAATACTTCGTCCGGGTGTACATCCAATCCATGTGTCTTCTTATATTTAGCTGCAATGAACTCACGCAGCGGCAGGTAGCCCTGTGTCGTTGAATATTGGAAAAGCTTCGTGCCATGTTCGTCGATCGAGTGGTTGATCGCCTCTCTCAGCTTCTCGGTTGGGAAAGAAATTGGATTTGGCAGCCCGCCGGCAAATGAAATGACATCGGGCTCTCCTGTTACTTTTAAAATGTTCCGGATAAATGAGGATGGGGTTTTTAAAATTTTGTCAGAGTACTGCATAAATATCTTCCTTTTTCTGTATAAGTGTTTGGCATAAGCCAGCAAACCCGGCCTCTTCCAATGAATTAGTATTACTAGATAATATCAGATAATTCCAACAAATAAAACTGTTATTTTTGCAGGTTATTAAAAGAAAATGTGGCAAAGAGCGCTTTTATGCATAAAGCCGCAGATATAAAGATGTTCATAGAAATAAAGGTCATAAAAAAGAAATACCAAAAAGTTAAAAAATCTGAAAAATCTGACACAAGAGTTACAATATCAAAATTTGATTGTTCTGTCAATTGTTAATCGATTTGTACTTTTAGAAATTTGTGATATATTACTATGTGTAATCAAAATAAGAAATAAGAGATGGTATAGGTTAACGGTGCTTACAGATGAATAGCACCGTTTTTACCTTCATTAAAAAAGGAGAATTTTGAACGTATGTGTGGTTTTATCGGCTATGTAAATGGTACTGCTTCACTTGATCATAAAGAAGTGATTAAAAATATGATGGATATGATTATCCACCGGGGTCCTGACAGCGGGGGCGTTCATACTGATGACAAGGTGACCCTTGGATTCCGGCGATTGAGCATCATCGATTTGACGGAGGGCGCCAATCAGCCGCTCTACAATGAAGAGAAAGATATTGTACTCGTATTCAATGGAGAAATCTATAACTTTATAGCGCTGCGTGAAGAATTGACAGCAAAAGGCTATCAATTTAAGACACATACAGATAGTGAAGTGTTGTTGCACGGCTATGCAGAATACGGCTTCGAGCTTGTACACAAGCTTCGGGGAATGTTTGCCTTCTGCATCTGGGATCAAAAGAACAATCTGCAATTCATCGCACGTGATGGATTCGGCATCAAGCCGCTCTATTATACGGAGCATACGACGGACGGTTCAATCATCTTCGGTTCGGAAATCAAATCATTCCTTCCGCATCCTTCCTTCATTAAAGAATTGAATAAAGATGCGCTGCGTCCGTATTTGACATTCCAATATTCCGCCATGGATGAGACATTCTTCAAGGGCGTCTACAAGCTGCCGCCAGGGCATTATATGGTCATCAAGGACCATAAAATAACTAAAATTGAAAAATATTGGGATAAGAAGTTCGGTGCTTCCAAAGGTTCATTAGAAGAAACGGTTGCGAACATCCGTGAAACAGTGGCGGAATCCGTTAAGGCTCATCAGATTTCGGATGTAAAGGTCGGCTCCTTCCTGTCGGGCGGTATCGATTCCAGCTATATCGCGGCACTATTGAAGCCGGATAAAAGCTTCTCGGTCGGCTTCTCGGACTATGAGGCGATGTTCAATGAAACAAACCTTGCAAAGGATCTATCCGATATCCTCGGTATCCAAAACGAGCGGAAATACGTGTCCGCAGAGGAGTGCTTCGAGGCGCTGCCGACGATTCAATGGCATATGGATGAGCCACAGTCGAATCCTTCATCCGTGCCGCTTTACTTCCTGTCCGAGCTGGCAAGTAAGGATGTAACGGTCGTTCTTTCAGGCGAGGGGGCCGATGAAATCTTCGGCGGCTATGAATGGTACAAACCATCGGCGAAAATGCAGAAGTATGAGAAGCTTCCGCTAGGCCTGCGTAAGATGATTGCAGGGGTTGCCGGTGCGTTGCCGAAAAACGCCTATACAAACTTCCTGAAAAAAGGCGGCCAGACAGTCGAGGAGCGCTTCATCGGCGAAGCGGTCGTATGGGATGAAAAAGATGCTTTCAATGTGCTGAAGCCTGATTACCGGAAAGGTCCTTCCGTGCATGACATCACAAAACGCATCTATGCGGAAGTGCCGGGTGAGGATGATGTAACGAAGATGCAATATCTTGATCTGAACTTATGGCTGCCAGGGGATATTCTATTAAAAGCAGACAAAATGAGCATGGCGCATTCCATCGAACTTCGCGTGCCATTCCTTGATAAAGAGGTAATGGAGATGGCGAAAACGATTCCGACTGAGCAACGTGTGAACGAAGCGGATACGAAGTATGCACTTCGTCAGGCAGCATTGGAAGAGCTACCTGAAGAGTGGGCAAAACGTAAAAAGCTTGGCTTCCCTGTACCGATTCGCCACTGGCTGCGTGAAGAGCGCTACTACAATCTTGTAAAAGAGGCGTTTACAGCCGATTATGCGGGGGAATTCTTTGATATAGAACAACTTGTTTCTTATTTGGATGCCCACTACAAAGGTGAGCACAACTATGCACGCTATATCTGGACAGTTTATGTATTCCTTGTATGGTATAAACGCTTCTTCATTGAGGATGTGAATCCGACTAAATAGAAGGGAACGAGACAGTATGAAATGGCGTCTCATTCTGACAGGTGGTTTCAGCCTCTTCCTATCCGCCTGTCAGACCAATGACATGCAGGGGCATGGAGATGGAAAAGAGATGGTCGTCATGCCTGTGGAGTATTACAGCGGAGCGGCCATCAGCAATGTGTTGGTGGAAGTGTACGACGAAGCCGGCGAGCGTATCGGAGCCGAAACGAGCGACGGCGGAGAGGCAGTGTTTTCGGATGTGAAACCGGATGAAACGTATGTTTTGCGTGTGGGGCCGGATGAAGATGTGGAGGATGGTGCATGGAGCACTCAAAAGACGGTTGTGTTCAATCCATCCAACCCCTATGTCGTCGTAGAGACACATGCTGTAGGCCATGAGCAGGCATTGGCTGTTCCGGTACACCTACAAAATCCGCAGCTCCCGCATGGCTGTGAGATTACCGCTCTGACGGCCGTGCTGGACTATTACGGCGCCGACGTAGACAAAGTCAGCATGGCAAAGGACTATCTGCCGAAGCAGGCATTCACGCATGAGGGCGATGTCAAATACGGTCCGGATCCGGATGAATTCTATGCAGGGGAACCGAGCAGCGAGCAGGGGACCTATTCATTTGCAGGCCCGGTCGTCCAGGCTGCCGACAGCTATATCGCCGACCATGAGATGGATCTTGTCGCAGAAAACAGAAGCGGCAGTACGCCTCGGGAGATTGAGCGATATGTCGAATTAGGGATTCCGGTCATCAGCTGGGTCACGCTGGATTTATCGGAGCCGCAGACGCGGGGTGGCTGGTGGATTGCCGGGAAAGATACATTCCATGACATGTATACAAATCTGCATGTCGTCGTCATCGTGGATATTACGGAGAATGCCATGGAAGTGATGGACCCGCTGAAGGGCATCGTCCAATTGAATAGACAGCAGTTTTTCAACAGCTATGAAGCTTTGGGTGAACAGGCTGTCATCCTTTATTAAAGCCGCCATTTTGGGCGGCTTT
>JBJEFP010000221.1:0-1324 GCA_051874195.1 Lysinibacillus sp. | reverse complement strand
AAAGAGGATAACATAAATCGAAGTCCCGAATTCTTCGATGTACGTATACAATTCTGTATCAATCATTCGTAAAAAATCAAAAATTTCTGCAATTGACATATTAAAACCTCATCTAGCTTATTATTTTCCCCATTATAAGTGGTAGAGGAAAAGGAATACAAATGAAAGTCATTAGTAAATCCAAGAAGGGAGACGAGAAAATGGATTATGGGCGACCGAAGATAGAGCTAAAAAAGACATTGTGGGAAAGGGTAGCAAATATATTAGGGATCGCTGGTTTAGCAGCCATGGTGGCGATGATCGCCGTCAATTGGGGCGATATGCCGGATATAGTGCCTACCCATTTTAATGGGGCAGGGGAGGCGGATGGCTGGGGTTCTAAATTCACCTTGCTGATTTTGCCTTCCATCGCAATCTTCACACATATTGTTTTGGAAGTTGTGGAGAGGAAGCCTCACACACATAATTACCCTGCCCGCCTCACAGAAGAAAACGCTGCGTTGTTCTATGCTGAAAGCGTCAAAATAATGAATTTGACAAAAAATATTATCGCCATGATGTTTGCCTTCATTACTTACCATATGGTGAGGGGCGCCGTAAATGGTGCTGAACAGCTGAATATAGTAGGGTTGGCGATATTCTTGATTCTACTTTTCCTCGTCATCATTGTCGGTATGGTTCGGATGTCGAGAATCAAATAGCTCGGAGGCACAGTTCAAAAAATGATACTGTGCTTTTTTTATGGAAAGAACAAGAAAACAAGGCATGTCCATTGTGGAAACTTATTGTATGATAGGAATTGGAGATTTAGCAGATAGGGAGAGAAAAACATGAAAGCATATTTGGCGAACGGCCTCTTTTCAATTGGAGACCGCTATGTAAATGAACGCATCGCCGCAGAGTTGCGGAAGAAGATTGAAGGAATCGAGCTGTATGTCCCACAGGAGAATGACGCCATCAACGATAAATCGGCCTATGCGGACAGCCTTGCCATTGCGGCGGGCGACCTGGCCTACCTGGAGAAAAGTGACGTGCTCATAGCAGTGCTTGATGGAGTGGAGATGGACTCAGGTGTAGCGGCGGAAATCGGCGTGTTCTCGACGTTCAACCGACCGATTATTGCGCTCTTTTCAGATGTCCGCCAGCAGGGACGCGACAATTCGAAAAAGATTCAGGCGCTTGTGGAGGACGGTACAGAAAACCAGTTCATCTACCGCAACTTATTTGTTGTCGGCCTGATCAAGCGAAACGGCGTCATCGTAGGGACCATCGAGGAATTGGCGGATGAAGTGAAGAAGCATGTGAAGTAGAAGGAAAAGGGCGC
>JBJEFP010000220.1:0-7937 GCA_051874195.1 Lysinibacillus sp. | reverse complement strand
GTTTTAATTGGATGTTTTCTCTGTCGTTCCCTCATCCATATACACTTCGCCGTCCTTGTAGACCATTTGCTCTGGGTAGCGCAGGTTGATGACGGCATCCTGCAGCTCTTTCGATGGGGCAGGGGTTGCCAGGGAAACGATGATGTTTGTGGTGAATGCTGCGATGGCACCGAATATACCGGCCCCTGTATCGATGATGCCTAAAATCGTGAAGCCGCCGTATTTCGCAGCGAAGATATAGCTGAGCGTCACGGTCAGTCCGACGATGATGCCGGCCATCGTTCCTTGTGCGTTGGCGCGCTTCCACCATACACCGAGCACGAGGGCAGGGAAGAACGTCCCTGTTGCAAGCGCGAAGGCCCATGCCACGATCTGCGTGATGGCACCAGGAGGGTTCAGCGCGATGATGCCCGCCAGCAATGTGGCGACGACGATGGAAACACGACCTACGAACAGGCGCTTTTGTTCACTTGCGTTCGGATTAATGATGCGGTAGTAGATATCATGGGCGAATGATGAAGAAATGGAAATCATCAGACCACCGGCTGTCGACAGGGCGGCCGCCATGGCACCGGCAGCGACGAGACCGATGACGAACATGCCGAGGTTGGCGATCTCCGGCGTTGCCATTACGACAATATCATTGGCTATGACAAGCTCCTTCCATTGGAGAATGCCATCTCCGCTCGTATCGGCGATCTGCAATTTTCCTGTATCGACCCATGATTTCGTCCATGCAGGCAAATTCGCAATCTGGCTTCCTGCCACTTCCGTCATGAGGATGAAACGGGCAAACGCAGCATAGGCCGGGGCGCTGAAGTATAAAAGACCAATAAAGACTAACGCCCAAGCGCCGGACCAGCGAGCAGCCTTCATCGTCGATACCGTGTAGAAGCGTACAATGACGTGAGGAAGACCGGCAGTACCGCACATCAGGGTGAACATGAGCGCTAAGAACTGCCATTTGGTTCCATTCGTAAACGGTGCAAAGTATTCGGAAATGCCGAGCTCCCGGTCGAGTTCACCCATCTTCGCGATGATTTCACCATAAGAAATCCAAGGTAAAGGATTGCTTGTCAATTGGAGAGACATGAAGATGACAGGTACTAGATAAGCAACGATTAGAATGATGTACTGGGCTACCTGCGTCCAGGTAATCCCCTTCATCCCGCCGAATGCCGAATAGATGGCGATGAGCACTACGCCGATCATCGTACCGACTTTTGCATCGATTTCAAATAACCGTCCAATTACTACCCCAGAGCCGGACAGCTGGCCGATGGAATAGGTGAAGCTGATGATGATCGTACAGACGGCGGCAAGTACGAGCGCCGCCTTACTGTTGAAACGGTCGCCGATGAACTCAGGCACCGTAAACCGCCCGAATTTGCGCAGCTGTGGTGCAAGCAGGATGGCCAGAAATAAGTAACCGCCTGTCCAACCCATGATGTAGGCCAGACCGTCGTACCCCAATAGCATGATGGTACCGGCCATACCGATGAAGGAAGCGGCACTCATCCAGTCGGCGCCGATTGCCATCCCGTTGAAGATCGGCGGCACGCCTCGCCCAGCAACGTAGAATTCGGATGTTTGCTTTGCCGTATTGATGACGGCGATCCAGATATACAAAGCGAACGTGGCTAAAATGATGATCAATGATACCAAGAATTGACTATCCATACATATCCCCTCCTTATATCCTTGTCATGAAACTAGTGATCCAGCGATTTGCCGGAGCTGAGCTCTTCATTTCGCTTGTCGTCTATCCCGTATTTCTTGTCGATCTTATCGCCGATGATTGCATTGGCGAACAGCAGGATGATGAATGTCAGTAAAGCACCGATCGCGCCCATGAAGTAATGGAAAGGAAAGCCGAGAATCTCGATATCAGTCAGCGAATCGGCAAAGGCGACGACACCGAAGGAAACGATGAACCAGATGAGGAAGATGACGAACATATACATATTTTTCTCGCGGAAGTAGGCATCCGCCTTGCTTTTATCAATCTTTCTCATAAAAATCCCCCCTTATGAAATTTCAACTATCGGCAGTAATAAGAAAACTGTGGATGGGTAGTTGTCCTCCTTTCCTAAAGGTGAATCGTATAATCACTTCTACAGGCGCAGAAGGAATTATGAACATGGGGCACCGCGAAAACGCCGGATCAACGAAGGCCGAAGATGAACTGAAGTGTTTCGCCCAATGGCAAGGGGACCATCACGACTTTAAACGCCATATAGATCAGCATGGCTGCAATGGGGACTGTGAGGTAGATGAACTTTTTGCGGATGAGCGCATAAATCAGTGAGGCGAGTGTAAGGGCAACGAAAACATAAAGCATGTGCATTCCTCCTATATATGTGATTTGAAAGGTACTTCCGGCGTATAGAGCAGGTCGTATCTGAGAAGAGGGGTGCTAAAAAGGAGCAGCCGACTGCAGGTTCACCAAAAAAGAAGCAAGGTGACTATCATCTGTTTAAAAATGTATGTCTTTAGTCCGTAAAATAAAACGGTTACTTCATGAAAACTTTCGTCGAATTTTCAAAGGTGAGAAGAAAAAGTCGTATACAGGGGAGGCATCATTCGTTCCTCTGGAGGAATATAGTTTACTATCCTCGTAAAAGGAACCCCGCCTGTTGTGGAATGCCCTGCCGAACTGCCGGGGAATGAATGACAGGAGAAAGGGGCATCATGAAGGAATGCAGCAAGCGGATAATGAATGTATGATAGGTAAGCATCTATATGAAAAAAAGATTTTCGGAATCCAATAACATCCTAGAAAAGTAACTATCTGTTATAATGAAAGGAAAGCGGGTAACCGATGAGATTGTGTTTACATATTTCATCATTTCTTAGGAGGTGAAGTCTTACTTTCGCGAGTAAGACGGATGATTGACCATACTGAAACTGACTGTTTTTGCGGCATTGATTGCTTTGACCGCCTTCTTTGTGGCGACGGAGTTTGCGATTGTCAAGGTAAGGCAGTCCCGCATTGACCAGCTGATTGCGGAGGGGAATGTTCACGCGGCTGCTGCAAAGCGTGTGACTACGCATCTGGATGAATATTTATCAGCCTGCCAGCTCGGCATTACGGTGACGGCGCTCGGCATCGGGATGGTCGGTGAGACGACATTCGAATTCATCCTGCATCCTTTTTTCGACTGGCTTGGCCTGAGTACGGACTATGTAAAATGGTTTACCATTGCAGCGGCTTTCCTCATTGCGACGTTCCTCCATGTGGTGGTAGGAGAGCTCGCGCCGAAGACGATTGCCATCCAAAAGGCGGAGGCGATTACGCTGGCATTTTCCCGTCCCATCATGCTGTTTTATAAAATCCTCTATCCCTTCATCTGGTTCCTGAACGGCTCTGCACGGCTGCTTGTCGGCATTTTCGGCATGAAGCCGGCCAGTGAGCACGAGCTGTCCCATTCGGAGGAGGAGCTGCGCCTGCTGTTGGCGGAAAGCTATAAATCTGGCGAAATTAACGGCAATGAGCTGAAATTCGTCAACAACGTCTTTAAATTCGATGATAAAATTGCACGGGAAATCATGGTCCCCCGTACCGAAATCGCCGGCTTTGAAGTGGGGGCGACGTATCGTGAGGTGCTGACGCAGGTATCGGAGGAGCGCTATACGAGGTATCCGATCTATGAAGGGGACCGCGACAACATCATCGGCTTCCTGAACATCAAGGACTTTCTGACGCAGGGGATGAGCAACCGTATCACGGCCGACAACTTTTCGCTCCGGGCTTTTTTGAATCCGGCCATCAAAACGATTGAAACGACGCCCATCCAGCAGCTTCTGCAGAAGATGCAGAAGGAGCGCACACACATGGCGATTCTGCTTGATGAATACGGCGGTACGAGCGGGCTCGTGACGGCGGAGGACATCCTGGAGGAGCTTGTCGGCGAAATCCGCGATGAGTTCGATGAGGATGAGCAGCCGCCTGTGCGGAAATTGGCGGAGGGTCACTATATCGTCTATTCCAAGAGCCTGCTGTATGAAATCGACCAGCTGCTCGGACTGGCGCTGGATGAAGAAAATCCAGAAATCGATACATTGGGCGGCTGGTATTTCACCCATGATCTGGAGCTGGATATGGAAGGCCATATCGACTACGGAGGCTATCGTTTCAGCATTCATGAGAAGGACGGCATGCAACTTTATTATATTGAGATATGCAAATTATTCGAATCCGAAGAAAAAATCAGATGATTTCTGGTTTTTTCTTTTTTTTTCAGGGTAAACACTAACCAAACCAATTAGGAGGTAGAAATGAATGAAGAAATTTAAAAAGACTTGGATGGTAGCATCTGCACTAACATTATCCCTAGGATTGGCAGCGTGTGGGGACGAGGATGAACCAGATAACAACGATACAGAAATCATCAATGAAGATGATGACAATAATATCGACACAAATCCAGATACAAATCCGGATACTGATACAAACACAGATACAGAGACTGATGTGGAAACTGACATCGATCCAGAAACCGAAACAGATACTGATCCTACTGCACCAGGCGGTACTACTGGACCAGAAGGCGACACTACTGACGATACAAACAGCTAAGCCTAGAGGCGTGTAAGGCAAGTTTTTGAAAACACCGAAAGCAAGTTGTCACTCCATCCTCTTTTTGTTATAATATTCTTTGTTGTAATGTTTCAAATGAAAGAGGTGGACATTTTGCATACGGTAATAACTGTTTCATTAATCATCGTTGCTCTAGCTTTAATCGTCGTAGTATTATTACAATCAGGTAAAAGTGCTGGTTTATCGGGGGCCATCTCTGGTGGAGCGGAACAACTTTTTGGTAAGCAAAAAGCACGTGGTATGGATCTTGTATTGCACCGCGTAACAATCGTGTTATCCGTGCTGTTCTTTATCCTGACACTGGCTATTACAAAATTTTAATACGAATGATCAAACGCCTAACCGACAATGGTTGGGCTTTTTTGTTAAGATTAATTATCATAGGCGAATTCGGAGGAACAACATGCGAAAAGCACAAAACAAGCCCTTTTTCTTTGAGGCGGGACCGCGTGCGGTGCTGCTGCTGCATGGCTTCACCGGGAGCTCGGCGGACGTCCGGATGCTCGGGCGCTTCCTGGAGAAAAGGGGATACACCTCTTTAGCACCGCATTACAGAGGGCACGGTGTTGCACCGGAAGAGCTCATCAAGTCGAATCCGGACGAATGGTGGCAGGACGTGCAGGCGGCATATGCCCGGCTTCAGGAGGCCGGCTATCGGGAAATTGCCGTTGCAGGGCTGTCGCTCGGCGGCGTCTTCTCGCTGAAATTGGGACTAAATCAGCCGGTTAAGGGAATTATCACGATGTGTGCACCGATGACGATGCGTACGCTCGACCTCATGTTCGAGGGCGTGCTCGGATATGCCAAGCAGTACAAGCGCTATGAAGGAAAAAGCGACAAGGAAATCGAAATAGAAATAGAGGGCATCCGCCGCCAGGGCATGCCGTCATTACCGGACCTGCAGAAGCTCGTCTCGGATGTAAGGGCGGAGGTCGATATGGTCTATGCACCGCTTTTTGTCGTCCAGGCGACAAATGATGACATCATCGACCCGAAATCTGCGCATTATATATATGAAGAAGCGCAGTCTAATATGAAAGAAATCAAATGGTATGAGCATTCCGGCCATATCATTACACTGGATCAGGAAAAGGATCAACTGCATGAAGACATCTATCAGTTTTTAGAGAAGCTTGATTGGAGTGTCTGATGTTGAAATAGAGATTCCCATTAAAGGAGGGACAGCAATGGCACAAAAAAATGAATTACAGCAGCGCATTCTCACGTTCATGAAGGAGGATGACTACAAGCCGCTCACTGTAGCTGAAATTGAAGATGCTTTCGAGCTAGAAGAGGCGGAAGAATTCAAGGAGCTTGTCAAGACGCTTGTCAAAATGGAGGCGCAAGGACTGATCGTTCGTTCCCGCTCCAACCGTTATGGTTTACCGGAACGCATGAATTTATTACGCGGCCGCTTCATCGGCCATGCGAAGGGCTTCGGATTTGTAGCACCGGAAGAGGAGGGGATGGACGACATCTTCATCCCGCCGCATGAAATCAACGGCGCCATCAACGGTGACACGGTTCTGATCCGCGTCATGAAGGAGACATCGGGAGACCGGCGCGAGGGGACGGTCATCAAGATCGTCGAGCGCGGCAAGACGACCTTCGTCGGGACATTCCAGGCCAACCGCGGCTTTGGCTTCGTCGTACCGGACGATAAAAAGCTCAACATGGATATCTTCGTTGCCAAGGAGGATACGCTCGGTGCAGTGGACGGCCATAAAGTCGTCGTGGAGATTACCCATTGGCCGGACGACATCAAGTCGGCGGCAGGGGTCATCACGAAGATCCTCGGCCATAAAAACGACCCGGGTGTCGATATCCTCTCCATCATCTACAAGCACGACATCCCACCGGAGTTTCCGGCAGAAGTGGTGGAAGCTGCCACACAGGTGCCGGATGAAATCGCAGAAGAGGACCTGGTCGGCAGACGCGACCTGCGTGGCGAGACAATCGTGACGATTGACGGCGCGGATGCGAAGGACCTGGATGACGCCGTGACGGTCACGAAAAACGACGACGGCACGTACAAGCTCGGTGTCCACATTGCGGACGTCAGCTATTATGTGACGGAGGGCTCCATCATCGACCAGGAGGCGTACGAGCGTGCGACGTCCGTCTATTTGACGGACCGTGTAATCCCGATGATTCCGCACCGCCTGTCGAACGGCATCTGTTCCCTGAACCCGCAGGTGGACCGCCTGACGCTTTCCTGTGAAATGATCATCGACGGCAATGGACAGGTCATCAAGCATGAAATTTTCCAAAGTGTCATCAAGACGACGGAGCGTATGACTTACTCCGACGTTTATAAGCTGCTGGAGAAGCGGGATGAGCATCCGGAGCTGGTGGAACGCTACGAGCCGCTGATTCCGATGTTCGAGCTGATGGCCGAGCTGGCACAGATCCTGCGCAACAAGCGGATGAGCCGCGGTGCCATCGATTTCGACTTCAAGGAATCGAAGGTGCTTGTCAATGAAGACGGCTGGCCGACCGACATCGTGCTGCGCGAGCGTACGGTGGCCGAGCGACTCATCGAGGAGTTCATGCTGGCGGCCAATGAAACGGTGGCCGAGCACTTCCACTGGATGGAATTGCCGTTCCTTTATCGTATCCATGAGGATCCAAAGCCGGAGAAGCTGCAGCGCTTCTTCGAATTTGTGACAAACTTCGGATTGGTCATCAAAGGCACAGGCAACTCTGTTCATCCGAAGGCGATGCAGGAAATCATCAAATCCATCGAAGGCCTGCCGGAAGAGCCGGTCATCTCGACGATGCTGCTGCGTTCCCTGCAGCAGGCGCGCTACTATCCGGAATCGATTGGCCACTTCGGCTTGTCGGCGGATTACTATACACACTTCACATCACCGATTCGGCGCTATCCGGACTTGATCGTCCACCGTCTGATCCGTACGTACCTCATCAACGGGGATACATCGAAGGAGACGGTCACCCACTGGAATGCCATCATGGAAGAAATCGCGGACCATACATCCGAGCGTGAACGCCGTGCCGTCGATGCCGAGCGTGATACGGACGCACTCAAGAAGGCGCAGTTCATGTCCGATAAAATCGGCGAGGAATTCATCGGGATGGTATCGTCCATTACGAACTTCGGGATTTTCGTGGAGCTGCCGAACACGGTGGAGGGTCTTGTGCATATCAGCAACATGACGGACGACTACTACCGCTTCGAGGACCGCATGATGATGATGGTCGGCGAGCGCACAGGCCGCCAGTTCCGCATCGGGGACGAGGTGAAGGTGCGTGTCGCAAACGTCGTCATCGAGGAATCCTCCGTCGACTTTGAAATCGTCGACATGGTGCAATCCGC
>JBJEFP010000219.1:0-7969 GCA_051874195.1 Lysinibacillus sp. | reverse complement strand
ACTGAGGCCATGCCCGTGGAAAGCGAGCCGGCTGTAGCGGAAATCAACTTTCCATCCGATTCTACTAACAATAAAAGGTAAATCAACACGCTTGATATGAAGTATTAGACGTTCTACAAAAACGCCACGAAGGAAGGAAGCAGCGGCCGTTCGACTGAAAAAACGGTCATCTGGATCCGGCTCCAAGACGGGTGAGAACTGATGGAAATTCGTCATGAACAGATATAGCGGTATTTTCAACTGTTTATGCTATAATAGGGACAATTGTGAGGAACGTGTAAAACGTTCCTCATTTCAGTGGGGAAAATATATTGTGGAAATCCACATAAGAAGGGACGGCACTCCGCTTTGCTAGAGGGCGGAGTGTGTCCTTCTCATGTTTCGGAGGAAATATTGTTGGAAAATAAACGTCAAATCAAAAAAAGAAGTAATGTCGTATCGTTTGTTCCGAACGGTGATTATTATTATCAAAAAGCACTGGTGGCCCTAGAACGTGATCAAATGGAGAAGGCCTACAAATACATTAAGCGTGCAGCAGAGCTCAGTCCGGATGACGGGCTGATTTTAATGCAGTACGGCATATTGGAAATGGAGTCCCAAAATTTTGACCATGCATACGAATTGATTCATACAGCTTACCATCTGGACCCGAATGAACCGGAAATCGTCTTTATGCTCGCCGAGGTCTCCGGATGCATCGGCATGATTCACGATGCCAAAAAATACGCGCTCATGTACTTGGATATGGAGCCTCAGGGCATGTATTCGATAGAGGCGAAGGAAATTCTGGATTTTGTAGAATTTGAAAAAGAAGTGCTTGAAAATCTGGATGAAAATGATTCGGAGAAAATGGTCGGGCAGGAGAAGGCGCGCCGGCTCATGGAAAAGGGCGATTTCGAAAAGGCGATCGAAGTGCTGGAGGAACTGATCGAGCGGTTCCCGGATGCTTGGGCTGCCTATAATAATCTATCCCTCGCCTACTTTTATATCGGTGAGGCGGAAGAGGCGCGCGCCCTGCTGCATCACGTGCTTCGGGAAAACCATGGCAATCTTCATGCGCTGTGCAATCTGGCGGTATTCGCCTATTACGAAAAGAACGAGGAGGAGCTCGCTTCTCTGCTGGACATTCTGGAAAAAATCCAGCCCTATGAATGGGAAAACCGCTACAAGCTCGGCGCCACGCTTGCGCTGATCGGCCAGTACGAGCAGGCATACAAATGGCTTCGCTCCATGAGCAGACGGGGCTATGAAGGCGATGCCGGCTTTTACTTCTGGCTGGCGCAATCGGCCTATTTCTCCGGTCATGAAGCGGCCGCCAAGCAGGTGTGGGCCCAATTGGTCAAGCTTGACCCTACAAAGGAAGGCTTCGAGCCGTGGCTGCACCATGAGAGCAAGGCGAATTCCCTTGAAAACAGCCGTGATGTCATTATCGATAAAATCAACAGCCGTTTTACATCCGAGCGGTTATTCGGCTTCTTCCTGCTGAAGCGTTCCGCGCATAAGCAGGAAATCATCGCGCATCCAAAATGGATCGATGTCTCAAACTATAATGAGATTGAAAAGTTATGCCTTGCCTATGCACTGGGGCACGAATTCAGCAAGAGGGCAAAAGGCGAACTCAGCTTCCTGCGTGCCATGGAAGTGGCGGAAATGGTCGCGGCAAAATACGGGGCAATCCGCCTTGAAGCCGCGCATGTGCTGCAGCTTTGGTTCGCCTTGTTCGAAATGGCCGTAGAAGCGAATTATCCGTTCAGGAATGTGAAGGCGCTGGCTGCGTCGGTTGATTATATGTTCCATTCGGCGATGGATGAAAAAGTGACGAAAAAGCAGTTTGCCGAGAACTATGGGGTCAGTACGGCCACGCTGACGAAGTACTGTGATGAACTGATCGATTTTGTGCCGGCGGACGCATAAGCATATAAATTGAAACAATCATAAATATCGCATACGATACAATTGATAGATGTGTTAAGAGGAGGATTCTCGAAATGGCAGAAGAAAAAATTTATGACGTAGTAATCATCGGGGCAGGTCCTGCAGGTATGACGGCGGCGGTTTATGCGTCGCGTGCAAAACTCTCCACATTGATGCTGGAGCGCGGAATCCCGGGCGGTCAGATGGCGAATACCGAAGAGGTGGAAAACTATCCGGGCTTCGATACAATCCTGGGCCCCGAGCTTTCGACGAAAATGTTCGAGCATGCCAAAAAATTCGGTGCGGAATATGCATATGGTGATGTGTCAGAAATCATCGACGGTGAGGAGTACAAAACAATCATCGCCGGCAAGAAGGAATTCAAGACACGTACCATCATCATTTCGACAGGTGCGGAGTACAAGAAGATGGGCGTGCCTGGCGAAAAGGAACTTGGCGGCCGCGGTGTGAGCTATTGTGCGGTATGTGATGGCGCGTTCTTCAAGGACAAGGAGCTTGTCGTGGTCGGCGGCGGAGACTCGGCGGTCGAGGAGGGCGTATACTTGACGCGCTTCGCCAAAAAGGTGACGATCGTCCACCGCCGTGATGAATTGCGTGCACAGAAGATTCTGCAGGACCGTGCCTTCGCGAATGAAAAAATCGACTTCATCTGGAACTCCACTGTGAAGGAAATCCACGAAGCAGACGGCAAAGTGGGCAGTGTCACACTCGTCTCCACACAGGACGGAACCGAAACGGAGTTCAAAACGGATGGTGTATTCATCTATATCGGCATGCTGCCGCTGACAGGTCCGTTCAAATCATTGGGCATCCTGAACGAAAACGGCTATATCGTCACGAACGAAAAGATGGAGACAGCCGTACCTGGCATTTTTGCAGCCGGTGACGTACGCGACAAGATGCTGCGCCAAATCGTTACAGCTACGGGAGACGGCAGTATTGCCGCCCAAACAGCCCAGCATTACGTAGAAGAATTGAAGGAAAAGCTCGGTATATAAATTAATGGTACATTAATCATACTGTAACTTCCTTGCAATAATGACACCGTATAATAGAGGGTGAAACTGAGGATTCATTATTAAAAAAGTTTCACTCCCTTTTATACTTATTTTTAGGCTGTTTGACAGGCTTTGACCTGAAAACAGCCTCTTTTTATGCGTGTATTTTTGGAACGGAAGTCGCAGACAAGTTATAATAGAGAAAAGAGCATCAGATTAGAGGTGTGGGATATGCAAAGAATTGCGAACCTATTAGCGGTCCAGGACGGCCAGGTCTTACTGCTGCAAAAGCCAAGACGCGGCTGGTATGTGGCGCCGGGCGGCAAAATGGAGAGCGGAGAGTCCATCTACGAGGCGGCCGTGCGCGAATTTCAGGAGGAAACGAACGTAACACCTCTAGATGTGCATCTGAAGGGCGTCTATACGATGGTCATCAAAGATGGCGAGCGCATCGTCGATGAATGGATGCTTTATACGTTTGTGGCGCGCGGTGTGGAAGGGACCCCTTTTACGGAAACGCGCGAAGGACATCTGGAGTGGCATCCGGTCGAGGAACTAGCGACGCTTCCAATGGCGAAGGGTGACCGGACAAACTTATTGTTTGCGGCCCATCAGCCAGGAACCCAGTATGGAACGTTTGAGTATACGGAGGATTTCGAGCTGATCAGCGAACAGATTCAATCATCCATAGAATAAGGAAAGAGGAGTGAGGCGGAACGTGGGTAATAATCAGCAGTATACACACGAATTGGTCATTATCACAGGAATGTCCGGTGCAGGAAAGACGGTGGCTGTCCAAAGCTTCGAAGATCTGGGCTACTACTGTGTAGATAATCTGCCGCCGGAGCTGTTGACGACTTTTTATACATTAATGAGAAACTCGGATAAGAAGATTTCGCGAATCGCCGTCGTGATGGATCTGCGCGGGCGTGAATTCTTCGATTCGATGATCGGTGCGCTTGATACGCTCATTCGGGAGGAAGAGGTCAAGCCCCATATCTTATTTCTGGATGCCGATGATGGGACGCTTGTACGCCGCTACAAGGAGTCGCGCCGTTCCCATCCGTTGGCGCCCCTGGGCTCGCCGCTTGAGGGCATCAAGCAGGAAAGGCAGATGCTGTCGGAAGTGAAGGGACGCGCCAAGACGGTGTTCAACACATCAAAAATGAAGCCTCGGGAGCTGCGTGAACGTATATCGCTGGAATTTGCCAATGCGAGCACACCGACATTTTCAATCAATATCATGTCATTCGGCTTTAAGCATGGGGTTCCAATCGATGCGGACCTTGTATTTGATATCCGGTTTTTGAAAAACCCGCATTATGTGGAGGAGCTACGCTATAAAACAGGCCTTCAGACGGAAGTATCCTCATATGTATTGGCGACGGATGAGACACAAGCCCTCATCGCCAAGCTGACAGACCTGTTCCATTTCATGGTTCCTCTTTATAAGGCGGAGGGCAAATCCCAGCTTGTGATAGCGTTTGGATGTACGGGCGGCCAGCATCGTTCCGTGACGCTTGCCGAATATTTCGGCAAACTGCTGGGCCATACAAACCAGACGGTCATCACACACCGGGATATTGAGCATAGTAATAAGAAGGTAGAATGAGGGGAAGCATCGTAGAAAGGATGAGGGAATGAGAAAAAGAAAGAAAAAAATCGTCGTCGTAGGAGGAGGGACAGGGCTGTCTACCTTGCTGCGGGGATTGAAGATGCATCCCTTTGACATCACCGCCATCGTAACCGTAGCAGATGATGGCGGTTCCTCCGGCAGACTACGCGATGATTACGACATTCCGCCGCCGGGGGACGTCCGCAATGTCATTGCGGCCCTGTCCGATGTAGAGCCGCTTATTGAGCAAATGTTTCAATATCGCTTCATCCATTCCAATGAGCTGGGCGGACATTCGCTCGGGAATTTGATGTTGACGGCGTTGACCGATATTACAGGGGATTTCAGCTATGCCATTGCCGAAATGTGCAAAGTACTGAAGGTGCACGGCAAAGTCATTCCGGCTGCCAATAAGAAAATTACCTTACATGCAGAATTAGAAGATGGTACATATATTCAAGGCGAGTCGCGGATTCCGGATGCCTCAGGACCGATCAAGCGCGTGTTTTTGGCCCCTCGGGATGTTCAGGCCCTGCCAGCCGCGCTCAAGGCAATCAAGGGGGCCGACCTGATCGTCATCGGTCCAGGAAGCCTTTATACGAGTATTATTCCAAATTTGCTGGTAAATGAAATCGGAGAGGCGGTTGTCGGATCGGCTGCACGCAAGGTGTATGTCTGCAATCTGATGACGCAGCGCGGGGAGACGGTCGGCTATACGGCATCAAAGCACGTCGAAGTGATTCATGAGCATGTGGGGAAGCCATTCATTGAAGCGATCCTGATTCATAATGATGAGCTGCCGCCATCTGTAAAAGCGAGCTATAAAGAAGAGAATGCGGAGCCGGTGCATTTCGACATTGACCGGCTGGAGGCCCTCGGATTGAAAATATTCAAAGAAGAGATTGCGATGATAGATAGAGGCACGGTCCGGCACCATTCGATGAATGTTGCTGATTGGCTGTGCAAATACACGGAGCAGGTCGAAAAAGAACAGTCAAGATTATTATGACAATATGGTATGATAGTGCAGACATATTGTTTGAGAAAGGGGGAGGATGAGATGTCATTTGCTTCCGAAACGAAAAAAGAGTTGACGCAGGTTGAGGCAGAGGACCTGAGTCTGAAGGCAGAGCTTTCCGCCCTCATCCGAATGAATGGCTCGCTCAGCTTTGCGAACCGGCAGCTGAGCCTCGATGTTCAAACAGAAAACGCGGCCATTGCACGGCGTTTATATACGATTGTTAAAAAGTTATATAAATACAATGTAGAGCTGCTCGTACGCAAAAAAATGCGCCTCAAGAAAAATAATGTATACATTTGCCGCATTCGCGAAGGGGCGAAGGAACTGTTGACGGATTTGTATATCATTTCGGATGATTTCCAGTTCAATCATACGATTGCCAAGGAACTGATTCCGAAAACGTCACAGAAGCGCGCTTATTTACGGGGCGCCTTTTTAGCGGGCGGCTCGGTGAATAATCCGGAGACTTCTGCGTATCATTTAGAGATATATTCGCTCTACAAGGAGCACGGCGAGGCGCTCGCCGATTTGATGAATGAATTCCAGCTGAATGCAAAGACGATTGAGCGCAAAAAGGGCTTTGTCACCTATTTGAAGGAGGCGGAGAAGATTTCTGACTTCCTCAATCTAGTGGGGGCCCACCAGGCGATGCTGAAGTTCGAGGATGTGCGAATCATACGTGATATG
Source organism: Lysinibacillus sp. (assembly GCA_051874195.1). Classification (GTDB taxonomy): domain Bacteria; phylum Bacillota; class Bacilli; order Bacillales_A; family Planococcaceae; genus Lysinibacillus_B. The sequence goes on along the minus strand of JBJEFP010000219.1, from coordinate 1,713 downwards.
CGCAATAGTGTAAACCGGATTGTGAACTGCGAGACGGCCAACTTGAATAAGACGATTGGCGCGGCCATCCGGCAGGTGGACAATATCCGGTTCATCGACAATGCGATCGGCCTCGACCAATTGCCTGAGAAGCTGCGTGAAATCGCGCGCCTGCGGGTAGAATATCAGGACGTGACATTAAAAGAGCTGGGCGAAATGGTGTCTACAGGAGTAGTCAGTAAATCGGGTGTCAATCACCGCCTGCGCAAGATTGATGAAATCGCCGAGGCGCTGCGACGAGGGGAACAAGTGAAAAGCTGAGCATGATTCTGTGCTGTATTTAAAAAAATGGCAGCGATTTCAAGGAGAAATATTGTTCTTTTCCTATGTTTTCGCTAAGATAAAAGTAAATGGATGCACGGTTGTGAAAGGGAGTTTTGCGAATGGTTGAAAACCAAGTGGAAGTAAAATTAAAATCAGGGTTACAGGCACGCCAGGCCGCACTTTTCGTGCAGGAGGCAAACCGCTATAAGTCGGAAGTTTACCTGCAGAAGGATGAAAAGAAAGTAAACGCCAAGTCGATCATGGGAATCATGAGCCTTGCAATCGCAAAGGGGACGACAGTGACATTAATGGCGGAAGGCGACGATGCCAAGACGGCAGTTTCCTCATTATCAACATTGATACAAAAAGAGGATTAATTCCATTACACAACTCATCCGGGTTGTGTTTTTTTATCGTTAAGGAAATGATAAAAATTCGCATTGTGGATAACGATAGAAAAGGCATCGTCTACGTCCAGGCACGGGCGCGACTGCGCTTTTGTTCTTGGATTCGGGCAAAAAGAAAGGCGCACCCGCGTGATGCGGATGCGCTCTTTTAGTCGGGACGCTTATTTGCGGTCCATGATGTGGTCGATTAGACCGTATTCTTTTGCACGTTCTGCCGTCATGAAGTTATCGCGGTCTGTATCGCGAGAGATGACTTCCAATGGCTGGCCTGTTCTTTCAGAAAGGATTGTGTTCAATTTCTCGCGCAGGAACAGGATGCGTTTTGCAGCAATCTCGATTTCTGTCGCTTGACCTTGAGCACCGCCCAGTGGTTGGTGGATCATGACTTCAGCGTTTGGTAAAGCGAAGCGTTTACCAGGCTCACCTGCTGCAAGCAGGAATGCACCCATTGATGCCGCCATACCGATACAGATTGTCTGTACTTTTGGCTTGATGAAGTTCATTGTGTCATAGATCGCCATACCAGCTGTAATGGAACCACCCGGTGAGTTGATGTAAAGGGAAATATCCTTTTCTGGATCTTCCGCTTCTAGGAATAGAAGCTGCGCAACGATGGAGTTTGCCACGTTGTCGTCGATACCGCTTCCCAATAAAATGATGCGGTCCTTCAGGAGACGTGAATAGATGTCATATGCACGTTCACCACGGTTCGTCTGTTCAATTACTGTAGGAATTAAATTCATAGAAATATCCTCCTTTTAAAAAGGTAAATTCGAATACTAAATGCTGATAAGTTGCCCACCAGCTGTACCATTATCATACACATAATAGTCAAGGAAGGTCAAATATAAACTCTCCATGTTTTAGGTGTTGAAATCCCTTAAAAGAACCTGTATAATGAATAAGGTACTGTTACTTTATATGTCCTCGTGGTGTAATGGATAACACTGAAGATTCCGGTTCTTCCGCTGGGGGTTCGATTCCCTCCGAGGGCGCCAAATAT
>JBJEFP010000218.1:0-8000 GCA_051874195.1 Lysinibacillus sp. | reverse complement strand
TTTGAGTTAAGCTCAAAATGTTGCTGACTATTGTTTTAGTCAAGTTGTCTCTTTCCGTTAAGAAAGAAAATTATTGTTAACGTCTTGCTTGTTCAGTTTTCAAAGTTCATGTCGCTTCGCTATATTTCCTGAAGCGGTATTTATAACTTTAACACCGTTGTCGTTACTTGTCAACAAATTTATTAAAGTTTTTTCGTTGCTTTCATTTATCTCGCAGCAACGTTCTTAACTATACACCCCTCACTAGCTATTGACAACCCTTTTTCTAAAGAAAAACTATTCAGATTTCAGCTCGATTATCTTCTCTTGAGTTTCTTCCTATTATATTGAAGAATATAAATTGTAAAGTATATTCACTTGTCAGCTACTCCCTCTCTTTAAATACTATAATCATATCCCCTTCAGTTTCTGTCATCCATAATGAAAAACCCCTCCTGTAGACATGCGGACACAAAATTTCCGGACCAAGAATAATACTTTTATCTGCAACATGAAACTCTATAACTTCTTGTATAAAAAAAGACTGACCCATAAGCATTTGCCTATAGGTCAGCCTCTTTCGACAGCTCTATAAAGTAGCTAGGTACAGCAAGAAGATGACGCCGAAAACATACATGATCGGACTGACTTCTTTTGCTTTTCCTTTTAAAATCATTGTAAGCGGGTAGAAAATGAAGCCTACCGCAATCCCTGTTGCAATAGATGAAGTCAATGGCATCATCAACATTGTGAAGAAAGCAGGAACCGCTACTTCAAATCGGTTCCACTCAATCTGTCCAAGCGAGGAAACCATTAAAATCCCCACGATGATTAAAGCCGGTGCTGTCACTGCATTTGTGACGACAACTAAAAGCGGCAAGAAGAATAAAGATAACAGGAAACATATACCCGTTACGATTGACGCAAACCCGGATCGTGCCCCAGCACCAACCCCAGCTGATGACTCAACATAGGAAGTGACCGTCGAAGTACCAAAAATCGAACCAATGACAGATGCCAAAGAGTCAGAGATCAGCGCTTTGCCCGCACGTGGCAGACGGTTGTCTTTCACAAGGCCCGCCTGGTTTGCCACAGCCATAAGTGTACCTGCGTTATCGAAGAAGTCGACAAATAAAAAGGACAGGATAACGGATAGCATCGTCAACGTGTAGAAGCTCGGATCATCAAACGCCGAGAATAATGCACCGAATGTTGGCTCGACACTTGGCGGCGTATCGAAAACTGCTTTCGGTAAATCCACTAAACCAAAGATCATTCCGGCGATAGCTGTAATCACCATACCAATGAATACGCCGGCTTTCATCCCTCGCACTAAGAAAATGACAGTAATGATTATCCCGAAAATGGCCAGTAATACTTCTGGATCCTTCAAATTTCCTAAACCGACTACCGTGGCCTCACTCGCAACTACGATGCCTGCATTTTTCAACCCGATGAATGCCACGAACAACCCGATACCTGCACCGACCGCAAGCTTTAGCTCCATCGGAATGGCATTGATTAATTTTTCACGCAAACCTGTCAGCGTCAGAATCAAGAAGAATACACTTGATACAAATACGGCTGCCAGTGCATGCTGCCAAGGACTTCCATTCGTCAAAACGACTGTATATGCGAAGAATGCATTCAAACCCAGCCCCGGCGCTAATGCTAATGGGTACTTCGCTAGAATCCCCATAATAAAGCAACCGATTGCTGCTGAGACGGCTGTCGCTACGAATACCGCTCCATAATCCATGCGAAGCGCCTCTGGCAAGTCTGGTACATCTGCTAATGTAAGCGTTAATGGATTGACTACTAAAATATAAGCCATCGCTAGAAAAGTAGTTAAACCACCCAATATTTCTTGCTTGTAATTGGTGCCTAGCTTGTCAAATTCAAAATATTTTTTCATTTTGAAAGATTCCTCCGTTTGTCGTCTCTTCGTCACGGCGCTTCGTCTCAAAACAAAAAAGCATACGAATTTGTCGTATGCTTTGTTTCATTTACGTATAAGAAAATACTATACCCCTATTTAAAGAAGTACAAACATTTCCATTATCGTAGTCAAGTCATTTACGGTAACTTGGTAGAAACTTACGGGCCTTATTCCCGACATTATACGACGACATATTTGATTTATGTTAGTACTATATCACCTCTTTTAGTAGATTTCAACCAATTCCCGAACATTGTCACAAAAAGAATAATTAAAGTTCGTAATTTTTTTCGACAAATTCCATTACTATTCACCTATTAGCACATGATGGATTTTCCTGTGTCGACACCACTCATCCACCATCTCCGCAAAAAGAAGGGGATTTTCATAGCTCCAAGCATGGCCCACTCCTGGTACTATGGCCGCTGCACTATTCTTTATTGAAGTTAGCATGCTAGATTGAGAACGCTTCACTGCACGGTTCTCCTTCTCTCCCACCACTATAAGTAGGGGGCACGGACTTGCATCCGGCGCTTCCCCTTCCGCCAGCAGCAGATACATGGCGCGCGCCTGTTCGACACTTGTCGATTTTACTGCCTGATTGATATCTTCCTTGAAACGAGATGGAATATTGGAGGTCTTCATCAGTAAAGAAGCAATCCATTCCGACTTCAGCAACCCATAAATAGGCGCTGCATATGTATTGATCAGCTCTGCGCTTTTTGCCGGGAAAGAAAACACCGTTCCACTGACGATAACACTCTGTATGTATTCCGGAAACCTATTCAGCACCGTCAATGCAATGACGCCTCCCAGTGACAGTCCGACCAGATGGACTTTCTTGTAGGATTTCAGAAGGACTTCCATCTCTTCCATCACGGCTGTCATCGAAAGCGTGATATGGACGCTTCTTCCATGCATCGGCAAGTCGACCGCTACACAGTGGAAGTCCTTGGATAGATGCTGCATCACCTCTTTCCACTGTGTATGATCAAGTCCGCCCCCATGGAGAAAAATCACCGTTTCCTTGTCCGGACTCCCCGTTTCCATTTTGAACATCTCCACCACCCCCTCCCCTCATTATAAGTAATAAGATGGAAACCTACCAATAACGCCCCTACCGCTTGCTCAATCACTTACCGTTTCGCTCCAAAATAAAAATACGCAAACTTTTCATTTGCGTATCTTCCTTCTATTTATAAAAAACGGCTGTGCCGTCTGCAAACAAATCATATTTCTTCCCCTTCTTTTGCAGCTGTTCGAGTAGCGGAAAATGGATCGGCCCATCCATCCGGCCGCTCAGGAAGTGGAAGACGTCCTCCGCAATGCCAAACTCCGCTCCCTTGAACTGCTTGTCCCATATGCTGACCACGTTGAAGAAAAGCGAATCAGAAGCATCCAGCACATAATACTTCTTCTTTTTAAACATTGCCCGCTTTTTCGGCTTCTTCAATAGAATGGCCTCCCCGTTCGCCAGGCATTCTGCCGCTTCCTCGAATCCAAGGAGCATGAACCAGCTGGCATAATGTTTGAACATGAGCTGACGGATATCATGTGCCTCACGCTGCCCTTCATTGATGGTGCATGTATAATGGATGGACGCCGGATAGTGGGCATCCGCCTTCGGAATGGAGATGAACAGTCCATAAAAATCATCCACCGCTCCATCGACAAGGGTGGCGGCACTCTCACTTTGCATGATGGCATCGCGCAGTTTGCCCTTGTTTCGGATATCTTTTGACCCCTTCGATTCAATGAAGGTAATTTCCCCGGTAGGAGACGCTGCCATCATATCAGGGACCGCCGCCTTGGATTCCTCATCCTCCACCAGCCCGGCAAAATCCACAATGAACGGCCTATTCAATCTCTCCTGTGCAAATAGATAGCCGATTGCCGGGGCCAACTCCCCTGTACGGGTAGACAAAATATAATCCCGGATTTTCGCATCTACATCCGCTGCAAACCTGAATTCCTTCTCTTCGCTGATGAGTGGATAGAGTGCGCTATAGGAGCTGATTGCCTGATGCACTACATCCCTGTCTTTTGGATTCATCGCTAAAATCGTCCGGGCAAGCGCAATGACCAGTTTCCGTGAAGAAAAGGAAATGCTCTTCACTTCCCCTGCTTCCGCCAGCCTTACCCCTGCCTTTTTCACCGACTCTGGTACATATTCTATCGTTTGGAGTTCCTTTTCTCCTTTGAACATGGCCTCTCCCCCTTCATTTTATGTATGTAATAGAGGGGTTAATATATTCCTTTTCTACGCAATAAAATATCCAGGGGAACAAAAGGTGACTGAAGGCTATTTCCTTCCTCCCTAAGCGAAAGACTTAAAAAATAGACAACCATAATTAACTTTTATATATTTAATTACGAAAGGTAAGTTTAAATGATGATCAGGAACACACGTTGCCCTGCAGCATTTTCCCATATCCATCCTCCATACGGACAATGGGCATATGTGATGCAAAAAAACTTTCCCTGCCTAACTCTGCATCTTTTCATTATCATAGACTTACACTAAAAAGATGAATGGTGATAACAATGAAAAAAGAACTCGCTATTTTAGCAAAAAGCATACAGTTTATCAAAAAAAACGAGACAGAAAACCTATGTCTAGTAGGTCCAGTCCGACTCCCCATCAAGCAAGGGGATGTTGAAGCCACCTTCCAGTGGTATTCATGGCTGCCTGTAGAAGCAAGCACAACGGCTGAACAGATGCTACAGAACATCTCCAAGATGAATCTGGCAGTTGGACAGCAATCCTCCATCCTTGTCTATGGTGATTTTGCCATCGCTGACGAGGCGCTGGTCCGGATGCATTCCATCTGCCATACCGGGGATATTTTCGGTAGCCAGCGCTGCGACTGCGGCTATCAGCTCCATGAATCGATGAAGATGATCATCGACCACGGCTGCGGTGCCATCTTCTATTTGGCCAATCATGAGGGCCGTGGCATCGGTCTATTTTCAAAAACACTGGCCTACCTGCTTCAGGAGAATGGCTACGACACAGTGGAGGCGAATCATGCATTGGACTTCGAGGATGATACACGCTCCTACGAGGAGGCCATCCTGCTATTGAAGACACTCCGTCAGAAGCCGGCAACGCTCATTACAAACAATCCGAACAAGCTCGCGGCACTCCAAAAGCATGGGTTGCTGGCAGATAAGCATATCCCGCTTTGGGGAGGCATGACAGAGACAAACCGCTTCTACCTGCAGACGAAGGTGGAAAAGGCTGGCCATATCATGACAGATGGAGGTGTAGAAGATGAAGAACGACCAGTACTACATGCAGCTCGCCCTTGATTTGGCGGCAAGCGCAAAAGGAAAGACAAACCCCAATCCGCTTGTCGGAGCGGTCATCGTCAAGGATGGCTCCATCGTCGGAACAGGACTTCACCGAAAGGCCGGGGAGCCCCATGCCGAGGTACATGCATTCCGGATGGCCGGGGAACATGCGGGAGGCGCGACGCTGTATGTAACCCTGGAACCCTGCTCGCATTTCGGCAAAACACCACCTTGTGCCAACCTGGTCAAGGAATCAGGTGTAAAGCGTGTCGTAGTGGCGATGGAAGACCCCAACCCTTCCGTTGCAGGACGGGGCATTAATCTGCTGCGCGAAGCAGGCATCGAGGTGGAAGTCGGACTGCTGGAGGGGCAGGCCCGCCGCTTGAATGAGCGCTTCATCCATAACATGATGGCGGCCCGCCCATTCGTCATTTCCAAATTCGCCATGACCCTGGACGGAAAGATCGCTACATACAATGGCCATTCAAAATGGATTACAGGGGAAGAAGCTCGCATGGATGTCCATGAACTCCGCAATGAGATTGACGCCATCCTGGTCGGTGTAGGAACCGTGCTGAAGGATGACCCGGCCTTGACGACACGGCTAGAGGGCCGGCCCGGGAAGAATCCAATCCGCATTGTATTGGACAGCCAGCTACGGACACCTCTGGATGCGCAAATCCTCGAGGTCGAGGCGGCGAAGACCATTATCGTGACGGCTGAAGGCCAGCAGCATCATGCCACGCCATTCAAAAATGCAGGGGCAGAAATGCTATATGTCCCCCTCACTGATGGCAAACTCGATTTACCATACATGCTGGACGCACTTTACCGGCTTGGCATCACTGATGTGTTAGTGGAAGGCGGCGGTGAAGTGAATGCCTCCTTCCTCCGCCAAGGGCTCATCCAGAAGTTCCTTGTGTATATGGCGCCGAAAGTATTGGGCGGCCGCAATTCCATCACGCCGTTTACAGGCACCGATATTGAAACGGTCGATGCTGCGATGCTACTGGATTTTGCTGACGTCGAAAAAATCGGTGAAGACTTGCGAATTACCGCTTATCCAAAGGAAGGATAGATGTATGAACCAAAAAGTAGACGTCTGCATTGTCGGTGCCGGACCAGGGGGTGCTTTGCTTGCCTATCTATTGGCCAAGAAAGGCATCTCCGTTCTATTGCTGGAGCGGTCGGGGCAAATTGCCAAGACCTTTCGCGGGGAGCATATAAATGAGGAAGGCGAAGCCATTTTGAAAAAGCACGGCCTTTTCGATGCCGTGGAAAGGCTCGGCCTATTGAAAATGGAACAGCTGGAGTATTGGCATAAAGGCCAATTGATGAAAACCGTGCTGCCAGACCCCGCTGTCGGCCATTTGGGCATCCATGTTCCGCAAGCCCATCTGCTGCAGGCAATTCTGGATGTGGCCAAAGACCAAGGAAGCTTCCAATATTGTCTGAACACGCGAGTGACAGACCTTTTACAGGATGCGGACGGTCGTTATGTCGGTGTCCGTGCTGTACGTGACGGGGAAGAATCCACCATCAGCAGCAAGCTTGTCGTCGGAGCGGACGGCCGTTATTCGACAGTCCGTAAAAAGGCGAATATCAAGACGGCCATCCGCAAGCATGGCTACGACCTGCTATGGGCCCGCATACCCGCCCCCGCCGGATGGCAGCCCTCCATCAAAATGGCGCTCGTTGGAGATACACAGATTTCGCTGTTCACCCAGGCAAAGGGCTATGTACAGATTGGCTGGAACATACCGCCCGGCAGCTATGCGGCGCTTCGCAAGCAGCCCTTCGCCCCCTTCATCGAAAACCTGCTCCATGCGTTTCCTGAGCTAACGGAAGTCGTGCAGGAACAGATTACTTCCTGGCAGGACTTCATTGTCCTTGACGTCTTCAGCAGCCTGACCGAGGATTGGGGGCATCGCGGCCTTGCACTGATAGGCGATGCGGCCCATACGATGACCCCGACCGGCGCATTCGGCTTGAACAGTGCGATGAAGGACGCCGATGTGCTCGCCGGAATTCTCGAACAACAAATGATTGAACAACTCGATTCACTGACATGTGCAGCCCAGCGCAGGCAAGAGATTGAAAAGCTCCAGGCACTGCAAATCGAAAAAGAGCAGAGCTTTTCCTCACACTTTACAATAATGGGCTAGGTACAGGAGGATAGTATGAAATTTGGTTTTGATATAGATGATACACTGATCAATTTACGTGAACATGCATTTCACTTATACAATAAGAAATTAAACAAAGAGTTAGGGATCGATGTATTCCACGCGCTTTCAACGGTGGAAATCCATGCCCCGTTCGGAATGACCGATGAACAGGGCAGCCAAATGTGGCGGGATTGCATGGAGGAGATTTATTTCACGGACTGCCCCGCCTTTGCAGACGCCGTCGATACAATAAACGGGCTCGCCGCCGAGGGGCACGAGATTTTCTACATTACCTCACGCCCAAAGCATCATTGCCGGCAGACACGCGACTGGGTGAAGGCGCAGGGCTTCCCGGTGAAGGATGAAAACTTCTACTGCGGCATGGCGGATCATGAGAAAATCCAAATCATCCAGACGCTCGCGCTCGACTACTACGTCGATGATAAGCCCGCCGTACTGGAAACGCTGGCTGAGCTCGGCACGAAGGTCATCGTAAAAAACCAATCCTATAATCGGCAGATCAACCTGCCTCGCCTGGTCGATTGGTGCGAGTTTAAAGACCTCCTGTAAATAGCCGGGAAGGTTATGTATGCTTCAATAGATAATATAAACATTTCGAA